>CAMDLO010000004.1 GCA_945901765.1 Cyanobium sp. NIES-981 | reverse complement strand
CTGGATCAGGCTGCAGGGCTGACGTTCTCACGAACCTTCTCACTGAGCTGAGGCAGTTCCCCCGGAACCGCCATCCGCGTCGAGACGCTTCAGGAGCGGGGTTTGATCAGTTGCAGCACCTGAGGGCCCGCTCCAGCCAGACGACGTTCACAGTCCAGCAGGGCAAGTATGGCTCTGCCGGCCTGATCAAGGTCACCGGCGGCGGCAGCGAGACGGGCCTGCTTGTCCAGAAGCATCGTCTCCGCCTCGAGGCGGGGCTTGTTGATGGCCTGACCCACCGATGGGTTCGATATCGGCTTCTCAGAAGGCGGCTTACGCGCTGTAACGGTCATGGCAAACCAGTGAAATCAAGCAGACAACAGTGGATCGAAAGCAGCTGGAGCAGACATCGCTGTGTTGCGGATGGAACCGACTGCCTGCTTCAACCGGAAGACGCCCGTGGGGAACAAAGGGCCGCAGGCAACGAGCACAGACGCTGAAGAACAGCAGCCAGCTGTGCGGAAACCTGAAGCTCGAGCCCAGGCCATGACGATGGTCTGAAGTGCGGCAATGGTACGGGTTGGACCCTGAAGGAGCGCTGCGATCATCTCTTGAACCGAATACGGCGGGGCAATAAGAATCCCGCGAGCCGGATCAGGTGGTCTGAACTGCCAAGCGAAGAGCTGGTTAGCGATGGGAGGGTTTTAAGCATCCAGCAAAAGCTGTCAATCCACAAATGCCTCCGTCAATAATAACCATTGAGACGGTCAAGGCGTTGATTTCAGACGTTGAGAACCCGTTGAAGCTGGGTGTCTCAGCTTCGGGATCAAGGTTGGCTGATCTGAGCGGCATGGCTGGGATCAACCTGGATTGTGCCGTCCTTGGCTGAGAGGTGAGAACTGCTGTCAAGTACCGGGCTCTTCAGCGTTGCCACCGAGTGCATCAATCTGATCGCGCAGGTTCTGCACCCGGGCCGTGTCCTTGCGGCTGAGGGCAACGGCCAGGGCAAACTCCAGTTTCTCCAGCCGATGCTCGCCTTCACTGCCGCCTACGCGGATTGACGGTGCGCAACCGACCGCCGCGGTGGTGGTCGGCAGGTGGGAAGGGGGTGGACTCGGATCGCCAGAACCGCAAGAAGACGCACCGGAGGCGGCGCTGAAGCTGGAATTGAAGCGGTGGGGCGAGGTCGGGAAAGCCATAGCTGACTTTCTTTTCATTTTGCCACTGCTGACCAGCCCCCGAGGTGTGCGGGGCCACCCGGGGACCGATCACCCCATCAGGCTGCCTCGGCAAACACCGCACCGGAGACCGACGGGGTGAGCCCGGGCTCGCTCTCCAGTCCCAGCAGGGAGCGACAGTCGTGCATCAGGCGCTCCACTGTTTCCAGGCTGTCGCGTTGCTCCGGTTCGCTGCTGTCAGCGGAATCCTGGAGCCGCAGCAGCTCCAGCTCCAGGGTTTCCAGACGCTGCTCGAGGGTGACCAGGCGCTGAGAGAGGGCGTGCGTGGTCTGGGCCAGATCCTCAGCGCTGCGGGTGATGCGAAAGGAGAACGATTCAGAGCCCATGGCGGTTGTGGGAATGATGCCGATGACAACACAGAAAAACCGGGCAGCCAAGCCGGGACGGACCCACAGGCGTCGATGATGGAGCCATGACTGCGATCTGGTCGTTGTTGCTCCCGGTGCTCGCCGGCACAGTGGGAGGCCTGCTGGCACTGCGCACCGGCATACCGGCCGCCCCCCTGGCCGGCGCCCTGCTGGCCGCTGGCCTGGTCAGTCTCACGGGAAACCTGGAGCCGGCCAGCTGGCCAACAGGGACCCGCACCGCCCTGGAGATCGGCATCGGCACCGTGATCGGCACCGGCATCACAGCGGCGGCCCTGAACGATCTGCGGCAACTGTGGCGACCGGCCCTTCTGATCACGCTCACCCTGGTGATCACTGGCCTGGTGGTGGCTCTGATCTGCAGCCGCCTGCTCGGTCTCGATCCAGTGGTGGCCCTGCTCGGCGCCGCTCCTGGCGGAATCAGCGGCATGAGCCTGGTCGGCGCGGAATTCGGGGTGGGGGCGTCTGTGGCGGCGCTGCATGCGATCCGACTGATCACCGTGCTGATCGTGCTGCCCCTGCTGGTGCGGCTGGTGCTGCCCCAGACCGGACCACCCGGATGATGGTCCCACCCTCGACGACGGCGGAAACGCTCGATAAGTTGGGCCCTGCTTCCGGTTCTGAAGCCATGGTCATGGCCCCGCGCCAGCCCGTTCAGCCCCTGCCCCAGAGCCACCAGCCCGTCTGGAACCGCCTGGCGGCAACTGCTGCTCTGCCAGTGGCCCTGGTTGTCGGCCTGATCGCCGGCTCACCGCTGCAGGCCCAGGAGCGGGAAGCCGGCAGCAAGGGGGCCCAGATCTATTGCTTCATGCGCAACAGTGGCAACAGCCATCAGGTGAGCTGGGATGCGGCCTACGCCGTGATCAAGCGGCAGAGCGACTCCCTGTTCAAGACCTCCCCCCAGCACGCCGCCGTGCTGATCACCGAGGCCGTTGTACAGAACCCCAACGAGTATCCGGATTGTGGTCGCTATTTGGGCGATCTGTTCCGTCAACCCGAACCGGGAGCGGCGGGCACCACCACCCCGGCAAGTGGTGCCAGCCGCGGTGAGCGCTACGGCTCCTGAGGTGGCTTGCAAGCCCAGGCTGCTGGCCCTGCTGGTGGCCATCTGCCTGGGCTGCGGGGCCTGCGCGGAGCAACCACTGCCGGACCAGGGCGTGCGCCGCGACGACTGCCTGCGGGATGTCACCCTGGCCAACCTCCAGGACCGGCTCAAGCGCTGCAATCAGGTGGTGGCTGCCTATCCGAACGATCCCGCCCCGCTGAACGACCGCTACCTGCTCCACAGCCTTGCAGGCAACGACAAGGCAGCCTGCCTGGATCTGCTGCGAGCTGTGCAGCTGGCCCGTTCGATCCCAGCCCGGACACTGGATCCACAACTGCGCACCGATCTGGACGTGCGACAAAGCCTCTGCAGCCCGACTCCCGCGGGTGCCGCTCCGGCTGCCGGACGCTGACGGCGCCGATGCCGGTTCCACCGGCGCTGGCTTCACCAGTGACGCAGCAGCTCGCGCACCATGGCGGGCAGGGACCGACGGCGCAGCAGCTGTTCGCCACGGTGCAGCGCCAGCGCAATCCGTTCGGCCTTGCTGGCGATCAGGGAATCCACGAGCTGATCGGCTACACCCAGTTGCAGCCAATGGCTGGTGAGGGCGCCGCCCATGCCGATCCGGTGACAGCGATCCTCAGCCTGTTCGGCATCTCCCGGGGTCCAGGGTCGCTCAATCAACAGCACATGCCGAGCCCGATGCAGGGTGAACCCCAGGCCAGCGGTGCCGTAGGTGGCCACCAGCAACGGGCTGCGGCCGGCCTGAAACGCATCCACCCGGCGCTGGCGCTCCGGCACCGGCACCGCGCCGGTGAGCAGCAACCCCGTGCCGAGCCGTTCCACCAGCAACCTGGCCGAAGCCACGAAGGCCGTGAAGATCACCACCGACTGCTGCGCTGCGAGCAGGGAACGAATCAGGGCCTCGGCAGCCGGAAGCTTGTGGTGGGAACTGATCTGGCGCAGGGCCGTGAACACCGCCAGCACCTCGGCATCACGCCGCACCTCGCCCCGGGCCGCCCGCCGGCGATAGGCCTCAACCGTTTGTTCCAGCCGATGCTGAAACCCCCGTTGCTCCGCCGGCTCGAGCAGCACCGGCTGCAGGCGCCGGCGTTTCGGTGGCAGATCCAGACAATCCTGCTTGCGGCGGTGCAGCAACAACGGCCGGATCAGCCGCTGCAGCTCCGCCAGATTGCTGGCACCGCTCGCCTGCCAGATCCGGCGCCCCCCCTGCTCACGCCAGTGGCCCTGACAGAACAGCTCCTCGAATCGGTGCCGGTTGCGCGCCAGGGGATGGTCGATGGCTGCGAGCAGGGGGTACAGCTGCACAGGGCGCCCATTCTTCATCGGCGTGCCGGTGAGCAGCCAGGCGGCCCGCAACCGGGGATGGCGGGAAAGTCGGAGCAGCCCTCGGCTGCGCAACGTCTGCAGGTTCTGGGCGTAGTGGGCCTCGTCAGCGATCAGAACCGTGCCCGCCGGCGGCAGACCAGCGGGCAGCCGCGACCAACTGTGCAGATCAAGCTGCAGACCCAGGCTGAGGGCCTCCCGCCGCCAGTGGTCATGCAGGCCCACGGGTGCCAACACCAGAAGGCGGCAGTCCGCCAGCCGCACCATCGCCCGGGCCGCCACCAGGGCCGAGAGCGTCTTGCCCAGGCCCATCGCATCAGCCAGCACCGCTCCGCGACGAGCCAGCAACCAACGGACCGCCGCCCGCTGATGGGCAAACAGGCGTCGGCCATCGGCCAGGGGCTGATCGAGAGCGGCAGCTGCCACCAGATCCCGATGGGGGGGTAAGGGCGGCAGAGGCTGGCGCAGCCATTGCAGCCACTGCTCCACTTCCGGGTCGACGGCAAACCGTCCGGCCAAGGCGGTCTGCAGAGCCAGAGCCGCCTCCAGGGGAAACTCCCAGCAGCGCCTGTGGCCACACCACTCTCCCCGCGGCCGGATCGCCCGCAACTGGGCCTGGGTGACGGCGTCATAAGGGCTGACCACCTCAATGCGGCCAGTGGCGCCGAGCCGGATCAGGCAGCGCATCGGCGGAACGGCAGCCTCTGACACATTGCCACCCAGGCCGATACCGCCAGACTGACTCAAATCGGATCGGTCGTATGCAGGCCAGGGATGGACGACCCGCCGACGGCGTTTTTCTCGAAGATCTCTGTCCCAAGTTCCGCTTGCGCCGCTGGCGCCAATCCCTGCACGAGCTCACTGGCCACAGCTGCATCTATTGCGGCGATCAGTCCGAATCAATCGACCACGTGCACCCCAAATCCCGTGGTGGCGCAAGCGTGACCGAAAACTGTGTGCCGGCCTGTCTGGCATGCAACGGTGAGAAAGGGGATGCGGACGCGTTCTTCTGGTATCGCGCCCAGACGTTCTACGACCCACGCCGGGCGATGGCGATCCGAGCCTGGACCGAGGGAGACCTGCGACTGGCTCTGAAGCTGCTGGAGCTGGTGCCCGCTCCTTCCCTTGCGCAGACCGGCAACCCTCACCAGACCCGACAGGCCGCTGCCCCGTTGTGGCGCTGGCAGATGGCCGCCTGATCCTGGGGGGCCTCCGGCGCCCAGAAGAACGCGCTGACCAGCAGCAGCACCACGGGCAGCACTTGCGGCCACCCTCGCCAACCACCACGGGTCAGCGAACGCAGCCAAAGCGCTGTGCGGCGGCTCCCGTGGGCCGATCGGCGATCCACCCTCAGCAGCTTGCGGTCGGATCGGGGCAGGCGGTCGGCTGTCCCAGCAACCGCTGCTCCACCAGCCAGACGGCTCCGGCCTGCGACCCGCATGGGCCGCAGGGGCGGCTGGACAAGACCCGATGCCGCACACAGACTCAACCGTTGCCGGCTCGGAACGGAACCGGCGGAAACAGCTGGAGCAAGCCCGGCAGGGGGCAGCAAGATCAGGGAGGCCATGGGAGTGATCAATGAATGATACAGATGTACTCACGGTGACGCCTGCTGTCAACCCCGGGAAACGGTTGCTGGTGCTCGGGGGCGGCTACACGGGCCAGCGCTTCGCCCGGGCCGCCGCGGCGCGGGGATTCGCGGTGTCCCTCACCAGCCGCAGGCCCCCAGCCATGGCGACTGGTGCTCTGCACTGGCTCCAGTTCGACAGCGACAGCGGCTCGGGGGGGGCGGCGGCGGCGCTGGAGGAGATCACCCACGTGCTGGTGACCGGCGCACCGAATGGCAGCCAGGGTGATCCATTCCTGCCGCTGCTCGGGGCGATGCTGCAGCGGCAACCCCTGGAGTGGGTCGGCTATCTCTCGACCACCGGTGTGTATGGCGACAGCGGCGGAGCCTGGCTGGACGAAACCGCGCCAACCCGGCCGCTGTCCGAGCGGAGCCAGCGCCGCCTGGACGCCGAACACGCCTGGCAGGCGCTGGGGCTGCCGCTGCAGATCCTGCGGCTGCCCGCCATCTACGGCCCCCACCGCTGCCCTTTCGACAGCCTGCGACAGGGCAGCTGCCGACTGGTGCACAAGCCAGCCCAGGTCTTCGCGCGGGTCCACGTCGATGACATCGTCGGGGCAGCGCTGCACTGCCTGCTGGCCCTGGCTCCCCCAGACCGGCCGACCGTTCTCAATGTCTGCGACGACTGCCCCTGCCCATCGACAGAATCGCTGAGCTTCGCCGCCCACCTGCTCGGTCTGAAATTGCCCTCGGTGCAACGGTACGCCGACATCGAAGCGGATCTCACGCCGATGGCCCGCAGCTTCTGGGTGGAGAACCGTCGCACCAGCAACCGGCTGCTGCACAACCTCGGCTATCGCCTGCTCTACCCCAGTTATCGCGAAGGATTCCGCGCTTCCCTGGCGGAGGAAACCGCTCAGGCTTCGGATCAGGTTTCGGGCACAGCCTGCTCCGGCCCCTCCTCCTGAGCGGGCGGACAACGCGGCGCGCCAGGATCATCCACGAACGGCACGCCCAGGTCGTGCAGCATCCGGCCCCAGCGCACCTCAACCCAGCCGTTGCGCAGGCCTGAGATCAGGCCAAACACCATCCCCACCAGCAACAACCAGCGCAGCATGGGCAACCCGACCGGTAGCGCGCCCCCATCCAACTGCAGGACCCGCCGACTGGCCATCAGCCTGGGGGATCCCGCCGGCATCGGCGCGGAGGTGGTGCTCAAGGCTCTGGCCCAGCCCTGGCCAGCCCAGCTCGAGCCCGTACTGGTGGGCTGCCGCCGCTGGCTGGAGCACTGCTACGGCACCCTGCAGGGCCTCAGCGACGCGCCGTTGCGCGATCCGGCGGTTCTGGAGGTGCTGGATCTGCCCCTGAACGAGCCGGTGCAGCCTGGGCACAGCACAACAGCAGCCGGAGCAGCCAGCTTCGCCTGGCTCAGTGCGGCCACCGCTCTGGTGCAGAGCGGTGACTGCCGCGCGCTGGTGACGGCTCCGATCGCCAAGGCCAGCTGGCACGCCGCCGGCCATCACTACCCGGGGCAGACCGAGCGCCTGGCCGAGCTGGCGGGAGTGAGCGAAGCCGGCATGCTGTTCACCGCCCTCGCACCGACAGGGCACTGGCGGCTGAACACCCTGCTGGCCACCACCCACATCCCCCTGGCCGCCGTCACGAACCAGCTGAGCGAAGCGCTGGTGCGCCGCAAACTCGATCAGCTGCTCCAGTTCTGCCAGCGGTTCAACAGCAGCCCCCGACTGGTGGTGGCAGCTCTGAATCCCCATGCCGGCGAAGCCGGCGGCCTCGGACGGGAGGAGAGCGAGTGGCTGGAGCCGGCCCTGCGCCGCTGGCAGGCAGACCACCTTCAGGCCAGCCTGGAGGGGCCGCGACCGGCCGACAGCTGCTGGCTGGACGCGGCGGCCGCCTGGCACGGTGCCGCAGGCGGACCAGATGGGTACCTGGCGCTGTACCACGACCAGGGGCTGATCCCGGTGAAACTGCTGGCCTTCGATGCGGCGGTCAACACCACCCTGGGCTTGCCGTTCCTGCGAACCTCCCCCGACCACGGCACGGGTTTCGCGATCGCCGGCCGCGGTGTGGCCAGGCCGGACAGCATGGCTGCCGCGATCGAGACGGCATGGCGGCTGGGCTGAGCGGGGGGGCGTCCCCTCAGACCGGCCGGACCCGCATCAGCACCTGACCAAACTCCACGGGAGTGCCGTTCTCCACCAGGATCTCAACAACCTCGCCGCCCACCTCGGTCTCCAGCTCGTTCATCAGCTTCATCGCCTCGAGGATGCACACGGTCTGGCCGACATTGATGCGCGTGCCCACCTCAACGAAGGAGGGTTCGCCAGGGGCGGGGGCGCGGTAGAACGTGGCCACCATCGGCGCTGTGATCTCCAGCAGGTCCGTGCGACTGGCGGCGGCGGGCGGCGGTGGCGCGGAGGGCGTCTCGGTGAGCGGGGCAGCCGCAACCGGGGCAACGGGCGATGCAGGGGCGGGGGCAGCGGCCATCGCCGGGACACCGACCGGCATCACGGCGGCGGTGGGCAGATTGCGACGCACCTCCAGCCGAAAGTCGTCGCCCTCCAGGCGAAACTCCTGGATGTCGCTCTCTTCCAGACGGTCGAGCAGGCGATGAAGCTGATCGTGATCGAGTTGCATGGCGATCAGTTCTCCCGACCCAGATAGCTGTCGGTGCGGGTGTCGATCTTGATCTTCTCGCCGATCGAGAGAAACAGGGGCACCATCACCTGAGCACCGGTTTCGACGATGGCGGGCTTGGTGCCGCCGGTGGCGGTGTCGCCCTTCACGCCCGGATCGGTCTGGGTGATCTCCAGCACCACCGAGTTGGGCAGCTCCACCTCCAGGGGCTTGCCGTTCCACGCCACCACGTTCACCTCCATGCCCTCCTTGAGATACTTGCGGCTGTCGCCGATCTGCTTGGCGGTGAGGCGGGTCTCCTCGTAGGAGGCCATATCCATGAAGACGTAGTCGTCGCCCTCCATGTAGGTGTGCTGCAGGGTGCTCTTCTCGAGCACGGCCTGGGGCACCATCTCGCCGGCGCGGAAGGTCTTCTCCACCACGTTGCCGCTCTGGACCGCCTTGAGCTTGGTGCGCACGAAGGCGGAACCCTTGCCGGGCTTCACATGCAGGAATTCAACGACGCGCCAGACCTGGCCATCGAGCTCGATCGAGGTCCCGGTACGAAAGTCGTTGCTGGAGATCATTCCGGCCTGTCGGATCCGGCGGATTGTAGAGCTGGCTACCGGTGCGGGCCCGCCCCGCTCACACGGGCCTCGGGACGGCTGTGCCAAAGTCCAGCCAGACACGTGCATGGGCCATGGCAGACGGCCGCTTTCCGGGCACCCCCCCTCTGCCGGTGCGGCTCCTGCCGCCGCGGGCCGTGATCGGCCTGGTCACCGCGCTGCTGAGCCTGGTGCTGCTGGCGCCTGCGGCGCTGGCGGCCCTGCCCCAGGGCAATGCCGTGAAGGATCCGACCGCCATCCTGCGAAACGCCCTGCCGGTCGATGCCCCCCAGCTGCAGGAGCTGCAGCACCGCCTGGAAGCGACCAGCGATGACCTGCGCGCCAAACGCTGGACAGCCCTGGCCGGCACGGCGAGGCGCTGCCAGTCGCAGCTGAACGGCGTGCGCGCCAGCGTGCTCAAGCGCTTTGACGGCAGCGATCCGGCCCCGGTTGAAGACCTGCTCAACACGCTGGAAGCCGAACTGCAGCGGGTGGCCGAAAGCACCACGATCAAGGATCGGGACGGCTTTCTCGCCGCCCGCCGCGATGCCCTGAGCACAATCGGCGAGCTGGAGGCACGGCTCGTGGGCGAGTTCCCCTTCGCCATTCCGGAGGAGTTCGCCTCCCTGCCGCGCCTGCTTGGCCGGGCCACCGTGACGATCCGCACCACAAAGGGAGATCTGAGCGTTGTGGTCGATGGCTACAACGCACCGCTCACCGCCGGTGCCTTTGTGGACCTGGTGCAGAAGGGCTTCTACGACGGCCTGCCCTTCACCCGGGCCGAGGATTTCTACGTGCTTCAGACGGGCGATCCCACCGGCCCCGCGCAGGGGTACGTGGACCCCAAAAGCAAGCAGGAGCGCCTCGTTCCCCTGGAGATCCGCATCACCGGCGACCCAGCCCCCGTCTACAACCAGACTTTCGAAGATCTCGGTCGCTACAAGGCAGAAGCGGTCCTCCCCTTCGCCACCTACGGCACCCTGGGCTGGGCCCACTCCGACGAAAACCTCAGCGACGGCTCGTCACAGTTCTTCTTCTTTCTGTACGAACCCGAACTGACCCCGGCGGGGCTGAACCTGGTGGACGGGCGCAATGCCGCCTTCGGCTACGTGGTGGAGGGTTTCGACGTGCTTGAGGAGCTGGGTGTGGACGACCGGATCGAGTCGGCCCGGGTGATCGAAGGGGCCGCCAACCTCCAACCTCACGCCTGAGCACGGCCATGGGGGAAACCCTGGCCGATCTTGGGGAGTGGGAGCTGATCCGGCGGCTTGGCGCCTTCGCGCCGCCGGGCCAGTTCGCCGATGATGCGGCGCTGGTGAACCATGGCGGAGGAGAAGCCGGGCGCCTGGTGCTCAACACCGATGTGCTGGTGGAAGGCGTGCATTTCAGCGACGCCACCACCGGCCCGGCGGATGTGGGCTGGCGGGCCGCAGCGGCCAACCTCTCCGATCTGGCGGCGATGGGTTGCACGGAGGTGGCAGGGATCACGGTGGGCCTGGTGGCACCCGGCGGCACCGCCTGGAGCTGGGTGGAGGGGGTGTACGCGGGGCTCCACCAGGCCCTGGAGAGGTATGGCGGCGAGATTCTTGGCGGGGACTGCAGCGGCGGCGCCCAGAGGCTGCTGGCGGTGACGGCCCTGGGGCGGATTGGCACTGCCGGCGGCACGATCCGCCGCGCTGACGGCCGCCCCGGCGATGTGATCGTGTGCACCGGCCCCCATGGGCTGAGCCGCCTGGGGCTGGCGCTGCTGCAGGGGGAGTTCCGGCTCCCGACCGGCGAGGCCAGCGAACCAGAAGCGTCGGCGCTGGCGGCGCGGGCGATCGCGGCTCACCGGCGGCCGCAGCCGCGATTCGACGCGGTGGGCGCCCTGATCGCCAGCCGGCCGGCGGGGCTGCCCTGGCGAGTGGGCGGCTGCGACAGCAGCGATGGCCTGGCGGCGGCTGTAGCGGCGATCGCCGCGGCCAGCGGTTGCGCAGCCCGGCTGGAGCGGCGGGCTCTGCCGATCGCTCCAGCCATGGCCGCGATGCCGGAGGCGGAGCGGTGGTGCCTGGGAGGAGGGGAGGATTTTGAGCTGGTCCTGGCCCTGGAGCCCGGCTGGGCGGCAGCGCTGGCGGCGGCCCAACCGGAAGCACTGCGGATTGGCGAGCTGGTGGCCGGCGATCCGGGCGAGCTGGGCTGGGCGGATGGCAGCCCCTGGCGCGCCGACGAGGAAGCGCTCGCCAGCTACCGCCACTTCAGTGGAGCGGGAGCTGTTCCTGCAGCCTGACCGACCTAGACAAGCCGTTCAGCCCTCGCTGCGGAACGGCGCAGGAGGTGGAATAACCAGAACAGATGGCCGCCTGGAAGGCGGCCGCACAAAACTGGGGGCCAGCGAGGGCTGTGAGGATCAGGGAAGCGTGCTACCCCGCCCAGCTCACTTCCAGTTCTTGGCCACGATCTCGGCCAGGTCGACGACGCGCTGGCTGTAGCCCCACTCGTTGTCGTACCAGCAGACAATCTTCACCATGTTGCCGCCCATCACCAGGGTGAGATCGGCATCCACGATCGTGCTCTCGTCGGTGCCGGCATGGTCGCTCGAGACCAGCGGCAGATCGCAGTACTTGATGATCCCCTTCATGCCGTTCTCGGCGGCGGCCTTGAGCACGGCGTTCACTTCTTCGGCGCTGGTGTCGCGGCCGGTCTCAAAGACCATGTCGCAGACCGACACATTGGGGGTGGGAACCCGCAGGGCAATGCCGCTGAGCTTTCCCTTCACCGCGGGATACACCAGGGCCACAGCCTTGGCGGCGCCGGTGCTGGTGGGCACGATGTTGACGGCGGCGGCGCGGGCACGGCGCAGATCGCGGTGGGCGGCGTCGAGGATGCGCTGGTCACCGGTGTAGCTGTGGGTGGTCGTCATCGTGCCCTTGACGATGCCGAAGGCCTGATCGATCGTCTTGACGATCGGCGCCATGCAGTTGGTGGTGCAACTGGCGTTGGAGAGGATGTCCCAGTCCTCATGGCGGTACTGATCCGCATTCACACCCACCACGAACGTACCGACCTTCTCACCCTTGCCGGGGGCGGTGAGGATCACCTTCCTGGCACCGGCCTCGAAGTGCTTGCTGGCGCCCACATCGTCGTTGAAGACACCGGTGGACTCGATCACCAGGTCCACACCCCACTCCTTCCAGGGCAGGTTTGCGGGATTGCGGTCGTAGAAGGTTTTGATCGTTTTGCCGTTGACAATGATCGTGTCTTCGGTGGTGGACACCTCCGCGTTACGAAGGGGGCCAAGCATCGAGTCGTACTTGAGCAGGTGGGCGTTGGTGCGGGTGTCGCCGGAGCCATTGATCCCCACCAGTTCAATGCCGGTGTTCTCACCGCGGCTGAGCCAGCAGCGCATGAAGTTGCGACCGATGCGGCCAAAGCCATTGATGGCAACCTTCAGCGTCATGGCGTCAGGGCGGGAGGGCCCGCCGGCAGGGAGGATTTGGGCGCCGATCATACAGAAATCAGCGTCCGCACCTGCTTTTGGCGCCGGTTGAAACCGGGATGATCACCGAAGGCGACGATTCAGTCCCGGTGTGTCGGGGGCTCGCGCTGCAAACCGGGCCGCAGGCTCTATTTTCAGGCGGGTCTGATGGCCGCCGGGTCACCCCTGTCCATCAGCTTTCCCCAGCAGCACCCGGACCGGAGCCCACCTTGATCCCGACGCTTGATCGCCTTCAACCCCTGCACTTCATCGGTGTTGGCGGCATCGGCATGTCGGCCCTGGCCGGGATCCTGGCGGAGCGGGGCCACAGCGTCAGCGGATCGGATCCCAAGGATGGGCCTGTGGTGGAGCGGCTGCGACGCCTTGGGGTGCAGGTGTTCCAGGAACAGACTGCCGCAACGATTTCGTCCATCCGCGACGGCACGACCTCCAGCCCGCTGGTGGTGATCAGCTCCGCCGTTCCCGAGACCAATCCGGAACTGATGGAAGCCCGCCGGCTCGGGCTGCCGGTCTGCCATCGCTCCGACGTGCTGGCGGCCCTGATCAACGCACAGGCTTCGATTGCGGTGGCGGGCAGCCACGGCAAGACCACCACCAGCACCCTGATCGCCTCCCTGCTGGCCACCGCGGAGCAGGACCCCACCGCTGTGATCGGAGGCGTGGTGCCCGCCTTCGGCAGCAATGGCCGCAATGGCAACGGCCGGCTGCTGGTGGCCGAAGCCGATGAATCGGATGGGTCCCTGGTGAAATTCAGGCCCCAGCTGGGCATTCTCACCAACATCGAGCTGGATCACACCGACCACTACCCCGATCTGGCGGCGCTGGTCGCCACCCTGCAGCGCTTCGCCGCCGGTTCGTCCCGGCTGCTGGCGAACCGGGATTGTCCGATCCTGCGGCAGCACTTCGATGCCAGTCACTGGTGGTCCACCGAAACTGCCGAGGGGGTCGCCTTCGCCGCCATCCCCCTCGAGGAGCGTGGCGACGGCACCCGCCTGGCGTTTTATGAAAATGGGGAGCGGGTCGGGGAGCTTGATCTGCCACTGCCCGGACGCCACAACCTCAGCAACGCCGCCGCCGCCCTGGCCGCCTGCCGGCTGGAGGGGGTGCCCTTCGAGGCGCTGGCCAGGGCCGTTGCGGATCTGCGCACGCCTGGCCGCCGCTTCGACTTCCGGGGCTGCTGGCAGGGCCGGATGGTGGTGGATGACTACGCCCACCACCCCAGCGAAGTGGGGGCGACCCTGAAGATGGCCAGGCTGATGCTGGACACAGGCCGCACCTCGCTGCCGGCGGTACCGCGTCGAATCGTGGCGGTGTTCCAGCCCCATCGCTACAGCCGAACAGCCCAGTTTCTCGAGGGCTTCGCCCGGGAGCTCGCCCTGGCCGATGCGGTGCTGCTCGCCCCCCTCTACCCGGCCGGCGAGGCCCCCATCCCGGGCATCAGCAGCGACGCCCTGGGCCGATCGGTACAGGCCCAGGCTCCGGGGATCACGGTCACGGTCACGTCCGGTCTCGATGATCTGGCACGCCAGCTCGATGAACAATCGGGTGAAGGCGATCTGGTGCTGGCCATGGGGGCGGGTGACGTGAACAGCCTCTGGGATCGCCTGGCCAGGCTGAGCGTGGGCAGCACCGAGCTGGTGGCCTGAGCAGGCCGATGCGCACCCCCGCCCCTCTGCCGAACGGCCTGCGTCAGGCCGTTGGACTGCACGATTTCACCACCTGGAAAGTGGGTGGTCCGGCTGCCTGGTTCGCCGAGCCGGCGGACGCATCGGCCCTGGCCGGTTTGCTGCACTGGGCCAGGGAGAGCGGTCAGGCCCTGCACTGCATCGGCGCCGGCTCGAACCTGTTGATCGCTGATGCCGGCCTTGCCGGCCTCACCCTCTGCCTGCGGCGCCTGCAGGGAAGCCGGATCGACAGCGGCGAGGGCTGGGTGGAAGCGCAGGCCGGGGAACCGATCCCAACCCTGGCTCGCAAGGCGGCCAAAGCCGGTCTGAGCGGGCTGGAATGGGCGGTTGGGATTCCCGGCACGGTTGGTGGAGCTGCGGTGATGAACGCCGGCGCCCAGGGGGGCTGCACGGCTGAATGGCTCCATTCGGTGCTGGTGCTCGATCCGTCCCGGCCGGAGCGGGACCCGTTCGAGATCAGCGCCAGAGAGCTGGACTTCGACTACCGGCACAGCCGCCTGCAGCAGGAGGATCTGCTGGTGGTGTCGGCCCGTTTCCGCCTGGATCCAGGCCATGATCCAGCCGAGGTTTCGGCGCGCACCAGCGCCAATCTTCACAGCCGCACCAGCACCCAGCCTTACCAACAACCAAGCTGCGGCAGCGTGTTCCGCAACCCGGAGCCACAGAAGGCCGGGCGGCTGATCGAAGGACTGGGCCTGAAGGGATTGCGGATCGGCGGCGCGGAAGTTTCACCGATCCATGCAAACTTCATCGTCAACACCGGTACAGCCACCGCCGATGACATCGACCACCTGATCCGCGCCGTGCAGGAGCGGGTGGCCGCCAGCCACGCCATCCAGCTGCATCCGGAGGTGAAACGGCTCGGCTTCGCCAGGCCCCAGCCCAGCGCGTAGCCTGCGCCCAGTCACTGACACCCAATGGCTGGTTTCGGACTTCCCAACTTCGGTCAGCTCACCGAAGCCTTCAAAAAGGCCCAGGAACTCCAGCAGAACGCCCAGAAACTGCAGGAGGAACTGGATGCGATGGAGCTGGAGGGATGCAGTCAGGACGGCCGGGCCAGCGTCTGGCTGTCGGGCAACCAGCAGCCGCTGCGGGTGCGGCTGGATCCCGCCCTGGTCAGCGAAGGTGCACCAGCCTGTGAGTCGGCCGTGCTGGAGGCCCTGCAGGCCGCCTACGACAACTCCACCGGCACGATGAAGGGGCGCATGGAAGAGCTGACCGGCGGCCTCAACCTCAATCTTCCCGGTCTGGGAGGCTGAGCGGTTCCGCCCCATCCTGCTCCTGCCGGCCCTCCCGCCAGGCCTGCTGACGCTGGCTGCGGCGGGAGGGTTGCCGCCACTGCTGATCCAGCCGAGGCTCGAGCCGATCACCCCGCCTGCGCAGGCCCGGCTCAGCGGCCCGCTGGCCCTGGGCGTGAACCTCAGGCCTGGCAGCCCGCTCACGCAGATCACCCACCCACTCCACATACCAGCCATACCGTTCCCAGTCGCTGCTCACCGCGCAGCCGGGCTCGCCCAGATGCAGGCAATTGCTGAAGCGACACGCGGCCTGCTGCAGACCACGGCGCACCTCCGGAAACAGCAGACCGAAACCGGCGGGATCCCCGGGCAGCTCCGGCCTGTTGAAACCGGGGCTGTCAGCCACGAGCGCACCCGGCGCAAGCGCAAAGAGCTCGACATGGCGGGTGGTGTGGCGACCCCGCTGCAGGCGGCCGGAGACCGCCGCCACGCGCAGATCCAGTTCGGGCTTCAGGCCATTGAGCAGACTGCTCTTTCCCACTCCGGACGGGCCGCAGACCACGGCAAGACCTGGCTGGCTGAGCCGCTCACGCAGCTGGTCGAGGCCGCTGCCGCTCTGGGATGACACGGCCAGGGCCGGGTAGCCCCAGGCCGCTACCCGGCCGAGCCAGGCCGCAACGGCCTGCTCCGGCAGCAGGTCGGCCTTGGAGAACACCAGCAGCACGGCCTGACCGGTGGCCTCCGCCGTGAGCAGGAACCGGCTCAGCTGCAGGGGATCGGGTGCGGGTTCGGCCAGGGCGACAACGACCACCACCAGGGAGACATTGGCGACCGGTGGCCGCACCAGCAGAACCGAACGTGGCTCGAGGGCAGCGATAACACCACGGCCGGCGGGCCAGTCGATGCTCTCGACACCCACCCGGTCTCCCACACAGATGATCTGGCCACTCTTCGCCAGCCGGGTGCGGCGGGTGCAGAGCAGACGTCGGCAATCGTGGGGGCCGACCCGCTCCAGCTCCACCCAGCAGTAGTTGGCCTGCAGGGCCACCACCAGCCCCCGCCCGCAGGCAGGCTCAGACACCAGCCGGACCCTCCCCTGGCTGCACCAGCACCAGCACGGCGGCGGGATCGGCGGGGTGGGGCTGGCACTGCAGGCGGTGACCGGCCTGCTCCAGACCCGCCAGCACGCTCTGCTCGGCCTCGCCGCGATCGAGTGCCAGCTGAAGCCAGGCACCGGATGGGATGGTCTCCAGAGCGAGTCGAGCGCGGATCAGATTGATCGGGCAGGGGGTGCCCCGCAGGTCGAGCCGTTGCGGATCACCGGGCTGAACGGAGTCAGGGGGCACCACGGCGGCTCAGTCGCGGTGGCCGAACAGGCCGCCGAACAGGCCGCTCTTGTGGGGATGCTTCTGACCCCTGCTGGTGTGATGGCCGGCGAGCTGCTCGAGCAGCTCGCGCTCCTGATCGTTAAGCCGGGTCGGCAGCTGCACCTTCACGGTGAACAGGTGATTGCCGCGCGCCACGGGATTGCCCAGCTTCGGCACCCCCTTGCCCTGCAGGGTGAGCACGGCACCGGGCTGGGTGCCGGCAGGAATCTCCAGCTGCTGATGACCGTCGACCGTCTCCACCTCAATCATGTCGCCGAGGATGGCCTGCAGGTAGTTGAGCGTCACCTCCGAATGGATGTGGATGCCGTCACGCCGGAGCTGGCCATGGGGCTGCACGCTCAGAAACACGTACAGGTCTCCGGCCGGGCCTCCCCGCTGCCCGGCATTGCCCTCATTGGCCACCCGCAGGCGGGTGCCGCTGTCAACACCGGCGGGAATGTTGATCCGCAGCTTCTTGCGCACCTGCTGCAGGCCCTGGCCGCCACAGGCGGCACAGGGATCGGCGATCACCTGGCCTGAGCCTTCGCAGGTGGGACAGGCCGCCACCTGGGTGAAACTGCCGAAGGGGGTGCGGGTGGCACGGCGCACCTGACCGGCCCCGCCGCAGGTGCCGCAGGTGGTGGGACCACTGCCGGCCTTGGCTCCTGAGCCCTGACAGGCGGAACAGGTCTCGAGATGGCGGATCTGCACCTCCTTCTCGGCGCCGAAGACAGCCTCCTGAAAACTGATCGTCAGATCCAGGCGAAGATCATCGCCCTGACGCGGCCCGCGGCGGCGGGGACCACCACCGCCCGGTGCACCGCCGAAACCACTGAAGAAGGTCTCGAACAGATCCGCAAACCCCCCCATGTCGCCCATGTCGGGCATGCCGGCGGCACCGCCGAGCCCCGCTTCGCCGAACTGGTCGTAGCGGGCCCGGCTCTGGGGATCGCTCAGCACCTCGTAGGCCCGGCCGATCTCCTTGAAGGTGTCCTCCGCACCCGGATCCTTGTTGATGTCGGGGTGGTACTGGCGCGCCAGGCGCCGGTAGGCGCGTTTGAGGGTGTCGGCATCGACATCGCGGCTGACCCCCAGCAGATCGTAGAAATCGGCCATCGATCAGGCCTCGGCGGCGGTGGGCGGGACCTGATCCTCGAGGCGGTGTTCCGGCCCGGCGGCGCCCCCGCTGGATGCGGGACCCGGACCCATCGACACCTTCACGAGGGCATGGCGCAGCACCCGGCCGTTGAGCTGGTAGCCGCGCTGAAGCTCGGCCACCACCACATCCTCGGGGTGCTCATCGCTCTCCTCCCGCAGCACCGCCTCGTGCAGGCTTGGGTCGAAGGGCTCTCCCTCCACGCGCATGGGGGAGACACCGAGCTGCTTGAACACATCGACCAACTGCTTGTAGAGGCCCTGGTAGCTGCGGTGCAGGGCCTGAGCCTCCTCGTGCTGCGGGGTGAGTTGCTGGCGGGCCCGCTCGAAATTGTCAACGACCGGCAGGATCTCGCTGAGGGTGCTGCAGACGATCTGAGCGCGCAGATCCTCGTTGTCCCGCGCCTGACGCTTGCGGAAGTTGTCGAAGTCGGCGGCCAGACGCATGTACTGGCCGTTGAGATGCTCGTGTTCAGCCCTGAGGGCAGCCAACTGCCGATCCAGGTCAGCCGGTGCATCCGCCGCGCCGTGCGCCGCGCCGATGGAAGAGGCCTGGCCGTCAGCGGGCTGGGAATCCGGCAGCTCCGCCGCCGCTGCGGGCAGGCCGGAGTCAGGGCAGGCCGCTTCGGCTTCAGCGACCACCCCCTGGACAATCGTTTGCGGCTGCAGCTCCTCGCCATTTCCGGATTCGGACCCCACTGCAGATGCTCCAGTCATGGCTGACAAGACTTCACTTTGGCTTTAAACATGTTGGAGCTCCAGGCAGTCGTCCCACAAGCGGCGGAAGCCCGCACCTCCGGCCCATGACCGTCACTCCGACCAGACCGGTACCCCAGCCCACCAGCCTGGAGCAGCGAAGGCTCGAACTGGAACTGCTGCGCGGCGAACCGGTGCTGAGCCACACGCAGATGCGGCCTGAGCTCACCACCGACCTCGTGCTGCCGCTCAGCCGCTGGCGGGAGCTCGGGGCCTGTCCCACCGAACCGGTGCAGGCCGGCCAGCTGCCCGTGGCCGTACCAAGCAGCTGGGGGATCCCGGAGCGCGACAGCCTCAGCGGCGAACTCGATGTCCATGGCCTGAGCCCCCGTTTCCAGCTCGCCCTCGACGAGGACATCGCCGCCGCACTGGAGAAGGCGGCCAGCCGCGAGCGGGGCGACACCGAGCCTGGCTTCGCGCCGACTGGCGACAACCAGCCCACACCGGCAGAGGTGGCTGGGGCCAACCTGCCGCCGAGCCCGCCCCGCTCGCTCACCAAAGACCTGAGCCTGCCCACTGCTGTCGGGCAACTGCAGGAGGTCACTGACCCTGAAGATCTGGAGGTCAGCGCCGCCGAGGCGAACTCCAACGCCAATGCCTCCCCGATCGTCAGCCTGGTCGACCGGATCCTGATCGAGGCTCTCACCAGCGGCGCCAGTGACATCCACATCGAACCTCAGGAAACAGCCCTCGAAATCCGCTTCCGGATCGACGGTGTGCTCCAGAAACAGTTTGAGGATCTGCCGCGGGGACTGACCCCGGCGGTCACCTCCCGTCTGAAGATCATGGCCGACCTGGACATCGCCGAACGGCGACTTCCCCAGGACGGCCGGATCCGGCGGATGTTCCGGGGGCGAAAGATGGATTTCCGCGTCAGCACCCTGCCATCGCGCAACGGCGAGAAGGTGGTGATGCGGCTGCTCGACAGCGGCGCGACCCAACTGGGACTCGACACCCTGATCACCGATGCCAAAGCCCGGGAAACCCTGCGGGATCTGGGGGCCAAGCCCTACGGGATGCTGCTGGTCACAGGGCCGACCGGCTCTGGTAAGTCGACAACGCTCTATGCCTTGCTGGCGGAGCGCAATGATCCGGGCATCAACATCTCAACCGTGGAGGATCCGATCGAGTACACCCTGCACGGCATCACCCAGACCCAGGTGAATCGTGAAAAGGGACTGGATTTCGCCACGACCCTGCGGGCCTTCATGCGCCAGGACCCCGACGTGCTGCTGGTGGGTGAGACCCGCGACCGGGAAACCGCCAAGACAGCGATCGAAGCGGCTCTCACCGGTCACTTGGTGATGACGACACTGCACTGCAATGACGCCGCCAGCGCCATCGCCCGTCTGGACGAAATGGGAGTCGAGCCTTTCATGGTGAGCGCATCGCTGCTCGGCATCATTTCCCAGCGCCTGGTGCGCCGGGTCTGCTCAAGCTGCCGGATCAGTTATCGACCAAGACCGGAGGAACTGAGCCGCTTCGGTCTGCTGGCAAGCCAGGAGTCCGACGTGACGTTCTACCGAGCGAACACCACCGGCAGTGGTTCACCTGGCTGTTGCCAGGTCTGCAGCGGCACGGGCTACAAAGGTCGGGTGGGGGTGTATGAAATTCTGCGCATGAGCGATCCGATCGCCGCAGCGGTGGCCAAGCGTCAGAGCACCGACGCGATCCGCAGGCTGGCCCTGGAAAACGGCATGCGCACCCTGCTCGGCTATGGACTGCAGCTCGTGCGGGATGGTCATACCACTCTGGCGGAGGTGGAACGGATGCTGCTCACCGATTCGAGCCTGGAAAGTGAACGACGCTCCCGATCCCTCAGCACGCTGACCTGCAGCGGTTGTGGAGCGGGCATGCGGGAAGAATGGCTGGAATGCCCGTACTGTCTGACCAGTCGATGAACAAGCATGCCAATCTCTTGCCATTTTGGTCTCAATCCGTTCGGTGTCCCCAACGACCAGGAATACTGCCTTCTAAATGGATTCTGAATTGAAATCGTTTTCAAATTCGATTTCAACATCTGACCTGAAAACCACCCAGACTCTTCACCGTTTTACCCCCTCGCCAGGCCCAGCATGACCGTAATGATTGAAGATCTGATGAATCAGCTCGTTGCCGATGGGGGCAGCGACCTTCACATCAGCGCAGGCCTGCCTCCCTATGGCCGCTTCAGCGGACAGCTACGGCCAATTGTAGACGAACATTTGGATGAAGAATCCTGCAACAAGCTGATCTTTTCGATGCTCAACAACGCGCAACGCAAGCAGCTTGAACAAACGTGGGAGCTCGACTGCTCCTATGGCCTCAAAGGAGTTGCGCGCTTCCGGGTCAACGTCTACCGACAGCGAGGAACATACGCGGCTTGCCTGCGAGCGCTTGGCAATACGATTCCTGATCTGGAAACGCTTGGCTTGCCAAACGTTGTGGAGGAGGTGAGCCGAGTACCGAAGGGACTTGTGCTGGTCACAGGACCCACCGGTTCCGGCAAGACCACAACATTGGCGGCAATCCTTGACCATATCAACAAGACGCGAGCCGAACATATTCTCACCATTGAAGACCCCATTGAATTCACCTACAAGTCTGTGAAAAGCGTGGTGCACCAACGACAACTGAATGACGATACCCGCAGTTTCGCCAATGCTCTGAGAGCTGCCCTGCGCGAAGACCCCGATGTGATTCTGGTGGGGGAACTTCGAGACCTTGAGACCATTCAGCTGGCGATCACTGCCGCCGAGACGGGGCACCTGGTGTTCGGTACCCTGCACACCAGCTCCGCATCCCAGACCGTGGACCGGATGGTCGACGTCTTCCCAGCAGGCCAGCAGACCCAGATCCGGGTGCAGCTGAGCACGAGCCTTGTCGCTGTGTTCGCACAAACATTGTGCAAACGCCACAACCCCTCTCCGGGCCAGTTCGGTCGTGTGATGGCGCAGGAAATCATGATCAACAACCCTGCCATCGGCAACCTGATTCGCGAGGGTAAAACCGCCCAACTTTATTCGCAAATCCAGACCGGTGGTCAGTCCCAGATGCAAACTTTAGAGAAGTCGCTTTCAGATCTAGTGATCTCCAAGCAGATCACCCTGGAGGAAGCACTAGCCAAAACAGGCAAACCAGAAGAGCTCAAGCGCCTGATCAGCCAATTGACCTGAGCTGGACTTCACTCAATGCCTGTTTACACAGCCAGTTACACAAACAGTCGTGGCAAAACGGCAAGCATGGATATCAATGCAGCCGACGCCGTGCAAGCACGACGAAATCTTCGTCAGCGCGGCATCAAGGTTATTGACATCAAAGCGAAAGTCGGCCAATCAGAAACATCGCAGGTAGCTGGCAAGAAACTCGGCACTCAACTTCAGCTTGGCACCTTAAGCAAGCTGTTGGAAGCGAAGCCTTCCGTCAAACACAAAGCGGTCTTCGCCAGCAAGATGTCTGCTCTGGTGAACGCTGGCGTTCCCATCGTGCGCGGCATTGATCTGATGGCAGCACAGCAGAAGCTGCCGCTGTTCAAACGGGCTTTACAGGCCATCAGCCTGGACGTGAATCAAGGGGGCAGCCTGGGCCAGTCCATGCGTCGCTGGCCGCAGGTGTTTGACCGCCTCACCGTCGCGATGGTGGAAGCCGGGGAGACCGGTGGCGTGCTGGATGAATCGCTGAAGCGGCTGGCGAAACTGCTTGAAGATAATGCCAAGCTGCAGAATCAGATCAAAGGCGCCTTGGGATATCCCGTAGCGGTTTTGGTGATCGCCATTGCCGTTTTTCTGGGGATGACGATCTTCATCATTCCCACCTTCGCAGGAATCTTTGACGATCTCGGTGCCGAGCTTCCCTGGTTTACCCAGATGATGGTGGATTTCAGCAATTTGCTGCGATCGCCATTCTCAATCCTGCTGGTTGCGGTGCTGGCAGCGCTCGTCTTTCTATTTGTGCGTTTCTACAGCACCCCGGCAGGACGCCTGAAGGTGGATGGCATGGTTTTGAAGATACCCCTGTTTGGTGACCTGATTCAGAAAACAACCACCGCTCAGTTTTGTCGCACATTCAGCTCCCTCACCCGAGCTGGCGTGCCGATTCTGCTATCGCTTGAGATCGTCAAAGAAATCACCGGCAACGCCGTGATGTCAAAAGCGATCAGCCAGAGCCGTGAAGATGTGATTCAAGGTGTACCCTTAAGCGTCGCCCTTGGGCGGCTCGATGTCTTTCCAGAGCTGGCGATCAGCATGCTTTCGATCGGTGAGGAAACCGGCGAAACGGACGCCATGCTTTCCAAGGTGGCGGACTTCTATGAGGATGAAGTTGAGTCTGCCGTGAAGGCACTCACCTCGATGCTCGAGCCAGCGATGATTGTGCTGGTGGGTGGCATCGTGGCCTCGATTCTTGTGGCAATGTACCTGCCGATGTTCTCCGTTTTCGAAAACATCCGCTGATCAGGTGCTCCGCTCAGGCAGGTGCCGGACCCGACGAAACAGCCGCCAGGGCCTGACCAGCCAGCCAGCCCGAACTCCAGCAGTGCTGGAAGTTGAATCCGCCGGTCACTCCATCCACATCCAGCAGCTCACCGACCAGGTGGAGACCGGCCTCGAGCCGGCTCTCCATCCGCCCCAGATTCACCTCACCCAGGGCAACACCACCGGCGGTGACGAACTCCTCGCCGAACGGGCCGCGGCCGCTGATGGTGTGGCGAGAACCGCATAGATCGCCGATGAGGCGCTGCTGCTGAGCCTTGCCCAGATCCGCCCAGCGGCGGTCCAGCTCCACCCCCGATCGCCGCAGCAGATGCTGCCAGAGACGGCTGCCGAGCTCTGGCCAGGGTCGCCAATTGGCCAGCTGACGGCGGGCCTGATCCCGGCGGCACTGCGCAAACAGTCCTACAATCGCCTCAGGGCCCAGGCCGCCGCTCCAGTCGATGCGCAGCACCGCCCGGTAGGCGCAGGCCTGCAGCTGCCGGGCCGCGAAGGCCGTGAGCCGCAGACTCGCCGGCCCACTGAGCCCCCAGTGGGTGATCAGCACCGCCCCACGCTGCTGCTGGCGGCCGCCACCGGGCAACTCCAGCGAGAGCACGACCGGATCCATGCTCACCCCCGCCAGCTCCAGCAGCGGATCGTCAGCCAGAGCCAGCGTGAACAGCGACGGCACCGGCGGCACGATCGTGTGGCCGAAACCGGCGGCGATCCGCCGACCGCTGGGATGGCTGCCGGTGGCCAGCACCAACCGGCCGGCATGCACGGCCCGGCCGTTGCGCAGGCTGACCCGGAAGCCCTCCGCCTCCCTGGCGGCGGTCTGCACAGCCTGGCCGGCATGCACGGTCACGCCGGCAGCCGCAGCAGTCCGGCGCAGGCACGCCACCACAGCGCTGGAACGGTTGGCTCGGGGGAACAGACGCCCATCGCTCTCCTCCACCAGCTCCAGTCCGTGGCTGTCAAACCAGGCCACCGTGTCGCCGGCGGCGAAGCGGGAGAACGGACCGCGCAGGGCCCGGTTGCCCCGGGGATAGTGGCTGACCAGATCACGCGGATCCCAGCAGGCATGGGTGACGTTGCAACGGCCACCGCCGCTGATCAGCACCTTGTGCAGGGGCTCCGCGGTGGCCTCCAGCAGATGCACCCCCGTCAGCCCCGCCTCGGCGGCACTGATCGCAGCCATGAAACCGGCCGGACCGCCGCCGGCCACCAGGATGGACACCTGCTCAGGAAGCATGGCTGGGCAGCATGGGGAGATGGAGCACCAGGCCGAATCAACCCTTCCGGGAGACAGCCACCGGTTCAGTGTGGCGCCGATGCTGGACTGCACCGATCGGCACTTCCGCGTGCTGATGCGGCAGATCACCCGTCACAGTCTGTTGTACACCGAGATGGTGGTGGCCCAGGCGTTGCACCACGCCCGCCGCGAAGCGGATGCGGGGCGCCCCGGCGGCAGGCTGGAGCGACTGATCGGCTTCGATGCCTGCGAGCGGCCCCTGAGTCTGCAGGTGGGTGGCGACGAGCCGGCGCTGCTGGCCGATGCCGCCAGGCTGGCGGCCGACTGGGGCTACGACGAGATCAACCTGAACGTGGGCTGTCCGAGCGAAAAGGTGCGCAAAGGCCGCTTCGGCGCCTGCCTGATGGCCGACCCCGACCAGGTGGCCCGCTGCGTGGCGGCGATGGCGGCGGCCGGTACGCTGCCGGTGACGGTGAAACACCGCATCGGGATCGACGACCGCGACTCCTACCCGGAACTGCTGGCGTTCGTTGACACGGTGGCGGCCGCCGGTTGCCGGCGCTTCAGCGTGCATGCCCGCAAGGCCTGGCTGAACGGACTCGACCCCAAACAGAACCGCACGATCCCGCCGCTGCGCCACGACTGGGTGCACAGGCTGAAGGCGGAGCGGGCCGGGCTGATGATCGAACTCAATGGTGGCCTGACCAGCCTGAAGGACTGCCTGGAGCAACTGGAGCGGGTGGACGGTGTGATGGTGGGGCGCGCGGCCTACGACCATCCACTGCGCTGGCTGGGGGTGGACCGGGCTATCCACGGCGACCCGGACGGGCCGGACGGTGACATCTGTGGCGACCGTCAGCGCACGGCCGCCGCAGCGGCCGGGGTGTTGCGGGGTCTGATTCCGCATGCGGAACGGTGGCGCGGCCGAGGGGAGCGACTCTGGCCGATTGCCCGCCACCTGGTGAAGCTGGTGGAGGGAGTGCCCGGAGCTCGCCGCTGGCGACAGGAGCTCACCAGGGCAGCCGGTATCGGTGAGGCCGGCCCGGACGTGCTGGAACGGGCCGCCCGATGGCTGGAGCAGGGGCCAGCGTCTCAGCCGTCGACACCTGACTGATCAAAGCCGCCTGCACCGCTGCCACTGCGCCGGCGCCGGGTACGGGCGGCTTCAAAGTCTGGATCGGCGGCGGCGCTGCCGTAGCTGCGATCTTCCCAACCGCGGGCACCGGAAGCCCGGTCCGGGCTGTAAGCGGGTGCAGCGTTGCCGCCGCTGCGGCGGGGCCCAGTGCTGCGCGGTTCGGCCTGGTTGATGCGCAGGGGGCGGCCCATCAGCTCGACGCCCTGGAGAGCCTCGATCGCCCGGGCCTCCATCTCGGCGTCGGCCATCTCGACAAAGGCGAATCCGCGCTTGCGCCCCGTGTCCCGCTCCAGGGGCAGGGCACAGCTGAGAACCTCACCGAATGGTGCAAACAGGTCTTCCACATCCCCCTGCTCGGCGCGGAAGGGAAGATTGCCAACAAAAATGCTCACGAACCGGAACAGGCCCAGCGGACCGACAGCTGCGCCAGCCTAAGTCGGCCTGCCAACCGTGCCGAGTCGATTCCGGTGGGCCGCCAGCTGCTGCCGCACCCCCTCGAAACCGGTCCCCCCCTCACTGCGGCGGGCCGCCACCACCTGCCGGGGCTCGATCGCGGCGAAGATGTCGCTCTCAAAGGCGGGATGCAGCTGCTGCCAGCGCCCGAGAGGCAGATCGCGCAGCAGCGTGCCCTCGGCCACACAGGTCTTCACCAGACCGCCGACCAGCTGGTAGGCCTCCCGAAACGGCACACCGCGGGCCACCAGATAGTCGGCCACGTCGGTGGCGTTGGCGAAATCAGCAGCCACCGCCGCCGCCAGGCGCTGCGGACGGAACTCCAGCCCCTCCTCGAACAGGATCGCCATCGCCTCCAGACAGGCCCGCACGGTGGCGACCCCGTCAAACAACGCTTCCTTGTCTTCCTGGAAGTCTTTGTTGTAGGCCAGCGGCAGGCCCTTGATCATCGTGAGCAGACCGATCAGGTGGCCGAAGACCCGGCCACTCTTGCCCCGCACCAGTTCAGGCACATCGGGGTTCTTCTTCTGGGGCATCAGGCTGCTGCCGGTGGCACAGCGATCGGTGAGGGTGACGAAGCCGAACTCCTCACTGGCCCAGAGGATCGCCTCTTCGCTGAGGCGGCTGAGGTGGGCCAGCACCAGACTGGCGGCGGCCATGAACTCCACAGCGAAGTCGCGGTCGCTCACGGCGTCGAGGCTGTTGGCATAGATGGCCTCGAAACCGAGCTCAGCCGCGGTCTGCCGGCGATCGATCGGCACGGGCGTGCCGGCCAGGGCTGCCGCCCCCAGCGGACAGAGGTTGACGCGGCGCCGCACATCGGCCAGGCGATCCCGATCGCGCTGCGCCATCTCGATGTACGCCAGCAGGTGATGGGCCAGGCTGAGAGGCTGGGCGCGCTGCAGGTGGGTGTACCCCGGAATCAGAGTCTCGACATGCTGTTCAGCCTGCGTCAGCAGAGCAAGCTGCAGCCGCTCCAGATCGCCATCGATCGCATCGATCTGACGCCGCAGCCACAACCGCACATCGGTGCCCACCTGGTCGTTGCGGGAGCGGCCGGTGTGCAGTTTCTTGCCCACCGCACCGAGCAGTTCGGTGAGGCGCCGCTCCACGGCGAAATGGACGTCCTCATCGGCAAGATCGGGCTTGAAGCTGCCGGCTGCCGCTTCGGCCCGGATCTGCTCCAGCCCCGCCACCAGCTGGTGGGCCTCCGCCTCGCTGATCACGCCGCAACGGCCCAGCATGCGGGCATGGGCCACGGATCCATCGAGATCCTCCTGAAGCAGCGCGATGTCGAAGCCGATCGACGCGTTGAACCGTTCGATCGCCGGATGCAGGCCCTGCTCAAACCGCTCGCTCCAGGTGGATGCGGAGGAATCGACAGCCATGAACCGGGGCGCGACAGGTGGATGAACCGGAGCTCAGCTTGACACCCGACTGCCTGGGGCCCTGCCGGGCAACGGCGGCAGCATCACGTCCTCCCGCAACCGGAACACCACCATCGAGGCGTCATCCTCCAGCTGGCGATCCACTCCCACAAACCGGTCCAGACGGGCAAACAGCTGGTCGAGGATGCCCTGAGCCCCAAGGCCGGCCCGGCACGCGTCCTGGAGTGTGCCGATCAACCGCTCCTCGTCGTAGCGCTCACCGTTGAGCCGGCTTGCTTCCGTGACACCGTCGGTGTAGTACAGAACCACATCGCCCGGATCGAGCACGATGGATTCGGTGTGATATTCAGCTTCGCTCTGCAGACCGATCAGCAGACCCGGAGCATCGAGCCGTTCCACCCGGTTGCGCTGACTGCGCCAGAGCAGAGGTGGGTTGTGTGCGGCGTTGGCGTAGCGAAGCAGGCGGGTGAGCGGGTCGTAATCCGAATAGAACAGCGTCACGAACCGGTGTGAGTGGGCCAGATCCTCCTCGGCCAACTGGTTGAGATCGTGGAGGATCCTGTCAGGGGCATGGCCGCTGATCGCCTCGGCGCGCAACATGCCGCGCAGCAGGGTCATCAGCAGGCCAGCCGGCACCCCCTTGCCCATCACGTCTCCGACCACCAGCGCCCAGCGGCCCCGTTCACGGCGCCGGCCCAGCTGTCTGGGCCTGGTGGGAATGAAGTCGTAATAATCCCCACCCACCTGAAAGGCAGGGCGGCAACGGGCGGCCAGATCAACGCCTTCAATCAGCGGGCAGTGATCCGGCACGAGCTGGGCCTGGATCTCAGCACCGCTGCTCAGCTGCCGGTCCACCCGCTCGTGGCGGCGCCGGTCTTCCTGCAGGCTGTCGGTCTCGAGGGCCACCGCAGTGAGATCAGCCACGAGCTGGACGTGGCGGCGGTGCACCTCACTCCAGCTGAATCCCGTGGCCCCCCCGATCACGTACAGGCGCCCCCGCGCCTGGCCGCGGGCCACCACCGAGGTGGCAAACAGATCCGGCGAACCGAGCAGGGCCCGCACCCTCTGATCCAGGCGGGAGGCCCGTTCCAGCTCGGCCTCGTTACCGGCACCAGCCTCGGGAAGCAGCTCTGCATCCGCCAGGCCGGCGAGCTGACGCAGCAGGTCTGCACTGCCATCCGGCGGAAAGGCGTGGAGTTGCTCACGCCAGAGCCGACCATCCTGGCGAAACACCACAAGCAGGGCCGCTTCGGCGCCCACCAGTCGGGCCACCACCAGGGGGACCAGTTCAAGCAGGCGGCTGAGATTGGTGAAGCTGCGCAGCACGAAGGCAAGCGAAGCCAGCAACTCCTGGTTGCGCCGCTGTTCGCGGCTGAGGCTGTCCAGCAGCTGCCGCATCGAGGCGGTGGCGGACAGCACGGCTGGCGGCGTCTGGCTCACCAAGCGGCCGTGGAGAGCCCGCAAGATAGCGACCGGATCCGCCGCTGCCCGGAAGGATGCGGATCAGCCCGCCAGCAGCGCCTCGACGAACTCGAAACTGTTGAAGGGACGCAGATCGCGCAGGCCCTCGCCCGCGCCGATGAACCGAATCGGCAGCCGTGCCTCGGAAGCGACGGCCAGGGCGACGCCGCCCCGGGCACTGCCGTCGAGCTTGGTGATCACCACCCCGGTGAGACCGGCGGCTCCGGCAAAGGCCATCGCCTGGCGCAGGCCGTTCTGGCCCTGGCTGGCATCGAGCACCAGCAGCGATTCCACGGCGGCCTCCGGCGCCAGCCTGTCGACGATGCGACGCACCTTGGCCAGTTCCTCCATCAGGTTGTGCTTGGTCTGCAGGCGGCCGGCGGTGTCGACCAGCACCAGCTCGGTGCCCTGGGAGCGGGCAGCGCCGATGGCATCGAACACCACCGCAGCGGGGTCGGCGTTGGCGGTGGGATTGGCAATCACCGGTACTCCGCTGCGCTCCCCCCAGACCTGCACCTGCTGCACGGCAGCAGCCCGGAAGGTGTCGGCCGCCGCGATCAGGCAGCTGTAGCCACTGCGCACCGCCAGATTGGCCAGCTTTCCCAGGGTGGTGGTCTTGCCGACCCCGTTCACGCCCACCAGCAACCAGACATTGAGGCGCCCCTTGCGGGGGGCGAGCAAGGGCTCACCGCTTGCGGTGATCGGGTCCTCCAGCACGCCCCGCAGCTGGTCCTTCAGAAAACGGAGCCCCTCGGCAGGCTCGACCACCTCCTGATTGAGGCGGCGCCGCAGGGCATCGAGCACCTGATCGGTGGCGCTCACCCCCACATCGGCCCGAAGCAGGCTTGACTCCAGATCGTCGAGCACATCGGCCGTGAGGGGATCGTCGCCGAGGTTCTCCAGCAACTGGGTGACAAAACCGCGGCGCGTCTTCTCCAGACCCTGACGGAGACGACCCAGCCAGTCGATCTCCTCGAGCGACACCTGCTCCACTCGCCGGCCCTGGGCGGCGAGCACCTCAGCCGACCAGGTGAAGGTGTCATCAAAGGCGCCGAGGGTCGGTTCGGCCGCATCGCCCGCTGCAGACTCGCGCGAGGCCGGTGCCGGCTCCGGTGCCACCAGGGCCTGCTGCCGTTCCGCCCGCTGGGCCGCCGCCTGCTCCAGCAGGGAGAGCCCGGTCGAGGCAGGCGGGTCGGCAGCGGCAGCATCGCCTGACGCCTCGGCAACGGACCGCTCAGCTCCTGACGGCTCCGGTTGGGTGGCCGGCTCTGGAGTGGGCTGCGGCAGGGGGGCCTGCTGCTGCGCCTTCAGGCGCGCGTAGGCCTGGCGGGCCCACGCGAGGGCGTCCTCATCACCTGACGGAGCCACGGCAGCGGGGGCCGTAGCGACGGCAGCCGCGGCGGGCAGCGGGGGACCAGGGACGGCTTCAGCCGGGCCATCCGCCGTGACGTTCGCCGTGACATCAGTCGTGACATCCGCCGTGACATCAGTGGTGACCTCAGCCGTCGCATCCGGAGCGGCATCCGGAGCGGCATCCGGGGCCTGGGACGGCTGAAGGTTGCGCCGGAACCAGTCGAACACCATCAGGTCCGAGCCCCCTCTGCGCTGGTGAAACGGCGGAGCACACCATTGATCATGCGGCGTCCCTGCTCATCGCTGTAACGGTTGGCCAGTTCGACAGCTTCATTGCAGGCGACGGCGGCCGGAGTTCCGAAGCTGGAGAGGTCAACAGCAGCAAGCCGCAGGATGTCGCGATCGATGCGGGGCAGGCGGCTCAGACGCCACCCCTCCATCACGGCGTCAAGGCGCTGGTCGATGCTCTCCCGGTCCTGCAGGACCGCTGCAGCGCGCTCGATCGCACCGCGGCGCACCGCCTCCTGATCTGCCAGCAGCAGCAGGCGGGGCAGCTCCAGGCTGGCCGATAACCGGTTCAGTGCCTGTTCGGCGGCCTGCAGACCATCCTGCAGATGGCGGCGCACGCGAGGCAGCTGGTCGCTGCCGCCCTGATCCTGGAGTTCGCTGTCGAGCAGCTCCTGCTGGGCGGTCTGCAGGTCGGCCGCCGAACGGTCGAGGGCGTCGCGCACATGCTGGCTGAGGCTGGCCAGGGCTCGCTGCAGCAGGCTCTCGAGGGAGAGATCGGCAGGCGGCGGTGCAGCGGCAGGTGCAGCGGCACTGGACTCCGGCGTGGTTCGGGCGGAGGCGGCACTGCGGTCGCTGGTCTGGCCCAGCATCAGCAGGGCCAGTTCACGGGAGAGGCTGCGGCTCTGCATTCAGGACATCTGGGGGGCGCGCAGCTGGGCCAGCAGGCTTGAAAAGCTGCGGGTGGACGGAGTGGCTCGCTCGTCAGGACTGACGATGCCAGCGGAGATGATGGTGCGGAACGCGTCCTCAACCGAGAGGTCGAGGTCCCGCACGGATGTTTCCGGTACCAGGGCGTACCAGCCGGTGGTGGGATTGGGAGCGGTGGGAATGAAGACGCTCAGCATCGGCTCACTGAAGCCGGCCTGCAGGGAGGTGCCCAGCATGCCGGTGACGAATCCGAGTGCAAAAAGACCCTCACGGGGATATTCCACCAGCACGACCCGCCTGAAACGGCTGGAGCTGCCCTGCAGAAAGGTCTCAAGCAGCTGCTTGAGGGTCTTGTAGACCGATCCCGCCAGGGGGATGCGCTGCAGGGTTCCCTCACCGAACTCCAGCAACCAGCGGCCGACGATGTTGCGGGCCATCAGACCGATCAGCAGGATGCCCAGCAGGGGCACCAGCAGACCGACGCCAAGATTGATCAGTTCCTGCAACACCGGGTTGAGGGTGTTGAAGGGGTTGAACTGCTTGGGAATCGAGGTCAGAAAGGCGAGCACAAACCGGCTCACCGTCGTGGCAAGCCAAATGGTGGTAGCCAGTGGAATCACCACCAGCAGACCGGCGATCAGATCATTTTTGAGATCCTGCTGCAGGCGGTCCCCCAGTGGCTCATCAGGTCGGGGACTGGATTGGACCAAGGCAAAACCCGGAGATCCGGCCGACAGCTCATGAAGGCAACTTAGCCAGGCGAGCTGCCGGGGTGACCAGCATCAGGCCAGGGCGATCAGGGCCAGGATCACAAAGGCGACCGTCAGCACCACCGCCCTGCCGGTGCCGGCGAAACGCCGTTGCTGCACGGCCAGATCCCGGCCGAGCCTGGCCTGAGCCAGCTGCCGTTCGGCCTGCTCGAGCTGGGGACGGATCTGGCCATCGATGAACTCACGGGCCCGCTGCTTCTTCTGCTCAGAAGTGGCGCCGGGAGGGATGCGGCCCTCCTTCTCCGCTTCGGCGATCAGCTGGTCGATGAAGGCCGGATTGGCCACCTGCTGCTTCTGGGCTTCGAGCTGCTGGGTCTGCTGAGCAATCGCCGCATCCTGTTGCTGGGCCTGATTGAGCAGGTCGTTCTCGGCGCCGATCGAGAGCGGAACGGCCACCAGCATGGCGATCGCCAGCACCGCGCTGAGGATGCCGACCACAGTCCGCAGTGGCGTGCGCGCCGTCACACCCGACTCAAGACGCTGGGCGATCAGCATCAGCAGCAGGCCCACCAGCGCCATCGGTGCCTCCCCGATCAGCCGATCCAGGAACAGCTGACGGAACGGCTCCAGCTCCCAGTTCCAGCTCACCAGCAGGCCAACGAGCTGCAGTGCCATCAGCACCACGAGTGTGAGGCCCAGCCAACGCAGCAGGGGGGCAAAGCGGCCGGTGGATGGGGTGCTCACGGGCAGGAGGGATCAGACTGAAGATCGCTGCAACTGTACGGGTGATCACCGGCGCGGCCAGGGCGCTGGCGGTGGAGCTGAAACGGGAAGCGGAACGGATCGGCTTCGATCCGGTGGGGCTGGCCGCGGTTCCGGGCAGCCCGAGGCTGACCCTGCGTCACGCCGCCCTGGAGCGGTGGCTGGCGGCGGGGCATCAGGCCGGGATGGGGTGGATGGCAGATCCGCGCCGGCGGGCCGTCGAGGCGCTGCTGCCCGGGGTGCGCAGCGTGCTGGCCGTTGGGCTCAACTACCACGTGGAGCGGCAGGTGGCGCCCGGCAGCCTGCGGGTGGCCCGCTATGGCTGGGGTCGCGACTACCACCGGGTGATCGATCAGCGCCTGCGGCAGCTGGGGCGCTGGTTGACGGACCGGGAGCCGGAAGTGCGCTGGCGGGCCTGCGTCGACAGCGCTCCGCTGCTGGACAAAGCGTGGGCGGAGGAAGCCGGACTGGGCTGGATCGGCAAGCACGGCAATCTGATCAACCCCAGACGAGGCTCCTGGCTGCTGCTGGGTCACCTGCTCACCACCCTGGAGCTGCCCGCCGATCAGCCGTCCCGCTCCCTGTGTGGCAGCTGCAGCCGCTGCCTGCCCGCCTGCCCCACGGGAGCGATCCGGGAACCCTTCGTGGTCGACAGCCGGCGCTGCATCGCCTTCCACACGATCGAGAACCGGGATCCGCAGCTGCCTGCAGCCATCGCCGAACGGCTGCAGGGATGGGTGGCCGGCTGCGACATCTGTCAGGAGGTGTGCCCCTGGAATGGCCGGTCCCTGATCAGCAGCGAGGATCCGGCAGTGCAGCCCCGGGCCTGGTGGCTGGAGCTGCTGGCGGAGCAGGCCCTGGGCTGGAGCGACGCGGAGTGGAACGCCAAGCTGCAGGCCTCGGCCCTGCGGCGCATCAAACCGTGGATGTGGCGCCGCAACATCCAGGCGGCGATCGGCCAGGGTGGGCCGTGGCGGGATCCCTAGGCTGGAAGCGTTCGCCTCACCCTCATGGCACCGCGCTGGCTGCGCGTTCTTCCGCTGCTGGCCCTGGGGTCGCTGCTGACATCAATCCCTCCGGCGCGGGCTCTGGTGCCCTACGTCTACGTGCCGCAGCGCCAGGCCCTGGAAGGGGCGGGCCTGGGCATCGCCCAGGCGGCAGCACGACTGCTCCAGCTCGGCCAGGCGGAGGATGCGGCCCGGCTGGCCAGCCTCACCGTGCAACTGCTGCCGGGTGATCCCCGGGGCTGGGTGCTGCTTGCCGAAGCCCAGCTGCGCAGCCGCCAGCTCAAGGCCGCCGGCGTTTCCCTGGCGCGGGCCAAGGAACTGGATCCCGACAACGCCGGCATCTGGTTCGCGGAGGGATCACTGGCCCTGCGCGATGGCCGGGCCGAGGAGGCGATCGGCCTGCTGAATCAGGGCCTCCGGCGCGACCCACGCAATGCCAGCGCCTATTTCGACCTGGGCAATGCCCAGATTCTGCTGGGGCAACCCGGCGCGGCTCTGAAGGCTTTCGAGCGGGCCTCCAGCCTGCGCAAGGACTTCTGGGAAGCGATCAACAACCAGGCTCTCGTGCTCTACGAGCAGGGGCAGGCCGACCAGGCGATCGAGCGCTGGCGGCGGGTGCTGGCGCTCAAGGCCGATGGAGCGGAGCCGAACCTGGCCCTGGCGGCAGCTCTGTTCCAGCGGGGCGGGGAGGCCCGGCAGGAGGCGATCGAAAGGGCCAGGCGGGCCCTCGACGCCGAACCCAACTACGTGCTGGACGACTACCAGAAAGAGCAGCTGTGGGGGCAGAAACTGCGCGCCACCACCAGGCTGTTGCTGCTTCAACCGGAGCTGCGAACGACGGTGGAACGGGCGCAGGCCAATGCCAACCCGGAGGCGGAGAGCGGCGACGACGAGTGAACCGCGGCGTCCAGGACGCAGGACCTGTGGGAGCCCTGGCCCTGCATCAGTAGGCTGAGCCCCTCATTCCGCCCTGGAATCTCAGCACCGGATGGCCGAGGAGCGTCCCGAAGAGCTCAGGGTTCAGCCCATTGCCCTGCATCAGGAGATGCAGCGCTCGTACCTCGAATACGCGATGAGCGTGATCGTGGGCCGAGCCCTGCCCGATGTGCGGGATGGTCTCAAACCCGTGCAGCGCCGCATCCTGTTCGCCATGCACGAACTGGGGCTGACCCCGGATCGGCCCTACCGCAAGTGCGCCCGTGTGGTAGGCGACGTCCTCGGCAAATACCACCCCCATGGCGACCAGGCGGTGTATGACGCCCTGGTGCGCCTGGTGCAGACCTTTGCCAGCCGTCACCCCCTCCTGGACGGCCACGGCAACTTCGGCTCCGTCGACGACGACCCGCCGGCGGCAATGCGCTACACCGAAACCCGGCTGGCGCCGATTGCCAACCAGGCCCTGCTCGATGAGATCGGCGACGACACCGTTGATTTCGCGGCGAACTTCGACGGTTCGCAGCAGGAGCCCACGGTGCTGCCCGCCCAGCTTCCCTTCCTGCTGCTCAACGGCTGCACGGGGATCGCCGTGGGAATGGCAACCAGCATTCCACCCCACAACCTGGGCGAGATCGTTGATGCCCTGATCAGCCTGATCCGCAAGCCGGACCTGAGCGACGACAGGCTTCTGGAGCTGGTGCCAGGCCCCGACTTCCCGACCGGAGGCGAGGTCCTGATCGGCAGCGGCATCCGCGACACCTACCTCACGGGCCGCGGCAGCATCCCGATGCGGGGCGTGGCCCATATCGAGGAAGTGCAGCCCGGTAAAGGCCGCCACAGGCGCGGTGCCGTGGTGGTCACCGAGCTTCCGTACCAGCTCAGCAAGGCGGGCTGGATCGAGAAGCTGGCCGAACAGGTGAACGACGGCAAGATCGGCGGCATCGCCGATATCCGCGATGAAAGCGACCGCGAGGGCATGCGGGTGGTGGTGGAACTGCGCCGCGATGCCGATCCGGAGAAGGTGCTCTCCGAACTGCAGCGACGCACCGCCCTGCAGAGCAATTTCGGAGCGATCCTGCTGGCGCTGGTGCATGGTCAACCGCTGCAGCTCAGCCTGCGCCAGCTGTTGCAGCACTTTCTCGATTACCGGGAACTGACCCTGATCCGTCGCACCCGGCACGCCCTCCGCAAGGCGGAGGAGCGCCTGGAGGTGGTGGAGGGATTGATCCGGGCCCTCAACGACCTGCCCCGGGTGATCGCGATGATCCAGGAGGCGCGGGACGCCGCCAGTGCCCGGGCCAGCCTGCAGGTGCACCTGGATCTGAGCGAGCGGCAGGCTGATGCCGTGCTGGCCATGCCGCTGCGACGCCTGACCGGACTGGAGCAGGCCGGGTTGCGCCAGGAGGCGGAGCAGCTGGCAGCGGAGCGGGCCCAGCTTCGCCACCTGCTCGATGACCGCCCAGCCCTGCTTGAGGCGATGGTGAGCGAATTACGAGCGCTCAAGAAGCGCCACGGCACACCGAGGCGCACCCGCCTGGTGGAGGGCGGCGATGCCCTGGTGGCGCAGCGCAGCGCAGCCCAGCGACCGAATGCGGAACTGCAGCGTCAACAGGCCTTCGCGGCCCTTGCCAGCGACGGCCGTCTGCTGATCCAGACCGATGGTGCCGTCAGGATCGTCACGCCCCAGGTGCTGGGGCGGCTGCATCTGGAGGACCCGGCCGATCTGGGTGACCATCCGGCGCCGGCCCAGCTGATTGTGCCTGTGCAGCACCAACCTCAGGTGCTTGCTTTCACCACCGACGGTCGGGTCGCCCTGCTGCGCTGGGAGTTTGCCGGCCAGCAGCCGGGCCCGCTGGAGCGCTTCCTGCCCGACAGCCTGATCGGAGCCAAAGTGCTGCGGCTGCTGTGCCTGCCGGCTGGTGACGACGGCCGCAGCCTGGGCATTGGCCTGCTGAGCAGCGACGGACGGTTCAAACGACTCGCCCTGGAAGATCTGCAGGACCTGTCCGGCCGAGCCACCAGCGTGCTGAAGCTGAAGGAGGGGGTGCAGCTGCAGGAGGTGGTGCCCTGCCGCGATGGCGACACCCTGGTGGTGGCGAGCAGCAGCGGCCGGATGCTGCGGTTGACGGTGAACGAACAGGAGCTGCCCCTGATGGGTCGGACCGCGCAGGGGGCCATGCTGCTGCGCCTGCTGCCGGGGGAAGGCCTGGCAGGAGCCGCAGCCGTTGCAGGCCCCGGCTCAGCGGTGCTTCTGGCCAGCCGCTGCGGGCTGCTGAAGCGGCTGGCGGTCGACGGCCTGCGCAGCTGCCAGCGGGGCGACCTCGGTCAGATCGGTTTCCGGTTCAGCCAGCGAGACGACCAGCTGGTGAGCCTGTGCCATGCCGACAGTCCCCTGGTGGCCGTGTTGCTGGGAGAACAGCGCAGCCTGCGACTGAACCCGGCGGACCTGCCCCTGGAGGCGGCTGACGCCGCCGGGCAGCCGGTGCACCCGGGCAGCGACGGCCTGCCTGCGGGGCTGACCGTCACCGCACTGGTGCCTCAGATCAGGCTCTGACCGGCCGGGAAGCGGCAGGATCAACTGCCAGACCGGCTGGCTCCAGCATCAGCTTGCTGTTGCGCAGCGCATCATCCATCTCGATCGGATAGGACCCATCGAAGCAGGCTGTGCAGAAATGGCCGGCATGAGCCTGGGCCGCCTCCACCATTCCCTCCTTGCTGAGATAAGCGAGAGAATCAACCCCCAGATGGGCTGCAATCTCATCAAGCGTGAGCCGTGCAGCAATCAACTGATCCTGCGTATCGGTGTCGATGCCGTAGAAGCAGGGATGGGTGACAGGCGGTGAACTGATCCGCATGTGCACTTCGGTGGCGCCGGCATCTCGGATGGCAGCCACCAGTTTGCGGCTGGTGGTGCCGCGCACGATCGAATCATCGATCACCACCACGCGCCGGCCCGCCAGCACATCAGGCAGAGGATTGAGCTTCACCCGGATACCGGCCTCTCGCATCGCCTGGGTGGGCTGGATGAAGGTGCGACCCACGTAGCGGTTCTTGATCAGACCATCGCCAAAGGGGATGCCACTGCGCTGGGAGTAACCGATCGCCGCCGGAATGCCGGAATCGGGCACACCGATCACGATGTCGGCTTCCACTGGCGTCTCCCGGGCCAGCACTTCACCGATCCGCACCCGGTAGCTGTACAGCGATTCGCCGAAGAATCGGCTGTCGGGACGCGCGAAATAGATCATTTCAAACACACAGAGCCTGGGGGGCTCGGTGATCCAGATGCTGCGCCTGGGAGTGGCCTCACCCTGAAGGAACTGAATGATCTCGCCCGGCTGCACATCCCCGTCATAGCTGGCGCCGATGATGTCGAGACCGCAGGTTTCGCTGCTCACCACCCACTGGGCCTGGGCGACATCGCCCAGGTGGCCGAACACCAAGGGGCGGATGCCGTGACCGTCGCGAAGCGCGAACAGGCCAGCCGGCGTGCCGATCACCAGGCTGAACGCACCGCGGCAACGGCCTGCCGCTTCTCGAAGCGCCCCATCCCAGTCGAGGCCGCGGTTCACCGCCTCCTGCAGAGCGAAGGCGATCAGCTCGGAATCGGTGGTGGAGGTGAGCTCACGGGCGAGGTGGGCGAGGTCCTGCCGCAACTCGGCGACGTTGACCAGATTGCCGTTGTGAGCCAGCGCAAACGGGCCCAACCGCGTATTCAGCAGCACGGGCTGGGCATTGCACGCCTTGCTGGTGCCCGTGGTGGAGTACCGGTTGTGGCCGATTGCCAGATAGCCGGGCAGACGCTCGAGCACCTCCTGGTCGAACACCTGGCTCACCAGACCCATGTCCTTGTGGAGGCGCACCTGCTGCTCCCCGTCGAACACGGCGATACCAGCGGACTCCTGACCGCGGTGCTGCAGGGCGTACAGGCCGAAATACGTGAGGTTCGCAACCGGCTGCTGCGATGCCATCACCGCAAACACCCCGCAGGCTTCCTCAGGCTTGTCGGGCTTTTCAGGCCGGGGCTCGGGCCAGGACAGGGGCCGGTGGGCCGGCAGCTGCTGCTCGTTCAGCACAGGCCCTGAGGTGCTTGTGGTGGATTGATCATTGTGCATCAGTGCATCACTGCGGGCCTGCCATCCGGCGGGGAATCGCCCGTTCGAACCACTCTCCCAGCCGGGCCACCGGCAGCTCCAGCAAGGCCTGGTCGGCCGACTGGAGGCGCAGGCTGTCCAGGCTGCTCACCTGACCGAGCCGCTGGGCCGGCACAGCGCTGCCGGCAGCGGCGCTGGCATTGGCCTGCGCCAGGGCCTGTTGCCAGGCATCGGCCTGGGCCGCCGGCACGCTCACCAGAACACGGGCGCCACCTTCGGCAAACAGCAGGCGATCCAGGCGGGCGGTGCCCACCGGCAGCTCCAGCTCCGCCCCCAGACCGGCAGCGATGCAGCACTCGGCCGCCGCCACGGCCAGACCGCCATCACTGAGGTCGTGGGCGGACGCCACCAGGCCGGCGGCGATCGCCTGGCGCAGGAAGCCCTGCACCGCGCGCTCCAGCGCCAGGTCGATGTCCGGCGGGCGCCCCGTGACGGCCCCATGGAGCCGCTCCAGATAGCTGCTGCCGGCCAGGCCCAGGCGTGGATCGGCTGGGGCCTCACCCGCCTCCAATGGCACCCCCAGCAGCCAGATGACATCGCCGGCCTGGCGCCAGCCCATGGCGCAGACGTGATCGAGATCATGCACCAAACCCACCATGCCCACCACCGGCGTGGGGTGGATCGGCTGCATGGAGCCATCGGGCTGGCGGGTCTCGTTGTAGAGCGACACGTTGCCGCCCGTGACCGGGGTGTCGAGGGCCGAGCAGGCCGCCGACAGGCCCCGGCAGGCCAGGGCCAGCTGCCAGTAGCCGGTGGGGGTATCGGGGGAGGGAAAGTTGAGGTTGTCGGTGACCGCCAGCGGCTCGGCGCCCACGCAGCTGAGGTTGCGGGCCGCCTCGGCCACCGCCGCCATGGCGCCCCGTTCAGGATCGAGGGCCACCCAGCGGTTGGGGCAGTCCACCACCGCCGCCACACCGCGACGGGAAGGTTCAAGGGAACCCTCGCCCTGCTGGGGCCGCAGACGGACCACGGCCGCATCAGCCCCACCGGGCAGCACCACGGTGTTGGCCTGCACCTGGTGGTCGTACTGGCTGTACACCCAGCGCTTGGAGGCGATCGTGGGGTCATCGAGCAGCTCCAGCAGGGCCTGGTTCCAGCTGGTGGGCTGACCGGCACGGCTGCCGGCTGCCGGGGTGATGCCGGCCGGGGTGGCCGCCGGCAGCTCAGCCTCGCTCCAGCGCCAGTGGGCCTGGATGGCGGCCGGCGGCTCGCTCAGCAGCTCGTGGTGGTTGATCGGTGTGTCGTCGGCCAGGGCACTGGCGGGCACCTCGGCGGCCACCTGGCCGTGCTGGAGCACCCGCACCACGTTGTCGTCCAGCACCCGGCCCACCACCGCCGCCTGCAGACCCCAGCGGCTGAAACGAGCCATCAGCGCCGCCTCGCGGCCGGGCTTCACCACAAACAGCATCCGCTCCTGGGACTCGCTGAGCAGGAACTCGTAGGCCGTCATGCCGGCTTCGCGGGCGGGCACGCGATCGAGATCCAGCTCGATGCCCAGCCCTCCCTTGGCCGCCATCTCCGAACAGCTGCAGGTGAGACCGGCGGCGCCCATGTCCTGCGCCGCCACCACATCGCCGCTCTGAAAGGCCTCCAGACAAGCTTCGATCAGCCCTTTTTCCAGGAACGGATCACCCACCTGCACGGCGGGCCGGTCGTCGAGGGAGGCGGCGCTGAGCTCCGCCGACGCAAAACTGGCACCGCCCATGCCATCACGGCCCGTGGTGCTGCCCACGTAGACCACCGGATAGCCCACCCCCTCGGCACCGGAGCAGACGATCTCCTCCGTTTCCATCAGCCCCAAGGCCATGGCGTTCACCAGCGGATTGCCGGAATAGCTGGGATCGAAGGCCACCTCACCGCCCACGGTGGGCACACCCACGCAGTTGCCATAGTGGGCGATGCCGGCCACCACGCCTTCCATCAGGCCCACGTTGCGCTCATCCTCCAAAGGCCCGAAGCGCAGGGCATTGAGCAGGGCGATGGGCCGGGCGCCCATGGTGAAAATGTCGCGCAGGATGCCGCCCACGCCGGTGGCGGCCCCCTGGAACGGCTCCACCGCCGAGGGGTGGTTGTGGCTTTCGATCTTGAAGGCCAGCCGCTGGCCCTCCCCCAGATCCACCACGCCGGCGTTCTCGCCGGGCCCCACCAGGATGCGCGGACCGCTTGTGGGGAAGCCCTGCAGCAGGGGCCGCGAATTGCGGTAGCAGCAGTGCTCCGACCACATCACCCCGAACATGCCCAGTTCGGCCCGGTTGGGGGCGCGGCCGAGGCGGCGGCAGATCTCGTCGTAGTCGGCCTGGCTGAGGTTTTCCTTGCGCAGGGCCGCGGCCACGTCGTAGCCCGGGGCGCTGTCTTGACAGGTGGTCTGGGAGCCTGCAACCACGGCCGGACGTTCGGATCACTCCAGTGTGGCTGACCGGCTCAGACCCAGGGATCCTGATCGCGACCGCCCCGGTCTCTGGCCGGCGGATGCTCCTGCGCTTGGAGCCAGTCCTGCTCGTCCCAGGGTTCACCGGCGTCCGCAGGGCCCGGAGCGGGGGTATCCCAGGGAGGCTCTTCCAGCCAGCCCTCCAGGCGGGTTTCAAACCGCCCGCCCGCCTGCTGCACCTGATCACGCCAGCGCCGTGAGCGGCGCAGGAACTCCTGCCGCACGCTGGCGCGGGCCAGCGGCAGGTCGTCGAGGCCGGCAAGGGCGGTGAGCACCCGACCGGGTTGCTGGTCGACGATGCGATCCGGGGCAAGGCGCCAGCGGCTGCTGCCCGGCAGGCGCGGATCGCTGCGGCTCACCAGATAGTGGCGAATCCGGCCAGTGGCGGATTCGAACGCCGCATCCACCACCGACCCGATCGGGTGCTGCTCACGATCCAGCAACGCCGCATCGATCAGGGTGGGCAACCGCTCCAGGGTGAGCGAATCGGTTTCAGCGGGCTCTCCCTTCACCAGCGCTTCAAGCTCGAGCAGGGCCCTGAGCTGATCCAGGCGCCAGACCTGACGCCGGTCTCCGAACATCGATGGGCGGCTGGACCAACCGAGCACCCGGTGCACGGGCGGATGCATCCACACCTGCAGGCCAATGCCATGCTCGAGGCCCTGATCACAGCGCACACGGCGCTTCAGCAGATCGCTGAGAAGCAGCTGATCGGGGAGAGCCAAGGCGGTCAGGCGCGGACCTGCACCGGCATCACCAGGTAGGTGAAGGCGGCCTCATCAAGGGGGCGCAGCACGGCAGGTGTGGTGGGGGCATTGCAATGCAGGGCCACCTGATCTGCAGCCATCGCTTTCAGCCCATCCAGCAGGTAGCGCACATTGAAGGCGATCTGAATCGGATCCCCCTGGATCTCTGCAGCGAGCGACTCCGAACCCCGGCCCACGTCCTGGGCGTCTGCCTGGAGCAGCACCTGGCCGCCATCGGCTTCGGTGCTGAGCTTGACGACGTTGTTGTGCTGATCGGCGAGCACGGCCACCCGCTCGAGCGCTGCCACCAGAGCGCGGCGCTCAAGGGTGATGCAGCGGCTGAAGCTGTCGGGGATCAGCTGGCCGTAGTTGGGATAGGCACCGTCAAGGCTGCGGCTGGTGAGCACCTGGTCAGCCCACAGGAACACCACCTGGCCCCGGTCGCAGAACAGGCTGAGCGGGTCCTGGGACTGACGACCGGAGAGAAGCCGCTCAAGCTCCCGCAGGGAGCGGGCGGGCACCGTGACGGCAAACGGGTCCACCGGTTCGGCGCCAGGATCAGAAGCAGGACCGTTTCCTTCGCGGAGGCGCAGCACCGCCAAGCGATGGCCATCGGTGGCAGCGCACTCCAGACCGTTGGCATCCAGCTGAAGATGCACGCCGGTGAGCAGCTGCTTGGCTTCGTCGCTGCTGCTGGCGAACAGGGTGGCGCGCAGGCCCTTGACCAGCGAATCGGCCTCCAGGCGGATCGGTTGGCCGGTCTGGACCAGGGGGAGCTCCGGGAAGTCATCGGCCGGCATGCCACGCATTTCGTAGCTGCCGGAGAGGCTGGTGAGTTGCAGCTGTTCGGCCCCCTCCGGACAATCGAGGGTGATCGGGGTATCGGCGGCGAGGCGAGCCACAATCTCGCCGAGCAGCCTGGCTGGCAGGGTGATCGCACCACTGGCTTCCACCTGGGCGGGGATGCTGGTCTGAATGCCGAGGCTGAGATCGAATCCGGTGAGGCTGAGGCGCCCCGTGCCGGCATCGGCGGTGAGCAGCACATTCGCCAGCACCGGATGGGTGGGGCGTGCGGCCACCGCACGGCTCACCAGCTGCAGGCTGGCACTGAGTTCCGATTGGGAGCAGACCAGCTTCATGGGGTGTGCAGCGGAGCCTGGATGGATCCGGGACCGACGGGCCTCCCACGCTTCCACAGCAACGGCCATTCCGCAACGCCGGTTCTCCGGTCCTTTCGGGAACGACTGTTCAAAGGAATGGATCCAAGGAAAAACAAGATGAACCGTAGTCGTAGAGCCTGGGGAAACTGGGCAAACCAAGCCAGAGCATGTTCAGCACCTGGCATGTCGTCGGCACAGGCCTGAGGAATTCCAGAGCGCTGTTGGGAAAACCGGGTCCTTTTCCCCTGATTCCCACCCCTGGGGAGAGCGAGGGCGCTGTGGTGTCCCTGATCCGCGCCTGCCAGTCCCAGATTGAAACCAGTTTTTCCAGCCCCTTTCCGCAGACGCTTTGTGCATTGGTTCCGGCGGGCGGCCAACAAAAAAGCCCCGCATCGGGGGCTTTGCTCACCAGTCAGGAGACCTGGATGGCGCTCAGAAGCCCATCACCTGGGCAACCCGGTTGGTGTCTGCCTCCAGACCGGTGTGGAACCGCGCTTCGTTGTGTTCGATCGCCGTGGTGGGGTCCTTCAGACCGTTGCCGGTGAGCACGCAGACCACCGTTGCCCCGGTCGGCACCTCGTCACGTCGCTGCAGCAGGCCCGCAACGGAAGCGGCGCTCGCCGGTTCACAGAACACCCCCTCCTGGCTACCCAGGAGCTTGTAGGCCTCGAGGATCTCGGCATCGCTCACGGCTGTGAAGGCGCCGCCGCTCTGCTCGCGCACCCGCAGGGCCCGGTCCCGGTTCACGGGGTTGCCGATGCGGATCGCGGTGGCGATCGTGTCAGGCTGCTCCACGGTGTGTCCCAGCACCATCGGCGCTGAGCCTGAGGCCTGGAATCCCATCATCCGGGGCAGCCTGCGGCAGTGGCCGGCATCGCGGTATTCGTTGAAGCCCATCCAGTAGGCACTGATGTTGCCCGCATTACCCACTGGGATGCAAAGCCAGTCCGGGGCCTCTCCCAGGGCGTCGACCACTTCGAAGGCCGCTGTCTTCTGGCCCTGCAGCCGGAATGGGTTGATCGAGTTCACCAGGGTGACCGGGTAGCGCTCCGCCACTTCCTGCACGATCGCCAGGGCCCGGTCGAAGTTGCCCTGGATCGCCAGCACTTCGGCGCCGTAGAGCAGCGCCTGGGCCAGCTTGCCCTGGGCGACATAGCCATCGGGGATCAGCACAAAGGCCCGCATGCCGCCGCGACGGGCGTAGGCGGCGGCGGCGGCGGATGTGTTGCCGGTACTGGCGCAGATCACGGCCTCCGAACCCGCTTCACGAGCCTTGGAGATCGCCATCGTCATACCCCGGTCCTTGAAGGACCCGGTGGGGTTGAGGCCGTCGTATTTGAGGAACACCTTCACGCCACGACCGATGCGTTCGGCGATGGCCCTGGCGGGGATGAGTGGGGTGCCTCCCTCGCGCAGGGTGATCACCGGAGTGCGATCAGTGACCGGCAGCCAGCGGCGATAGGCCTCGATCAGACCGGGCCAGTCCTGCAGGGTGGGTCGGCTACCGCCAGGCCCCAAGCCCAGGCGCCGCAGGGTTTGGAGCAGTGGCAAGGAGAAGGCGGTGGCTGTGCTGAATCTACGGCTCGACTCGGGCCGGTTTGTCGTTGGTGTCACTGCGCAGCCCATCCAGAGGGGATTCGGCAAAGAAGCGCACCAGCTCCGTCACGGAGCTCGCTTTCTGGATCAGGGCCATCAGGGCTGGGATGTTCACCTCCAGATCAGAGGCGGGATACGCCTTCAGGAATGACACGGCCGAGAGGGATCCATTGCCGTTGATCAGTCCCATCACCACGGCCGAGCGCAGGGCAGGCAGACCGACGTTGCGGGCCTTGAGGGGAAACACCACCTGAGCGAGCCGCTGCAGCAACGCCTCACCGATCCGGGTGTTGAGCAGACGGCTCACCAGAGTCACCGGCAGGCTGATGGACTGGTTGAGCAATTTGGCCATCTCAGCCGGCTGCTGGCCGCTGAAGCGCAGCACGTCGACGAGCAGTCCGCGGGCTACACCGGTTCGGGCCAGAACGTCGAGGTCGCTCACGGCGATCGAGCGGCGGAAAGCGCCGCTCACGAACACCAGATTGTCGGCCGCCCGCACCGGCAGCGGGCTCGGCAGGGCGAGGCTGAGTGCCACCACCAGCCCGGAGAGCGGGGCCAGCACGGTTGCCACCACAGGCCTGGCTGCTGCGGGCTGGAAGGGACGATGCCGCAGAGGGCGGCGGGTGCGTCTGCTCATGGCCCAACCCTAAACAGAAATCAGGCGCCGGCCAATGCTTCTCGGTTCTGCAGGGCCGGATCCGTCAGCACATCGCGCAGCAGGCGCACCACGCTCCGTTCCGCCAGGCCCCGGGCCAGATCGAGACCCATGCGCCGCAGCTCGGGTTCGCCGATCAGGCGTGGCAGCCGCTTCAGCAGCAGCTGGGGCTCAAAGCCCGGCAGGCTGTTGAGGATCACCAGCAGCTGACGGATCGGTTCCAGTTCGAGCCTGGGATCAAGGCCCGGGCCTGGGTGACGCTGCCGCAGACCAGGGGGCTGCAGCCGTTCCGGCAGGCGCTTGCCCAGCCGCAGGGTGGTCTGCCAGGCGAGCCCATCGATCCGTTGCACCATGGCGTCCACCAGCTGCTGGCGCAGCAGGCCGCCGTTCGGTGAAAAGAGGAAATCGAGCACCTGATCCAGCAGGCCATCCAGATCCAGCTGGCTGCCCTGGGCGGCGCTGGCGATCAGGTTGTCGAGCCGCTGCCAGCGGAACACCTCACCGTCGAACAGCATCTCCTTGAGGCTGTTGCGCAGGCTGGGGTCGGGATCCTCCATCAGCCGCCGGGCGAAGTAGGGATAGGCGGCGCCCAGGATCTTGAAGTCGGGATCCACGCTCAGGGCGATGCCCTCCAGGGTCACCAGCGAGCGGATGATCAGGGCGTAGTAGGGCGGCACCCGGAACGGGAATTTGTACATCACGCCGCTGAGGTCGTCGGTGACCGCCTTGAAGTCCATGCGGCTGACGCCCATCTCCAGGGCCTGGCCGAACACCCCTTCGAAGGCCGGCACGATCGGCTCGAGGTTCACGTCCTCGGCCAGAAAGCCCAGGCTCACGAAATCCTTCGAGAGTTTGGCGAAGTTGCGGTTCACCAGATGCACCACCGCCTGGATCAGGCCGGTGCGGCTCTCGCGGCTCACCTCGCTCATCATCCCGAAATCCAGGTAGGCCAGGCGCCCATCGGGCAGGGCCAGCAGGTTGCCCGGATGGGGATCGGCGTGGAAGAAGCCATGCTCCAGAAGCTGCTGCAAGCTGCAGTTCACCCCCACCTGCACCAGCTCATCGGGGTCGATGCCCAGCTCCCGCACCGCCTCCAGGTTGGTGAGCTTGACGCCTTCGATCCACTCCATGGTGAGTACCCGTCGGCTGGTGGCCTCCCGGTGGATGCGGGGCACGGCGATGCGCGGGTTGTGGGCGTGCAGCCGGGCGAAGGTCTCGGCGTTGCTGGCTTCGTTGCAGTAGTCCATCTCCTCGAACACCCGCTTGCCCAGCTCATCGATCAGGGCCACCAGATCGGAGCGGATCAGGCCGACGTTGCGGTTCAGCCAGGCGGCGATGTTGCGCACGATGTAGAGATCGAGCGTGATCTGCTCGCGCAGGCCAGGGCGCTGCACCTTCACAGCCACCTTCTGGCCGTTGTGCAGCAGACCTTTGTGCACCTGGCCCAGGGAGGCTGCAGAAATCGGTTCGCGGTCGAGCTGGGCGTAGATCGTGTCCACCGGCTGGCCCAGGTCCTCCTCGATGCAGGCCATCGCCAGGGCCGGATCGAAGCCCGGCAGCTGGTCCTGCAGTTGGGCCAGCTCTTCCAGCAGCACCGGCGGCACGATGTCGGGTCGGGTGGAGAGGGCCTGGCCGGCTTTGATGAACGCCGGGCCGAGGGACGCCACCAGGTCGGCCGCTTCGCGGGCGCGGCTGCGGGCGCGCTGGGGATTCTTCAGGCGCCGGCTGAGCCAGTCGAATCCCACCCCCAGCAGATACAGCCCGATCGGCACCAGGGTCTGCCAGAGGCGCTTCAGCAGACGCTGGGGGTGGCCGGCATAGATGCGGGTGATCGCAGCCGGGTCGTACTCGAGCAGCCCGGCGGCCTCGATGAAGTCCCCCAGTTCGGCGCTGTCGGCAGGGGTGCGGACCATGGGGGAGCGAACAGGGCGGACGGGAAGGGGGTGCGGGTGCGTGAACCGCCACCGCCACACTTTTAAACGAATCCCACCCTCGCTACGGTTCCGGCGTACATCTGTTCCATCGGGGAGGCCGGTGTGCTCACGGGGCTGCGCCTGCAGAACATCGCGCTGATCGAGCAGCTGGAGCTGAGCTTCAGCCAGGGCTTCACCGTGCTCACCGGCGAAACCGGCGCGGGCAAGTCGATCCTGCTGGACGCCCTGGACGCCCTGTTGGGGGGCACCGCGCCGCGCCTGTTGCGCCAGGGGGCCGAGCGCGCCGTGATCGAGGCCAGTTTCAGCCTCAATCCGCCGCTGGGCGCTTGGTTGGACCAGCAGCAGCTGGAGGCGGATGAGGAGGGAATTTTGCTCAGCCGGGAATGGCGCCTCAGCGAGGGCAGGCTCAGCAGTCGCCATCGGCTCAATGGGGTGGCGGTGAACCGCGGTCAGATCATCGAGCTGCGGCCCCTGCTGCTCGATCTGACCGTGCAGGGCCAGAGTCAGCAGCTGGCGAGGCCCGGTCAGCAGCGGCGGTGGCTCGATCGCTATGGCGGTGAGGCGCTGCAACAGCAGTTGCCTGAGGTGGCGGCGGCCTGTCGGGCCTGGAAGCAGGCGGCGTCAGCGTTGGCGGCGGCCCGGGCCAGCTGTCAGCAGCTGCAGCAGGAGCGGGAGCGCCAGGAGCAGGTGCTGGCTGATCTGGAGGCGGCCGGCCTGGAGGATCCCCAGGAGCGGGAGCGCCTGCAGGCCGAAGAGAACCGGCTGGCCCACGGCGTGCGTCTGCAGGAGGGTGTGATGGGCCTGCTGGGCCGGTTGGTGGAGGGGGCTGAGCAGGCTCCGTCCGTGCTGGATCACCTGGCGGCCTGTGAAGCCGAGCTGGCCTTGCTGCAGCAGCTCGATCCCGCCGTGGCGGCGCTGGCCGCGCGCTGCAGCGATGGGCTGGCCCAGCTGCAGGATCTGGCCCGCGAGCTCGATCGCTACGGCGCGGTGCTGGAGAGCGATCCCGAAAGTCTGGCGGCCCTGCAGGAGCGCATCGCTGCGCTGAAGGCCCTGGAGCGCCGCCATGGCCGGGATCTGGCCGGGTTGATCGACTGGCGTGATCAGCTGCGTGAGCAGTTGGTGCCCGGCGGCCCTGAAGCGGCGTTGCAGGTCCTGGAGGAGGCTGAGCGATCCGCCCGGCTGCGGCGGGATCAGGTCAATGCCTCCCTCAGTGCCGCCCGCCGGCAGGCGGCGCTGCAGCTGGAACAGCAACTGATGGAGGCCCTGCGGCCGATGGGATTGGCAGCGGTGAGGTTCGGCGTGGCGTTCCAGCCTGCAGATCCGACCGAGGAAGGGGCGGACGCCGTGTGCTTCCTGTTTTCCGCCAACCCGGGTCAGCCGCTTGCGCCCCTGGCGGAAGTGGCCTCCGGCGGTGAGATGTCCCGCTTTCTGCTGGCCCTGAAGACCTGCCTGGCCGCAGCCGATCCCCACGTGACCCTGTTGTTCGACGAGATCGACGCTGGTGTGAGCGGTCGGGTGAGCGGGGCCATGGCCGCCCTGCTGCGCCGCCTGGCCGAGCAGCGGCAGGTGTTCTGCGTCACCCATCAGCCACTGGTGGCCGCGGCCGCCGACCACCATTTCCTGGTGAGCAAGGAGGTAGTGGAGGGTCTCACCCACACGCGAGTGTCCCAGCTGCGGGACACTCAGGCCCGCCAGAGCGAGCTGGCCCTGCTGGCCGGAGGGGATCACCAGGAGGCCCGCAGCTACGCCGCCAGCCTGCTGGAGCGCCTGCCCTGATTCACTCCAGATCCCCCATAGAATCCGCTGTTTCCGTGCCGGCCGGATGCCCCGCGCCCAGAGCAGCAAGGTCAAGGCCGTCCAGCCGGCCCAGGCGGAGCAGCCAGCACCCGACCGTGCGCGCCAATCCCCCCCGGCCCTCACCCTGCATGAGAAGGCGGCCCAGCGGCAGAGCCAGCTGGACGGCAGCCGGGCGCTGAGCGGTGGTTCCCTCGAGGAGGTGATCCGGGTGCGGGGCGCCCGCCAGCACAATCTCAAGAACGTCGATGTCACCATCCCGCGCAACCGGATGGTGGTGTTCACAGGGGTGAGCGGCAGCGGCAAGAGCTCCCTGGCCTTCGACACGATCTTTGCCGAGGGCCAGCGCCGCTACGTCGAGAGCCTCTCGGCCTATGCCCGTCAGTTCCTTGGGCAGGTTGACAAACCCGATGTCGATGCGATCGAGGGGCTCTCCCCCGCCATCTCGATCGATCAGAAATCGACCAGCCACAACCCGCGCTCCACCGTCGGCACGGTCACCGAAATTCAGGATTACCTGCGCCTGCTGTTCGGCCGCGCCGGTGAGCCCCACTGTCCGGAGTGCGACCGTTCGATCAGGCCCCAGTCGATCGACGAGATGGTCGACCAGATCCTCCGGTTGCCGGAGGGCACCCGCTACCAGCTGCTCGCTCCGGTGGTGCGCGGCAAGAAGGGCACCCACGTGAAGCTGCTCTCCGGTCTGGTGGCCGAGGGTTTCGCCCGGGTGCGCATCAACGGCGAGGTGCGCGAGCTGGCCGACAACATCGAGCTCGACAAGAACCACAGCCACAACATCGAGGTGGTGGTGGACCGGTTGGTGGCCCGCGAGGGCATTCAGGAACGGCTCACCGATTCCCTGCGCACGGCCCTGAAGCGTGGGGACGGCCTGGCCCTGATGGAGGTGGTGCCGAAGGCCGACGAGGAGCTGCCGGAAGGGGTGGATAAGGAGCGCCTCTACTCCGAAAACTTCGCCTGCCCGGTGCATGGCGCCGTGATGGAGGAGCTCTCGCCCCGGCTGTTCTCGTTCAACAGCCCCTACGGTGCCTGCGCCGATTGCCATGGCATCGGCCATCTGCGCAAGTTCACCGAGGAGCGGGTGATCCCCGATCCCAGCCTGCCGGTGTACGCGGCGGTGGCGCCCTGGGCCGAGAAGGACAACTCCTACTACTTCTCGCTGCTGTATTCAGTGGGGGAGGCCTTCGGCTTCGAGATCAAGACTCCCTGGTGCCAACTCACCGCCGAACAACAGGATGTGCTGCTGAACGGCTCCCGTGAACCGATCACGATTCAGGCCGACAGCCGCTACCGCAAGGCCCAGACTTACGTGCGCCCGTTTGAGGGGATCCTGCCGATTCTCGAGCGTCAGCTACGCGACGCCAGCGGTGAATCGATGCGCCAGAAGCTGGAGAAATACCTGGAGCTGGTGCCCTGTGCCAGCTGTCAGGGGTTGCGCCTCAGGCCCGAGGCCCTGGCGGTGCGGGTTGGGCCCTTCCGCATCCATGAACTCACCAGCAGCAGTGTGGCTGAGAGCCTGCGCCGCATCGAGCAGTTGATGGGGGTGGGTCAGAGTGAGGGTGCTGAACCGCTGCTGAGCCCGCGCCAGATTCAGATCGGTGAGCTGGTGCTGCGGGAGATCCGCATGCGCCTGCGCTTCCTGCTGGATGTGGGCCTCGATTACCTGAGCCTCGATCGCCCGGCGATGACCCTCAGCGGTGGCGAAGCCCAGCGCATCCGTCTGGCCACCCAGATCGGCGCCGGTCTCACCGGCGTTCTGTATGTGCTGGATGAGCCGAGCATCGGCCTGCATCAGCGCGACAACGACCGGCTTCTGCACACATTGATCAAGTTGCGCGATCTGGGCAACACCCTGATTGTGGTGGAGCACGATGAGGACACGATTCGCGCCGCTGATCACATCGTCGATATCGGCCCCGGCGCCGGTGTGCACGGCGGCCGCATTGTCGCCGAAGGCAATCTCGAGGCGCTGCTCTCAGCGGAAGAGTCGCTCACCGGTGCCTACCTCAGCGGCCGCCGCACCATTCCCACGCCGGCGGAGCGGCGCAGCAGCGGTTCGCGCAAGCTCACCCTGGAGCATTGCCAGCGCAACAACCTCTCCGGCTTCAGCGTGGAAATCCCGTTGGGCCGACTGGTGTGCGTCACCGGTGTGAGCGGCAGCGGCAAGAGCACCCTGGTGAACGAGCTGCTGCACCCGGCCCTGGAGCACCAGCTGGGGCTGAAGGTGCCCTTCCCGGCTGGGCTGGGGGAGCTGCGCGGCATCAAGGCGATCGACAAGGTGATCGTGATTGATCAGAGCCCGATCGGCCGCACCCCCCGCTCCAACCCGGCCACCTACACCGGCGCCTTCGATCCGATCCGCCAGGTGTTCGCCGCCACGGTGGAGGCCAAGGCCCGCGGCTATCAGGTGGGCCAGTTCAGTTTCAACGTCAAGGGGGGCCGCTGTGAGGCCTGCGGCGGTCAGGGAGTGAACGTGATTGAGATGAACTTCCTGCCTGATGTGTATGTGCAGTGCGATGTATGCAAGGGCGCCCGCTACAACCGCGAAACGCTACAGGTGAAATACAAGGGCCACACCATTGCCGAGGTGCTGGAGATGACGGTGGAGCAGGCTGCCGAGGTGTTCAGTGCCATTCCCCAGGCTGCCGATCGCCTGCGCACGCTGGTGGATGTGGGCCTTGGTTACGTCAAGCTCGGCCAGCCGGCGCCCACCCTCTCCGGCGGCGAGGCCCAGCGGGTGAAGCTGGCCACCGAGTTGTCACGCCGCGCCACGGGCAAGACCCTTTATCTGATCGACGAGCCCACCACCGGCCTCAGCTTCTACGACGTGCACAAGCTGATGGATGTGATGCAGCGCCTGGTCGACAAGGGCAACTCGATCTTGGTGATCGAGCACAACCTCGATGTGATCCGCTGCTCCGACTGGATCATCGATCTCGGCCCCGAAGGCGGCGACAAGGGCGGCCAGATCGTCGTTTGCGGAACGCCTGAAGAGGTGGCTCAGCATCCCTCATCCCATACCGGACGCTATCTCCAGCAGGTGCTGGAGCAGCACCCTCCCCTGCCTTTGGCTGGCTGAGTCGGCTCCCTCAAGTGACGTTTTTCAATCATTCGTTCTCTATGCTGGGGGGCAAGCAATCAAGCCAGAAAGGAGCTGTTAATACAAATTGATGCATTAACCGCATTGTTGTTTTGCGATGTTGCGACTGCCTTGCATCAAGGCCTATGGGTCTGAGACATTATTGTTGTGGTTTTGCCTAATCTCTAATCTCTAATCTATCCTGTCAATGGAGAATGTATGACCGAGTCATCTACTCGTCAATCCAAATCTTTTGCAGGTTTGTCGGCAATGCGCAAGCCCGAGCGAATCACTGTCACCATTCCATTTCTGATTTACCAAGGGCTGCTGGATCGCAGTGAGCAGGAAGGTCGATCATTGAGCAATCTGGCCGCCTATCTGCTGGAGCGATCTTTGTTCGGAGACTGATCAGGGTATGGAGACTGATCAGCCTGGGTTCGCCTTACGGAGGTCACTGCCTGAAGTCAGGCCAAGGCCTCTGCTGATCAGGCCTCAGGGCCTAGGCGAGGTACTGCGCCGTTTTGGGCTTGTTACCTCAGGCCATCACGCCCATGCTGATCGCCACCTGCAGCATCAGCAGTCCCGTCAGACCCGTGAGCACCAGCAAGGAAGTCAGTCCTGACAATCCCATCGATCCCGTCCGCTGCCATACCGGCTGTTTCTAAAGGAAATCTTTCGTTTTCGGGTGATTCCGACACGAAGGCCCACGCTTCGCCATCTTTCGCAGCGCCACATCGGGTTGGACTGGCACTTGATCACCAGCTGTGGTGGTCTGTGACTGTCGTTACACCACCGCTGGTGGAATGAGGATTAAGGTCAAGAACCAGATCAATCAGGGCAACCAGCTTCAGGAATCCCATATCCGGGAGGCCAGCCCCAGGACACCGATGACCAGGACACCCGTCGAAGGAATTGCCATCTCAGGCCCCCTGTCGAAGCATCCGGCAGGCCGGTCACGGCCGCGGTTTCGCGCCCTGATCAGCAGCCTTGCCACAAGCCTCACGATCGATCCGGAGCCGGAGACGCAGGCTGGCGTTATTCCCTTCGTCTACACCACGGCGATTCAGACCTCTGCAGACCTGGTCACCTCCCTCACCGGCATTTCACGGCTGGCCCGTGAGCTTGGCTTTCAGAGCCATCCCGAGACCTGTTACGCCCCCGATGGCAGCAGCGCCAGCTGGCACGTTGACCACGCCGACCTCAGCCTCAGTCTCAGCGTCGACTGCAACCCAAGGCGCGGCACGGTGTCGATCGCTGTGAGCGGGCTTGATGGAGAGCTCACCCATCGCTGGTTCCGGCGGCTGGAGGCAAGCCTGTTCGGCCCCTGTTGATGCCGAATGAAGGAGAATGAGCCATCGTGCCTGCGGACGGGCTCTTTCCTCCATGCTTCGCCGTTTTTGCACCGCTCTTGCCACCACGGCCATCGCAGTCGGTGGGGGTCTGCCAGCGCGTGCGATCGATCAGGTGGTGCTCGATCTGCCCCTGCTCGAGATCGGCTTCACGGTGAGCCTGCGGGAGCTGCAGGACCCAGCCGCACTCTGGAACGGTCAGAGTGATCTGGCCGAGCTGAACCGGGCCAGCGATGGAGCCGTGGGCCGTCGGTTGATCGAGGTGTTCGACACGCCGCTGCCCATTCAGACCCGCCAGGTGGTGGGGCAGATCGTGGGCTCACCGCTGCTGGAGCAGGCCCTGCTGGCCGCCTCAGCCCTCGGCCAGGTGGATGGTCTGCCCGTCGATCCCTCCGGCACCGAATTGACCGTGGCGGTGGAGCGGGCCACCGCCCGTGGTGAACTCACCCTGCTCACGCTCCTGCGGGCTCTGCCCGGTAAAAGCGTGACCGTTGATCTGCCCCGTGCCGTGATGATGCTGCAGCGGATGGTGGCCCAGCGCCGGCAGGCGAATGCTCTGGTGGAGCAGGGGCCTGCGGTCTCCGCTGCGCCCGCGCTGGTGCGTCCCGGTGCGCGGCCGCTGCGCCGCAGTCTGATCAGCGTGCCTGCCGCCCATCGGGCCCAGACCCTCGAGGTGGTGGTGATTGAGCCGGAACGGGACGCTAACGGCCGGGTGGTTGTGATCTCCCACGGTCTTTGGGATAGCCCGGAGAACTTCGAGGGCTGGGGCCGCCATCTCGCCAGCCATGGCTACCGCGTGCTGCTGCCCCGTCATCCCGGCAGCGACAACAGCCAGCAGCAGGCCATGCTCACCGGCAAGACGGCGCCCCCGAGTCCGGAGGAACTGCGCCTGCGGCCCCTGGATGTGACGGCGGTGATCGACGCGTCCGGCGCTCGCAACGTGGTGGTCATCGGCCATTCCTGGGGGGCCACCACCGTTCTTCAGCTGGCGGGCACCAAACCGAGCACCAATCGTCTGCGGGAGCGCTGCGACGATCTCAACGATCCGGAGCGCAATCTCAGCTGGGTGCTGCAGTGCAGTTTCCTGGGGTCTGCCGATCGTGCCGGCCTGGCGGACTCGCGGGTGCGGGCGGTGGTGGCGGTCAGCCCACCGCTGCGGCTCCTGTTTGATCATGGCGCCGCCGACAGCATGCAGGCCCGGGCCTTGCTGGTGAGTGGCAATCGTGACTGGGTGGTCAGTCCCGATCCCGAGGCTGTCGAGCCCTTCCGTGTTGCCGCTGCCAATGGTCATGCCCTGGTGCTGGTGGACGGCGGCGATCACTTCAATCTGCGCTCTCCGGCCGATGGTGATGGTGGACCGCTGCGGGGGTTGCTGCTGGCCTGGACCAATGGCGCCTTCGCTGCCGGGGCTGCCGCCGCTCCGGGCCCGCAGGCCCGGCCCCTGTTGCCCGATGCCGGCTGGGGCAATGACGAGATGCCGTTGGTGCGGGTGCGCTGAGACTGCAGCGCACCCAACCTGTGTTCATCTCCCGACCAACGTTCGGGGTCTGATCGCCGGATTGACGCGGCAGATGGGTTGACAACAGGCCTGTTGAACAGGTGCTGAACTGGTGCTGATCTGGCAGTTCGGTGAACCGTCGGTCAGGGGTGCTGCCGGAAAGCCAGTCCGTGGCTATGCATGGAGGGAACAGCTTCTGCTCTGGTCCGTTCCACTGCGCGCTGCACCTGCCATGGGTGGTCACTACGTTCTGCATCTGCACCTGCACGGATTGTTTCGCTCCCATGACCTTGAACTCGGTCGGGATGCTGACACCGGCGGTCAGACCACCTACGTGCTCGAGCTGGTTCGCGCCCTTGCCAATCGCCCGGAGGTTGAACGGGTGGAGGTGGTGACCCGGCTGATCCGCGACCGCCGCGTTTCCGCCAGCTACGCCCGCCCCAGCGAACCGATCTGTCCGGGCGCCACGATCGAGCGTCTGCCCTTCGGCCCGGCCCGGTATCTGCGCAAGGAGCTGCTCTGGCCCTATCTCGATGAGCTGGTCGATCGCCTCACGGAGCGTCTGCTGGCCCAGCCACGCCTGCCGGACTGGATCCATGCCCACTACGCCGACGCCGGCTATGTGGGCGCCCTGCTGCGCCGCCGGCTCGGCATTCCCCTGGTCTTCACCGGTCATTCCCTCGGTCGGGAGAAGCGGCGGCGGCTGCTCGCCAGCGGTCTGGAGGCCACCCAGATCGACAGCCAGTACGCCATGGCCCAGCGCATTGACGCGGAGGAGCTCGCACTGGCGCATGCCAGCCTGCTGGTCACCAGCACGGCCCAGGAACGGGATAGCCAGTACGCCCGCTACGGCCGTTTCCATCCCGAGCTGGCCCAGGTGATCCCCCCCGGGGTGGACAGCCGTCAGTTCCATCCCCCCCAGGCCGGTGGGCAGGAACAGGCGATCGCCGAGCTGATGGCGCCCTTTCTGCGCGACCCCGGCAAGCCCCCGGTGCTGGCGATCTGCCGAGCTGATCACCGCAAGAACATCCCTGCCCTGGTGGAGGTGTTCGGGCGTTCCGAGAACCTCCGGCTCAACGCCAATCTGGTGTTGGTGCTTGGCTGCCGGGACGATCCGCGCCAGCTCGACAAGGCTCAGCGGGAGGTGTTTCAGCAGGTGTTCGAGCTCGTCGATCGTTTCGACCTCTACGGGCGCATCGCCTACCCCAAGCAGCACCAGCGCCAGCAGATTCCGGAGATCTACCGCTGGGCGTCCCGGCTGGGCGGAGTGTTTGTCAATCCTGCCCTCACCGAACCGTTTGGACTCACCCTGCTGGAGGCCGCCGCCAGCGGCCTGCCGGTGGTGGCCACCGATGACGGCGGGCCGCGCGACATCCTGGCCCGCTGTGGCAACGGAATTCTGGTGGATGTGTCTGATCTCGATGCCCTGCAGACAGCGATCGAGGAGGTGCTTGCCCAGCCAGAACCATGGCGACGCTGGCGTGACAACGGCATCGAGGCGGTGAGCCGCCACTTCAGCTGGGATGCCCATGGCTCCCACTACCTGGGGGCGGCACGGCAGGCCTGTCTCCATGCCGCCCGTCAGCGCCCGGCCCTCTGGTTCCGCCACGGTTCGGAGCCCGTCGGTCTCAGCACTGCCGTCAGGCGTGCGCCAGCACCCCAGCGCCTGCTCGTGCTCGATCTGGACGCCAGTCTGGCCGCGCCCGATCCCATCAGCCTCGCCGAGCTGCGCCGCCGGCTCAAGGCCGACACCGACCTGGCGATCGGTGTGGTGAGCGGCCGGGGCTTCAAGGCCGCCCGCCAGCGCTATGGCGAGCTGCACCTGCCCGATCCCTGCCTCTGGATCACCCAGTCCGGCACGGAGATTCACACCAGCACCCCCGAAGCGGATCAGCCCGATCTGCACTGGCAGGCCCAGATCGGCAGCCACTGGGACCGGGCCGCCGTCGAGGCGGCCATGGCGGAACTGGAACCGCGGTTGCAGCGCCAGCCGGAGGGCGATCAGGGTGCTTACAAGGTGAGCTATGTGCTCACTGAGCCGGATCAGGGCATTCTGCCGGTGGTGCGGCAGACCCTGCGCAGCCATCGGCTGATGGCCCGCCCCCATCTGTTCCACCATTACTACCTGGATGTGCTGCCGCTCACGGCCTCCAAGACCGAGGCGCTGCGCTATGTGGCTCTCCGCTGGCAGCTACCGATCGAGGCGATTCTGGTCGAAGCCAGCCAGCAGGGTGACGGCGAACTGCTCCGGGGGCTCTCGCTTGGGGTTGTGCCCGAGGACCATGATCCGGTGCTCGAGGGGTTGCGCAGCCACCGGCGTGTCTATTTCTCCAGTCGCCCGCAGGCCTGGGGGCTGCTGGACGGTCTGGAGCACCATCGTTTCCTGCGGCGATCGCTCACAGCCTGACCGTCGCCTGGGAGACGAATCCGTCAGAGCGCTTCGCTGCTGCCCTCGCCACTGGCGCTCTCGCTGCCGCTCAGGTTGTAGTCAGGCGTGTTCACCCCGTAGTGGGGGTTGCTGTCCGGCATCCAGAAGCTGAGGTCGTTGTGCCAGAACAGCCGACCGGGCACCTGACTGGTGCTGAGGCGGGTGGTGGCCATCGCCGTGAGCAGCTGACCCATCTGCAGAGGCGACAGATCGGTGTCGATGTCTTCGCCGGCGATCTGCAGCAAGTCCGGCAACCGGGCCAGGGTCGCGGGTTGGGCCAGCTTGGTGAACATCTGACGCAGCACCAGCTTCTGGCGCTCCAGCCGGCCCAGATCGCCCAGTTCGTCGTTGCGATACCGCAAAAAACCCTCCAGCTGCTCGCCCTTGAGCACCTGTACACCCGGATAGAGGTCGATGTAGAGGCCCTGGGCGTTGTCGATGTAGTACATCCGCTTCGGCACGTCCACCTCGATTCCCCCCAGGGCATCGGCGATCCGCTCCACCGCCCGCAGATTCACGCGCAGGTAGCCGGAGAACGGTGCTCCGAGCAACTGACCGAGCTCCTTGCGGGCCGCGTCCATGCCCCCGAAGGCGTAGAGCGCATTCGCCTTGAGCACGCCGTAGCGTTCGGTCTCCACGAAGGTGTCGCGCGGCACCTGGGTGAGTTTCGTCTCACCATCCTTCACCTGGGCGGTGAGGATCACGTCGGTGTTGTCCCCAACCCGGTCGACACCGATCAGCAGAATGGGTTTGCCGGTGAGTCCGGCCAACGGATTGATCAGGTTGCCGAGTGGGTTCTGGCCTCTCTGCAGGGCCGCCAGGGTTCCGCCCACCAGGCCCGGCAGTGGACCGGCCAGACCGAAACCCAGGCCGAGGCCTGCCAGAAAGGCGATCAGGGGCCTGCGGTTGCGTCGTCTGGGAGTGCCGGGGGCTCCATGGCCTTGCCGATGGCTCGCCGCCACCGCCGTGAGCAGTCTCTCTCTGCTGCTGCCGGTCCGCTCAACGGCGGGGCTGGAAGCGCCGCGCTGGCGACTGCGCCGTGCAGCACCACCGCCGCTGCGGGGGGGTAGGGGCTGAGCCTGGCTCATGGCGAGTCCTGATCACCGCACCATAAGGGTGAGACCCGCTGGAAACCAGGGGTCATTCGGCCACTATCCGCACCTGGCCTGCTGCCTGGTCGGCCCGGCGTCGCGCCTCCTGTTCGTTGCGTCCCCGCGCCAGGGCCACCCCCATGCGCCGCTGGGGCCTGGCCTCCGGTTTGCCGAACAGCAGCACCGTGGTGTCGGGCTCGCTCAGGGCTTCTGCCACGCCTTCGTAGCGCACCGCCGCCCCACTCCCCGGCGCCAGGATCACCCGGCTGGCCGCCGGGCCGACGCTGCGGATCTCCGGGATCGGCAGACCCAGCACAGCGCGCAGATGCAGTTCGAATTCACTGAGGTTCTGGCCCATCAGCGTCACCAGACCCGTGTCGTGGGGCCGGGGTGACAGCTCGGAGAACACCACCTCGACATCGGCAGGATCGCTGCTGCCCGGGCGGCGGCAGAGGAAGAATTCCACGCCGAACAGGCCAGCGCCGCCAAGGTTTGCGGTGACGGCTGCCGCCATTGCCTGAGCGGAGCTCAGGGCCGCAGCCGGCAGCTCTGCCGGCTGCCAGCTGCACTGGTAGTCGCCCCGTTCCTGGATGTGCCCGATCGGTGGGCAGAACAGGGTGGGCCCATCCCACTGCTTCACCGTGAGCAGGGTGATTTCCAGCTCGAACTGCAGGAACTCCTCCACAATCACCCGTTCCCCGGCGCCGCGGGCGCCCGCCATCGCCGCATCCCACGCCGCCGCGATCCCTTCGGGACCCGTCACCACGCTCTGCCCCTTGCCTGAGGAGCTCATCACCGGCTTCACCACCACCGGCCAGCCCAGGGGCTCGGCGGCGGTTGCCAGTTCCTCCGCATTGCCGGCATAGGCGAAGCGGGCGGTGCGCAGCCCCAGTTCCTGTGCCGCCAGGTTGCGGATGCGGTCGCGGTTCATCGTCAGCGCCGTGGCCCGGGCTGTGGGGATGATCGTCAGGCCCTCGCGCTCCAGCTCGACCAGGGCATCCACCGCCAGGGCCTCGATCTCCGGGATCACCAGATCGGGCTGGTGCCGCCGTACCACGGTCAGCAGCGCTGCGGCGTCGGTCATGGCGATCACCTCCGCCTGATCGGCCACCCGCATGGCTGGTGCCTGCGGGTAGCGGTCGACGGCGATCACCCGGCAGCCGAGGCGCTGGGCGGCGATCGCCACTTCCTTGCCAAGCTCGCCACTGCCGAGCAGCATCAGGGTGCGGGGCAGGCAGGGGGTGGTCTTGTCTCCCATGGGCTTGGCGCCGATCCGATTCAGCCTGGCAGGGGGCCTGCTAGACCGGCCTCAGCTGCCGCAGTCTCGATGGGAAGCGTGCTGGCACTGCAGACCGCCGGTGACGCGGCGCAGGGCCTCCTGTTCGGCTGGGACATCGCCACCCTGCAGACCTCGGCGCTCGTCTATCTGGGGGTGTCGTCGCTCGCTTTTGTGGTGGTGTGGGTGCTGGGGTATCTGCGCCGCGGCTGATCAGCTGTCTTCGAGCAGGGTGAGCTGGCGCACGGGTGGTTCCTCGCTCACAAACCCGTAGGCCTCAAACACCGCCGGGTCGGGATGGGTGATCCGCTGACCGGTGCCGCCCCGCTCCAGCTGGAAGCCCTCATCCGCCATGCGCCGCATCAGGGCTGCCGCTTCCTCGAACCGGGCCGCCATGGCTTCCAGGCTGGCGCAGTCGGCGGTCAGGCCCGCTTCCTTCCAGGTGAAGTAAGTCATCGGTTCGCATTGATTTGGGTTGGCGTGAATCGGGGCGGCGTGAACGGTTCGGGGCCGGAGCGGATCAGGGCAGCAGGAGCAGCCCCAGCCCCACCAGGGCCAGGCTGGCCAGCCAGAAGCGCAGCACCACCTGCTGCTCAGGCAGGCCACCCAGTTCGAAGTGGTGGTGCAGGGGGGCCATGCGAAAGACCCGCCGCCCCTGGCCATCGGCTCCCTTGGTGGCCTTGAACACCCACACCTGGATGATCACCGACAGGGATTCAGCCAGAAACACGCCGCCCATCACCAGCAGCGGCCAGAGGCTGTTGGAGAGCAGGGCCACGGCGGCGAGAGCCGCACCCATCGCCAGGGAGCCGGTGTCTCCCATGAACAATCGGGCCGGGTGGCGGTTGTGGCCCAAGAAACCCAGCCAGCAGCCTGCCATCGCTGCGCAGAAGCCGGCCAGGGCGGGGTCGCCGCCGTTGCCGCGCAGCATCAGCTGCAGGGCCATCCCCGTGAACACCACCGCCCCGCAGCCGGCCGCCAGGCCGTCGAGGCCGTCGGTGAGGTTGGTGGCGTTGCTCTCGGCCATGAACACGAACAGCCCGAGGGGCCAGATCAGCAGACCCAGCGGCAGCACCCAGCCCAGGGGCAGGGCCACATCGCCGGAGTCGGCCCCGCCCATCCATCCCGCTGCCGCTGCGGTGATCAGAAACAGCACGGCGGTGCCGGCCTGGAGCAGCAGCTTGCCGCGGGGGGTCAGGCCCGTGTTGTGACGGCGGGTGAGGCTGCGCCAGTCGTCCACGGCGCCGATCGCCATGGTGGCCAGTGTCACCGCGGCGATGCCCAGCAGTCGGCCGTCGCCAGGGCTGATCAGGGCGCCGATGATCACCCCCACCGGCACCACCAGCAGGCCGCCCATCGTGGGGGTGCCCGCCTTGCTGTGGTGAGCCTGGGGGCCTTCCTGGCGAATCACCTGTCCCAGCTTCAGGGCCCGCAGCCGGGGCACTCCCCAGGCCGTCACCCCCCAGGACACCAGTGCTGCGAGCACCAGAGGCAGGGTCAGTGCGGAGTTGGGCAGGCGCCAGTCGCTGAGGAGGCAGGCGAGGAGCAGAAGCAGGGTGAGGCCCAGGGCCACCGCTCGGGCGTTCGGCTGGGCTGGCGTTGGCTGGCGTGGCCCAGGCGGCCCCTGGGCAGCAGAGGTCGAGCCTGAAACGGCAGGAGAAGGGGGCTGCTGGGTCACCGGCACTGGGTGGAATCCGCCCCAGTCTCCCCCGAACCCCGGGTGTTTCAGTCTTCCCAGTCTTCGTCCTGGGCTTCGTCGGCCTGGTTGTAATCCTCCTTTTCGCCCATCAGCGCGGAGAGTTCCTCCTCTTCGACCGTGCTCACCTCGGTGGACGCCGTTTCCTCATCGGCCACGAGACGGCCGCTGCTTTCGAGCCAGCTCAGCAGATCGGGTTCGTCGCGCAGCGGCAGCACCGGCGCCGATTCGCGGCGGTCGAAGCGCGTGAGGGAGGGGTTGACACCATCCAGGCGGGACAGGCTGGTGGGGGAGAGCTTGCTCATGCGATCCGGCGTCCGGGCAACCTGCAGTCAGGCAGCGATGGGGTGGTGAGGGCTTGATCCGGCAGGGATGAACGTGACTGACTTCAGCCCTTGCCAATCGTTCATCCTACCTGGTGGTACTCCAGCACCCCTCAATCCATGCCATCACCGGACCCTGGGCCGATCAGCACGGCAGCCTCACCTACCGGTCCGGCGCACCACTCGCCCTGGCGCGCCGTCGTCTGGCTCTGGATGCTGGCTCTGCTGCTCAGTGCCCTGCTGGTGGCAGCCGGGCAGCACTGGCCCCAGCCGCTGGAGCCCGAACCCCTTGCCGTCTGGGCCCTGGTGCTGGGGCTGCCCCTGCTGATGGCTCTGCGCTTGCTGATCGGCGACAGGGGAGAATCGAGCGATCGTGCTCAAGGACAGCGTTGATGGGTCGGGCCAAGACAGCGGTGCTGGCGTATTCCGGTGGGGTGGACACCAGCGTGTGCATCCCTTACCTGATGCGGGAATGGGGCGTGGAGGAGGTGATCACCTTCGCCGCCGACCTGGGTCAGGGCGATGAGCTCGAGCCGATCCGCCAGAAGGCTCTGGATTCCGGTGCCAGCCGGTCGATCGTGGGCGACCTGATCGAGCCCTTCATCACCGAGTTCGCCTTCCCGGCCATCCGGGCCAATGCGCTCTACGAGGGCCGTTATCCCCTCAGCACCGCCCTGGCCCGGCCCCTGATCGCCCGCCGCCTGGTGGAGATCGCCCGCGAGGTCGGGGCCGATGCGGTGGCCCATGGCTGCACCGGCAAGGGCAACGATCAGGTGCGCTTCGATGTGGCCATCGGCGCCCTGGCACCGGATCTGAAGGTGCTCACCCCGGCCCGGGAGTGGGGCATGAGCCGCGAGGAGACGATCGCCTACGGCGAGCGCTGCGGCATCCCCTCGCCGGTGAGCAAGAAGTCTCCCTATTCGATCGATCTCAACCTGCTGGGCCGCTCGATCGAGGCTGGTCCCCTGGAGGATCCCAACGTGGAGCCCCCCGAGGAGATCTACGCCCTCACCGTGAGTGTGGAGGCCGCCCCCGATCAGCCCCAGGTGGTGGAGATCGGCTTTGAGCAGGGCAACCCAGTGAGCATCGATGGTGTGCGCCTCGATCCGGTGAGCCTGATCCGCAAGGCCAACACGCTCGCCGGCAGCCACGGCTTCGGCCGTCTCGACATGATCGAGAATCGGGTGGTGGGCATCAAGAGCCGGGAGATCTATGAGACCCCCGGCCTGCTGCTGCTGATCAGGGCCCATCAGGAACTCGAGAGCCTCACCCTGGCGGCCGACGTGCTGCGCAGCAAGCGCCAGCTGGAGCAGCAGTGGGCTGATCTGGTGTACCAGGGGCTCTGGTTCGGCCCGCTCAAGGATGCGATCGACGGGTTCATCGAGCGCACCCAGACCGCGGTGAACGGCAGTGTGCGCGTCAGGCTGCACAAGGGCAACGCCACCGTGGTCGGTCGCAGCAGCGCCAAGGACAGTCTGTACGTGCCTGACATGGCCACATATGACGCCGGTGATCAGTTCGATCACCGCGCCGCCGAAGGCTTCATCTATGTCTGGGGCCTGCCGACCCGTCTCTGGGCCAACCGCCGGCGGGGTTGAATCCCCGGGCTGCGGGCGGGGTCAGGCAGCTCGGTCCACCACAAGGCCGAAGGCGTGACGCAGGGCCCCGCCGATCCGTCCTTGACGCGGGGTGGGTGGCTGCGGTTGAGGCGGCGGCAGGCAGGCTCTGGTCGCCAGCGGCTGCAGCTCCTGCAGCGTCTGTCGCAGCTGTTCGGTCTCCCCTGTGAGCCGGTTGCGTTCGCTCAACAGCGGTTCGAGCCTGGTGGCGAACCGGCTTTCGAAGATGCCGGGCAGTTCGTC
>CAMDLO010000003.1 GCA_945901765.1 Cyanobium sp. NIES-981 | reverse complement strand
TGAGGGAAGAAACTATCCTGGTGTCCATGGCGCAGTGGAACCACTCCGATCCATCTCGAACTCGGTTGTGAAACGCTGCAGCGCCGACGATATTTGGGGGGTAGCCCCCTGAGAAAATAGGTCGATGCCAGGTAAAAACTTCTCGACTGAACAGGAAGCTTTGCGAGGCTTCCGCCATGCTGATCAACAGGCTGTTGATTGTCAGTATGCGTTCCACTGGCCTGATGATCATCAGGCCAGTGACCAAGATGATGAGGGACTGGCTGAAGCTGTGCCGTTGTCATTGCCCCCCTGAAGAAGCACCCGCTGGACGGGTGCTTTTTTGTGCCTGGCTGCTGGTGGCTTGCGGCAGGAGCTCAGGGCAGCAGAGTGGTGAGAGGACACATCAACGCGGGATGTGCACTGCGTCGCATGGTCGCCATGGAACCAGCTGATCGGATCATTGTTGCCCTTGACGGCATGGGGGTGGAGAGGGCCCTGGCGATGGTTGACACCATCCCCGATCTTCGTTGGGTGAAGGTGGGATTGGAGTTGTTCAGCGCGGTTGGACCTGCCGTCGTCGCCCAGTTGCGCCAAAGGGGGCTGCGGGTCTTTCTGGATCTGAAATTCCATGACATTCCGGCCACCATGGCTGGTGCTTGCCGCAGCGCCGCTGCCCTTGGTGCTGAATTGATGACTGTTCACGCCTGCGCCGGTTCTGCTGGCTTGCAGCAGGCTCTAGCGGGTGCAGCAGCAGGTGCCGAGCAGGCCGGGTTGTCTGAGCCTCCCCAGCTTCTGGCGGTGACGGTTCTCACCAGTTGGGATGAGGCAAGATTGCAGCAGCAGTTGCTGCTTGGCCTGCCCCTGCCGGTCTACGTCCGACACCTGGCGGCACTGGCGGCTGATGCCGGCATCGGCGGCTGCGTCTGCTCGCCGCAGGAGTTGCCGGCCCTGCGTGCCTGTTATCCGGAGCCCTTTGCCCTGGTGACACCGGGGATTCGTCCCGCTGCTGCCGCTGTGGATGATCAGGCCCGGGTCATGACTCCCTCTGAGGCGGTGCAGGCTGGCGCCAGTCGGTTGGTGATCGGCCGGCCTATCACCACGGCAGTCGAGCCGGCTGCTGCCTTTGCACGTTGCTGCGCCGAGCTTGGCAGCCTCTGAGGCTCACTGCCACGGCTGTCGTGCAGGCGCGTCCCTGTTGTGCATGTGGGTTGTGCGTGTGGCGGAGCCCCCATGCTGGGACGGGTCAGGCAGGGATGCTGGCGCTGTTGCCGTTGCCGGCGCCGGTTGCCGGTGGTGGCAGATCGCGATACAGCGCCTCCAGGGCATTGATGTTGCCGTTGAGGGTGTAGCGCTCCAGGGCCCGCTCCCGGGCGCGGCGTCCCAGTTCAGCGGTGAGGACCGGCTGATCCCGCAGTACCGGCAGCAGCGTGCGCAGCTGGGTGGTGACGCCCTGCGTGCTGATGACGATGCCCGCTCCGCCTTCAAGCACTTCACCATCGGCTCCTGCATCTGTCGCCACGCAGGCGGTCCCGCTGGCCATGGCCTCGAGCAGCGACAAGCTCAGGCCTTCAACCAGGGACGGCAGCAGAAAGACCTCGGCGAGTTGCAGCAAGGCGACGCGCATCTCCAGCCGAGATTCATAGCCCCACCACAGCACCGATGGATCGTTGCTGCTTGCTTCGAGGGCACTGCGCATCGGGCCATCCCCCACGATCAACAATACGCAGTCCTGCGGTCTGACCAGCCGCCATGCCCGCAGCAGGGCTTCGACGTTCTTCTCCGTGGCGATGCGCCCCATGTACAGGAACACTCGCCTGCCCTCAAACTGCTGCTGCAACTGCCTGAGTTCCACGCTCGGCGTCGTTGCCGGCTGCCAGATCTGGGGGTCCACGCCGTTGGGGATCACCGCCAACCGTTCGGCTCGTACACCGAGCCGCTGCAGCACATCGGCCTGCAGCTCCGAGAACACGATCACCCGGTCAAAGCGGCTCAATGACGGTGCATAGAGCTGATACGTGAGCTGCTGGGTGCCTGCAGTGATGTTGCGCAGCCCTGCATCGAAGGGTGGGTGGAAGGTGGCCACCAGGGGTACACCCAGCTGTTGGCAGAGGTCGGGAAGCCGGAAATCCAGCGGAGAAAGGGTGAGGCTGGCGTGCACCACATCCGGGCGCAGCCGTTCCAGCGATTCGCGCAGCTCCCGCTGGGCTCCGGGCGAGGGGATCGTGTAGACCTGTGACTTGACCAGGTAGGGCAGGGCCACCTCGGGATCGTTCGGCATGGTGCCGGCGTTCCCGATTCCGTGCTCGCTGCTGCTGTTCGGGTCGTGCTGCGATTGCCCGTGGCGTCGGTCCGACGCGATGGCCTCGATCAGTGGGGAGGCGCCAGGATCCGCGCCGATCTGCAGGGAGCGGTTGGCGAACACACCGCCGTTCAGGCCGAGCTGGCTCGTGGCCGGGGTGTCGAAGTGAATGAAGCTGATCCGATGGCCCCGGCTGCGCAGGGCTTCGGTCGTGCTGAGGCCGTAGGTGACGTTCCCGCAGAACGGCGACTTCTTGCCCAGCCAGGCAATGTGGGCCACCCGCCCTCGTGCGTCAGAGAACACAAACTAACAGCGCCGCCAGGGCTGTTCCGCCAGGGCCGCCGCGATCGCGATCGCGGCCAGGCCCCAGAGCACAGGCAGCAGGCCCCAGCGGCTCACGATCGTTCCGGCGATCACCAGGGGCAGGCTGAGGGCGATGTTGATCAGGTTGTTCTGCAGCCCGAACACCTTGCCGCGCAACGCCTCGGGCGTGTCTTCCTGGATCGTGGTCTGGGCAGGGATGGCGAGCATCGCCGATCCCACCCCCAGCACGGCGCAGAGCAGGAGGGTGAAGGTGAGATTGCCGCGCAGCTGGCCCAGCAGCAACAGGCTCCAGCCGATCGTGCCCAGGCCGGCGGTGGCCAGGTGACGGCGGTTGAGACCATGGCCGAGCTGGGCCACGCTGAGGGCGCCTGCGGCCAGGCCCAGGCCGCTCATCGCCAGCAGGGTGCCGAAGCGGGTCGGGCCGAGGCCGGGTATGGCTGATGCCAGGCTGATCGCCAGCACATAGAGGGCCGCCAGCAGGCTGTAGAGCAGCACCAGCTGCAGCATGGCCGCGGCGACGCGGGGGCGCTCCCGCAACACCGCCAGGCCCTCGCCGATCTCCTGCCAGACCGAACCGCGGTTCTGGGGAATCGCTGCCTCCCGCCAGCGGATCCGGCTGATGGCCAGGGCCGCACCGCCGTAGCAGAGCGGTAGGAGCAGGAATTCGCCACCTTCGATGCCGATCCGAGCCAGTCCAGCCTGCAGAGCCCGCAGAATCGGATCGCCGAGGGCGAAGCCCACGATCGTGGCGGCCATGCTGGTGGCCTGATACAGCGAATTGGCGGCAAGCAGCAGATCGGCTGGCACCAGCTGGGGGATGGCGGCCTGCTCGGCCGGGGCGAAGAACTGGGTGAGCACCGATTCCAGGAAAGTCATCAGCACCAGCCCCCAGTAGCCGAGGCTCAGGCCCAGCCAGGTGGGCGCCGGCACCAGGGCGAGCGGGGCCAGCAGCACCAGCAGGGCCCGCAGCCCATTGGAGGCCACCATCACGGTGCGCTTCGGCCAGCGGTCAGCCCAGACCCCCGCCACCGTTCCCAGCAGCATCGCGGGAACCGTGTTGGCCATGTAGATGCCGGTGGCCAGCAGGGTGATCATCTGCGCCCGGGTTTCGGGCAGATCCAGTTTGATCGCCGAGGCGGCCTCCGCCAGGGCGGGGTTGGCCTCGGGGGTGCCCTTCACCCAGGTCTGGGCGATCAGGAACACCATCAGCACGATGTAGAACTTGTCGGCCAGCTGGGAACCGATCTGCCCCAGCCAGAGCCACCGGAAGTCGCGGTGCTTCAGCACCGCCTGAATCCCGGTCTGCGCGGCTGCCGGTGGACTGGCGTTCAAGCTGCGAACCGGGCGTTGACGCGTGCTCATGATGCCCCAGACCAGGCCCCGCTCAGCAGCCTGAACGCACGAGGCCGGCGCCCGAGGTGTTCGTCGCACCAGAACCCCACCAGATCCAGCAGCCGCAGCCAGACCGTTGCCGGGCCCATCAGCGCGCCGTCGCGCCGGCGGGGCAGGGCCGGCCGCACGAGGCGCTGCAGCAGGGCCAGCTCGGATGGATTGAGCAGCACCCGCGCACCGGGCACGGCGCCGACCACGAACCCTTCGCTGCAGATCAGGCTGCAGCGCCAGTCCCAGTGGCCGATCGGTGGCTGCAGGGGGGCGCCGCTGCGGGCACAGCGGCCCAGGGGCAAGCCGTAGCCGCCGAGGGCGAGCAGGTGCACGGCTCCCTGCACCGCCACCGCCAGGGCCTCCTCCTGGCTGCCCTGTTCCCGCACCAGCAGCTCGAGTCTGCCCAGGTGCATCAACACGGCGGTGAGGATGCCGGGGGCGGCGCTTTGCTCCGGCACCAGCATCAGGCAGAGCTCCGCGAGGGCCTGGGCGGTCGCCAACGCTTCCAGCTGCTGCCCGAGGCCGCTGTAGTTGCGCACCACCCGCAGCTGGCGCACCCGGCGCAGCCCCTTGCCCCGCCCCACCTGCAGCTGCAGGTGGGCCAGGGGCACAGCCGCCGCCAGGCTGCTGCCCGGGCGGCGGGAGCCCGGCACCGCCAGCCGCAGCAGCCCCTGCTCCTCGCTCAGCAGGGTGAGCAGCCGGTCGGATTCGCCGAGGGGGCGGCAGCTGAGGGCGAGGCCCTCGAGGTTGAGTTCAGCCACTGGGATCTCAGGCCCGCTGGCCCTGCACCAGGGCTACGCCGCGGCTCGTGCCCAGCAGCGTCGCACCCGCCTCCACCAGGCTGAGAGCGTGTTCGGTGCTGGCGATGCCGCCGGAGGCCTTCACCCCCGCCCGGCTGCCCACCAGCTCGCGCAGCTGGCTGATCTGGCTGGCGCATACGGGCGGGCCGAAGCCACAGCCGCTTTTCAGGCAGCGCGCGCCGGCATCGAGGCTCACCTCCACCAGCAGTGCCAGCTGGGCGGGGTCGAGGCGCGCCACCTCCACGATCACCCGCACCGGCAGCCCCAGCTCACAGATGGCGGCCAGGTCTGCCAGCAGGGTGCCGCTGTCCCCATCGGCGAGGGCGCCGAAATCGGGCACCACATCCAGGGCATCGGCGCCGGCGGCGGCGGCCGCCTCCGCCTCGCCGCGCTTCACGGCAGGCGGCACGGCGCCGAATGGAAAGCCCACAACGCTCACCAGTTGGGGGCATCGCCCGCCGCCGCGTCCCTCCCGGGGCAGCTGCCGGCGGGCGGTGTCGACCCAGCGGGAGGCCACGCACACCCCGGCGAAGCCGTAGTGACGGGCCTCCTCACAGCAGCGTTGCACCGCCTCCTGGCCCCGGTGCGGGTCCAGCTGGGCCTGCTCGATCAGCGGGGCGAGATCGGGCTGTTCCCGGTTCACGCGTCCTTGGGCTGGATCACGCCGAAGCCGCCGTGATTGCGGTGGTACACCACCTGGATCTGGCCGCTGTCGCTGTCGTGGAACACGAAGAAATCGTGATCAATCAGCTCCAGCTGGTGCACGGCCTCATCCAGGCTCATCGGCGCCATGTCGAAGTACTTGCGCCGCACGCCGCGACTGGGCAGCTCAGGCTCCCGGCCATCGGTGAGGGTGGCGCCTGGGGGCGGCAGGCTGGCGGCACCGGCCTCCTCGTCGCGGGCCGAGCGGTGCACCGGGCCCTGCTGCCGGTCCTGCAGCCGCTCCTTGTAGCGGTTCAGCTGGCGGCTGAGCTTGCTCGCCACCATGTCAATGCTGGCGTAGAGGTTGTCGCTGCGCTCCTGGGCCCGGATCACGGTGCCGTTGGCGAACATCGTCACCTCGGCCACCTGCTGGGGAACGCGGGGGTTGCGGGCCACCGACAGGTGCACGTCGGCCTCCTTCACCATCCCTTCGAAGTGGTTGATGGCGCGGGTGAGTTTGGTTTCGGTGTAGTCCCGGATCGCCGGGGTCACCTCAAGATTGCGGCCATGGATCAGCAGTTTCATCAGATGGCAGCCGCCTCCGGTGCTCTCTGCCCCCAACGCTAGGTAAGCGCCCCGATGGCCCCCCAGCTCGACGCAATCCTTTTTGAAGCGGTCCTGTTCGAGGCGCGGCGGCCCTTGCCGTTCGCGCTGGGCTGGCAGGCGCAGCAGCAGTTGCAGCAGCGGCTGCTGCGCGATCCGGAGGGGCCGGATGCGCTGCTCCTGCTCGAACACGAGCCCTGTTACACCCTGGGACGAGGGGGCAGTGAGGACCATCTGCGTTTTGACCCCGCTGCCCCGCCGCTGCCGCTGCTGCGGATCGACCGGGGCGGCGAGGTGACCCACCACGCCCCCGGCCAGCTGGTGCTGTACCCCGTGCTCAACCTGCAGCGCCACGGCGCTGACCTGCACGGCTACCTGCGCGCCCTCGAGCAGGTGGTGATCGACCTGCTCGCCGGGCTGGGGCTGGCAGGTGAGCGGATCGACGGTCTCACCGGGGTGTGGCTGGACGGGCACAAGCTGGCGGCCATCGGCGTCGGTGCCCGGCGTTGGGTCAGTCAGCACGGACTGGCTCTGAATGTGGACTGCGATCTGGCCGGTTTCGGCGCGATCGTGCCCTGTGGCATCGCCGATCGGCCCGTGGGGCGCCTGTGTGACTGGCGCCCTGAACTGACCGCCGGCCAGCTGCGCGGTCCGCTGCTGCAGGCCTTTTCGGCCCGCTTCCAGTTGCGGTTGCGACCGCCTGAGCCGCACGAGCGACTGCCAGGCTGGTAAGTGATGGCGATCACCGAGCCCACTGGCGACACCGCCGCCATCACTGCTGCCGACACCATGGATCCACGCGCGGATGCCACTGCTGCCAGGGGGGGCGGGCCTGCGGAGGCCAGGGTTCGCTGGCCCGCCGATGCCCCAACCCAGGCCTGGCGCCTCGATCGCGCCGCCCTGGCCCGCCATCACGATTGGAGCGGGATCGAGGGGCTGGAGCAGCTCTGGCCCCACCTGGCCCGGCTGTATGGCGACCAGATCGCCCTGGAGGCGCCCCACGCCGCGGTGCCGGAAACGCTTGGCTTCCTGGAGCTCGATCAGCGGATTCAGCAGGTGGCTGCCGCCTTCAGCGCCATGGGGCTGACCTGCGGCGATGTTGTCGCCCTGTTCGCAGAGAACGGGCCCCGCTGGCTGCTGGCCGACCAGGGGCTGATGCGCCTCGGCGCGGCCGATGCGGTGCGCGGCAGCGCCGCGCCGCTGGAGGAACTGCGCTACATCCTCGACGACTGCGCCGCCGTGGCGCTGGTGGTGGAATCAACCGCTCTGCTGAAGCGGCTGATGGCGCTCGGCCCGCTGCCCCAGCGGCTGCGGTTTGTGGTGCTGCTGGAGGAGGAGAGCGGCGCCCAGGCCGGACCAGCCTGCGGGCTGGCCTGTCTGGGCTGGAGCGAACTGCTGGAGCGCGGTGCGGCGGCCCTGGCGGCCGGCAGCCCGCCTCCCCAGCCTCCTGCCGATCCGCAGAGGTTGGCGACGCTCCTTTACACCTCAGGCACCACGGGCCAGCCCAAGGGGGTGCCCCTCAGCCACGCCAACCTGCTGCATCAGGTGCGCCATCTGGGGGTGGCGGTGACGCCGGAGCCCGGTGACCGGGTGCTGAGCGTGCTGCCGATCTGGCACGCCTACGAACGCAGCGCCGAATATTTCCTGCTTGCCTGCGGCTGCCGCCAGACCTACACCACCCTGCGCCAGCTGCGCGGAGATCTGCAGCGGGTGCGGCCGCACTACCTGATCAGCGTGCCGCGGTTGTGGGAGGCCCTGCTCTCCGGGTTTGAGGATGCCCTGGCGGCCATGCCCGCCAGCCGCCGGACCCTCCTGCAGCGCGCCCTGGCCAACAGCCGCGCCTATGGCCAGGCCTGGGCCCGGGCCCGCAATCTCACCCTGGCGCCGGAGTCGCCGGGGGGGCGCGGGCTGGCCGCGCTGCAGGCCGGCCTGCGTTGGCCGCTGCACCGTCTGGCGTCGGCCCTGTTCTGGCCGAAGCTGCGCCAGCAGCTGGTGGGCGGGCGGCTGCGCACGGCGATCAGCGGCGGTGGTGCCCTCGCCGTCCACGTGGATGGGTTCTTCGAGGCGATCGGTATCGATTTGCTGGTGGGCTACGGCCTCACCGAGACCAGTCCGGTGCTCACCTGCCGGCGCCGCTGGAGCAACCGCCGCGGCAGCTCCGGCCAGCCGCTGCCCGATACGGCGATCCAGATCGTTGATCCCGAGACCCGTCGGCCACTGGCGATCGGTCAGCGGGGCCTGGTGCTTGCCCGCGGGCCCCAGGTGATGGCGGGCTACTGGCGCAAGCCCGAGGCCACGGCGCGGGTGATCGATGCTGCCGGCTGGTTCGACACCGGCGATCTGGGCCTGCTGCTGGCTGATGGCTCCCTGGTGCTCACCGGCCGCGCCAAGGACACGATCGTGCTCAGCAGCGGTGAGAACATCGAGCCGGGGCCGCTGGAAGAGGCCCTGGTGGCCAGCCCGCTGATCGAGCAGGTGATGCTGGTGGGGCAGGACCGCAAGCAGCTCGGCGCCCTGATCGTGCCCCGCCCGGAGGCGCTGGCTGGCTTCACTGCAGGCACTGGCGAGGGACCGGCCCTGCTGCGGGCGCTGACGCGGGAGTGCAACCGGATCCTGGCGGCCCGGCCCGGCTCCCGGCCTGATGAGCGGCTCGGCGGGGTGGCGCTGGTGGAGCCCTTCAGCCTGGAGAACGGCCTGCTCACACAGACCCTCAAGCAGCGCCGCGACCGGATCAGCGCCCGTGATGCCGCGGCGATCGAGGCGATCTACACCGGCTGATCGCCCGTGGGCACCGGCAGGCATTCCGCCAGCTCGCTGAAGAAGCGGCGGTACTGGGGCGGCCCGCCGGGAAACAGGGCATCGAGGTGCAGGGGATCCGCGGGATCGGAGAGGCCCCTGAGGCTGCCGTCCGCCAGGGAGGGACGGCAGACCTCGCCGCCGCTGCTGTCGACCAGCACCACCCGGTTGGGGCGATCGAACTGGCGGCCAAGCTCCTGCAGCAGGGTGAGGAAGCCCCGGTCACTGCCGCCGCGTTGCCATTGCCCTGGGACGGGGCCCGGTCGGGAGGTGATCGTGTCGGCCACTCCCACCAGGCGGGGCATCAGCCGGGCGGGGATGCGCTGCCGTGCCAGCGCCAGCAGGGCGGCGATCGAGCCTGGAGCGCTGCGGACGTTGAAGTCCGCCCCAAGCGGATGGCTGCCATGGTGCCGGCCGATGTGTTCGTTGATCAGCACCAGCAGACCGGCCTCCTTCACCGCTCCCTGCAGCATGAACTGCACGTCCGTGCTGCCCAGCCCCGTGGGTCCTGCCCACACCGGCTGCTCCCGGCCGGCGCCGTCGAGCACGCTGGGCGCGATGTGCAGGAAGAAGCGTCCCGCCAGCCCCTCCTGCTCCGCGTCGCCCAGCAGCTGCTCCATCAGCTCCAGAGCCTGCTGCTGCAGGGCCGCCGCCAGGCGCCGCTCCGGGTCGTCCCCCCGCAGGAAGAGCCGGTTGAGATTGATGGTGGGGGAGAGCGGGTTGTCGTGCACCGCGGCGTGGACCTCCTCCTCCAGCGCCGTCGCGCTGAGATCCGGCAGCAGGCCGGCCAGCCGGGGGCGCAGGCCATTGATCAGCCGCTGGGGCACCGCGGCCAGAAAGGCCAGTTCCGGTTCGCTCACCCCGGGGGTGCGCACCCGCCCATGACGGCATTGCAGCTGCACCCCCCCGGCCGCCAGGCCGGGCAGGTAATGGCCGGACGCGGCGGGGTCCAGGTCGGGGTGCAGGGCCCGCTCCACCAGCCGGTTCACACCGCGCCGGCCTTCGTGCTCGCCGTTGGTGAGCACGCTGAAGCGCCCATCAAGGCGCCGCGCGCTCCGCAGGTAGGCGGGATCGAGATGCCGCTGCAGGGGATCGCGCACCAGCTCCATGCAGACCCCGTCGAGGTCCTGCACCAGCAGCAGTTGGCCCGGCCTGGTGAGGTCGGCGCTCAGATCGGCCAGCAGCTCTGCCGGCGTGAGGCGGGGCGCACCAGGCTGGGCTTCTGGTAGGGCTGTTGGCAGGGCTTCTGGTTGGGCTGCCGGAAGTGGTGTCGGCTGTCTTGTGGCGCCGGACGGCGAGGGGGCCATGGCGGCGGGCACGGGCTGGCTTCAGGATGGCAGGGGCAGCGGCGGACGGCCGGTGTCGGTGGTGGTTGACCGCGGGCGGCCCGGCTGACACGCTGTGCGCTGCACAACCGATCCCATGGCCGACGGCAAGCTCAGCATCAAGCGCACCATCACCGTGCGCGCCGTGGTCACTCCCCGCTGGAAGGAGGATGCGGAGCGGGAGCTCAGCAATGCGGTGAGCGGCACCGATGCCCAGCTGGCCCAGCTGGAGCAGGAAGGGCAGCAGCTGATCGATGAGATCCGCCGCCAGAGTGCCAATCCCCTCGATCCCCGCGTGCAGGATCAGGTGGCCTCGGTGCAGCAGCAGGTGGGCGCCAAGCGGGCTGAGCTGGAGGAGCAGAAGCGTCAGATCCTCGATCAGCAGGCCCAGGTGCGCACCCTGGAGATGGAGCAGGTGGTGGAGCAGGGTCAGCTGGAGAGCTTCTGCGAGGTGCAGGTGGGCGACAACCTGGTGGCGAAGATGCAGGTGGCGGTGCTGGTGCGCGACGGGGTGATCGAGGCGATCGACGGCGAGCTCTGAGCTGCTGCAGCACGGCTCGTAAAATCCGCCCACCTGCGCGGCGTACCCGTTGGCCACCCACGACATCTTCATGCCCGCCCTCTCCTCGACGATGACGGAGGGCAAGATCGTGGAGTGGCTCAAGAAGCCTGGCGACCGCGTCGAGCGCGGCGAGTCGGTGCTGGTGGTGGAGAGCGACAAGGCCGACATGGATGTGGAGGCCTTCCAGGCGGGCTTCCTGGCGGCTGTGCTGATGCCCGCGGGCGGCACGGCACCGGTGGGCGAGACCATCGGCCTGATCGTGGAAACCGAGGCGGAGATCGCTGAAGCCGCCGCCAAGGCTCCAGCGGCGCCTGCTGCGGCAGCCGCGCCAGCTGCGCCAGTCGGCCCCCCCGCTGCAGCGCCGGCTCCTGCCCCAGCTCCTGCCGTCTCGGCCCCTGCTCCGGCTCCCGTAGCGGTGAGCGCCCCGGCCTCCACCGCCAGCGGCCGGGTGGTGGCTTCGCCCCGTGCCAAGAAGCTGGCCAGCCAGTTGGGCGTGGATCTGGGTGCCCTGCGCGGCAGCGGTCCCCATGGCCGCATCCAGGCCGAGGACGTGCTGGCCGCCACCGGCCAGCCGGTCTCCGTGCCCCGGGTGGCTGAGGGCAGTGGCCCTGCTGTGAGTGCGGCCGCAGGCCAGGGCAACGGCGCAGTGGCTCCGGCCCCGGTTCCAGCTGGCGACGCCTTCGGCCGCCCCGGCGACACGGTGGCCTTCAACACCCTGCAGAACGCGGTCAACCGCAACATGCTCGCCAGCCTGGCGGTGCCCTGCTTCCGGGTGGGCTACACGATCACCACCACCAAGCTCGACGCCTTCTACAAGCAGGTGAAGAGCAAGGGCGTGACGATGACCGCCCTGCTGGCCAAGGCCGTAGCCGTGACCCTGGCCCGCCATCCCCAGGTGAACGCCGCCACCAGCGCCGATGGCAGCGCCATGGCCTACCCCGCCGCCGTGAACGTGGCGGTGGCTGTGGCGATGGAGGACGGCGGCCTGATCACGCCGGTGCTGGCGTCCGCCGACAAAACCGACATCTACGCGCTGGCACGCAACTGGGCCGACCTGGTGGCCCGGGCCCGCACCAAGCAGCTCCAACCTGAGGAGTACAGCACCGGCACCTTCACCCTCTCCAACCTGGGGATGTTCGGTGTCGACCGTTTTGATGCGATCCTGCCCCCCGGGACCGGCGCGATCCTGGCGGTGGCGGCCTCGCGGCCCACGGTGGTGGCCGGCAAGGATGGTTCGATCCGGGTGGCCAACCAGATGCAGGTGAACCTCACCTGCGACCACCGCACCATCTACGGCGCCCATGCTGCGGCCTTCCTCAAGGACCTGGCCCAGCTGATCGAGACCAACCCGGAGTCGCTGGCGCTCTGACGCCGGCGTTTCGTTTTGGCATGGTGGGGCAGCGCATCGGCAACCCCTTGTTCACGTCTCTGCGGCACCGGCTGCTCGGCCCGCCGATCCCTCGCCATGCCGCCGCCACCGAACGGCTGGGCAACGCCCAGGCCCTGGCGGTTCTCTCCTCCGATGCCCTCTCCTCGGTGGCCTACGCCACCCAGGAGATCCTGGCGGTGCTGGTGCTGGCGGGAAGTGCGGCGCTGGCTTTGTCGCTGCCGATCACCCTGGCGATCGTGCTGTTGATCGCAGTGGTGGTGCTCTCGTACCGCCAGACGATCCGGGCCTACCCCCAGGGCGGCGGCTCGTACACCGTGGCGCGGGAGAACCTGGGTCGGCCGGCCAGCCTGGTGGCCGCCGCCGCCCTGCTGATCGATTACTCGCTCACGGCCGCCGTCAGCCTGATGGCCGGCACCGATGCACTTGTGTCGTATGCGCCGGCGCTGCTGCCCTGGGAGGTGCCGATCGCCCTGGCCCTGCTGGCGGCGGTGGGCTGGGCCAATCTGCGCGGGGTGCGGGAATCGGGGCAGCTGTTCGCCATTCCCACCTTCGCTTTTGTGGTGATGGTGGCGCTGCTGGGGCTGGCCGGTCTGCTGGACCTGGGACTGCACCACGGCCTGCGGCCCGATCCGCCCCAGGCCGTGGCGGCCCTGCAGCCCCTCGGCCTGTTTCTGATCCTGCGCGCGTTCGCTTCCGGCTGTTCGGCGATGACCGGGATCGAGGCGATCGCCAACGGCGTGCAGGTGTTCCGGGCGCCGGAGGCCCGCAACGCCCGCCTCACCCTGCTGGTGATGGGCGGGCTGCTGGCGGCGATGTTCATCACCATCAGCGGCCTGGCCTGGCTGTATGGCGTGGGTGCCGATCCCGATCGCACCACCATGGCGCTGCTGGGGCTGCGCCTGTTCGGCGCCTCCAGCCCCCTGTTCGCCCTCTTGCAGCTGTGCACGATGCTGGTGCTGGTGCTGGCGGCCAACACCGCCTTCGCCGATTTCCCCCGCCTCGGAGCCCTGCTGGCGGCCGACCGCTTCCTGCCCCAGCAGCTGGCCTGGCGGGGCGACCGGCTGGTGTTCCAGAACGGGATCCTGATGCTGCAGCTGCTCGCTGCCCTGATCATCGTGTTCTGCCGGGGCAGCACGTCCCTGGCGATCCAGCTCTATGCCGTGGGTGTGTTCCTGGCGTTCACCCTGTCTCAGGCCGGCATGGTGGTGCACTGGCGGCGCTCGCGGGAGCGGGGCTGGCGGGCCCGGGCGGCGATGAACGGCATCGGTGCCCTGGCGACGGCGCTGGTGCTGCTGGTGATCCTGATCAGCAAGTTCAGCGAGGGCGCCTGGATCGTGGTTGTGCTGCTGCCCGTGCTGGTGGCGCTGCTGTCGGCGATCCGTCAGCGCTATCAGCAGGTGGAGCGCGCCGTGGCCCTCGATCCCCGTCGCCCGACCCAGCCGGCTGCAGCGATCCGGCCAGGACGCCCTTCCGAAGCCGCTGATCGGCCGGCGGCGATCGTGTACGTGGGCCGGCTGGGGATGGTGGAGCATGGCCTCTCCCAGCCGGTGCTGGATGCGATCCGCTATGCCGCCTCGATCGCTGAGCGGGTGGAGGCGGTGCGGGTGCTGGCCCCGGGGGAGGATCCAGAGCCGCTGCTGGCCGACTGGCAGCACTGGGTGGGTGATGTGGTGCCGCTGGTGGTGCTCCGGGCTCCCTACGCCTCTTTCATTCAGCCGTTCGTGGCCCACGTGGCCAGTGTGGAGCAGCAGCATCCCGAGCGCACCTACACGATCGTGACGGCCGAGGCGATCCCGCGCCGCTGGTTCGACAACCTGCTCTTCAACAAGGGGGTGATCGAGCTGCGCCGCGCCCTCACCCAGGAGCGCAGCCGTGTGTTCACCCTGGTGCGTTACTACGTGCCGGCCTGAGCCGGGCATGCTGAAGGGGATGACTGACCCGAGTGCGGCCGATCAGCGGCTGTCGAGCTACGACTTCGCGCTGCCCGAGGAGCGCATTGCCCAGCGGCCGGTGGAGCCCCGCCATGCCGCCCGCCTGCTGGTGGTGGATCCGCCGGGTCTGGGGGATCCACCCCACGCCCGGCACCGCAGCGTCTGGGAGCTGCAGCAGGAGCTGCGGCCGGGCGACCTGCTGGTGGTGAACGACACGCGGGTGCTGCGGGCGCGGCTGCAGGCGCGGCGGCCCACCGGCGGGGCGGTGGAGTTGCTGGTGCTGGAGCCATGGCAGCCGTCTGCCCCCGCGTCTGGCGGAGATGGGCTGGTCGCGGCGGGGCCGGGGCGCTGGCTGTGCCTGGCCAAGCCCGCCAGGAAGCTGAAGGCGGGCGATGGGCTGGAGCTGGTGGCCGCAGGGCAAGCGCCGCTGCCGGTGCAGGTGCTGGGTTCCGACCCCGAAACCGGTGGTCGGGTCGTGCAGTTTCCGCCGCAGTGCGGCGATGCGGCGGCGCTGGAGCCACTGCTGGTGCAGTACGGCGCCATTCCGCTGCCGCCTTACATCCACGCGCACGACGCCAGCGACAACGAGCGTTACCAGACCCGCTACGCCGCCCGGCCAGGCGCGGTGGCCGCCCCAACGGCCGGCCTGCACCTCAGCGACGATCTGCTGGCGGCGATCCGGGAGCGGGGTGTGGCGATCGCCACCACCACCCTGCATGTGGGCCTGGGCACCTTCCGCCCTGTTGAAACCGAAGACCTCCGCACGCTGCAGCTGCACAGCGAGTGGGTGGAGGTGACGCCGGCGCTGGTGGAGGCGGTGGCGGCCTGCCAGGCGCGGGGCGGCCGGGTGATCGCCATCGGCACCACGGCGGTGCGCAGCCTGGAGGCGGTGGCCCGGCTGCATGGCGGCGTGTTGGCGCCGCACACGGGGCCGGTCAATCTGGTGATTCAGCCCGGCTATCGCTTTGCCGTGGTGCAGGGCCTGCTCACCAACTTCCACCTGCCGAAGAGTTCGCTGCTGCTGCTGGTGAGTGCCCTGATCGGTCGCGAGCGCCTGCTGGCCCTGTACGCCGAGGCGATCGCGCGTCAGTACCGGTTCTTTTCCTATGGCGATGCGATGTGGATCGCGCCGGAGGCGGTGCTCAGTTCAGCAGCGCCAGAACCTCAACCACCCTCATCGTAAAAAAAGCCCCTGGGATGACCCAGGGGCTGGCGGGGCGCCCATCTGCGCCAATGGCGCTTGGACTCAGGCGGCGGCCAGGTTGGCAGCCACGAAATCCCAGTTCACCAGCTTCTCCAGGAAGGTGGTGATGTAGTCGGGCCGGCGGTTCTGGTAATCGAGGTAGTAAGCGTGCTCCCACACATCCATGGTGAGCAGGGCGGTCTGGCCGTGGGCCAGGGGCAGGTCGGCGTTGCCGGTCTTGGTCACCTTGAGGGTGCCGCCATCCAGCACCAGCCAGGCCCAGCCGCTGCCGAACTGGGTGGCGCCGGCGGTCTTGAACTGCTCCACGAAGGCTTCGAAGCTGCCGAAGTCGGCGTTGATTTTGTCAGCCAGAGCACCGCTGGGGCGGCCGCCACCGCCGGGCTTCATGCACTGCCAGTAGAAGCTGTGGTTCCACACCTGGGCGGCGTTGTTGAACACGCCCGCCTTGGCGGCATCACCGGCCACGGCGGTGATGGTGTCTTCCAGGCTTTTGCCCTCCAGGTCGCTGCCGGCCACCAGGTTGTTGAGGTTGGTGACGTAGGCGTTGTGGTGCTTGCCGTGGTGGAACTCCAGGGTGGCGCGGCTGATGGAGGGCTCCAGCGCGTCGAGGTCGTAGGGCAGCGCGGGCAGCGTGTGAGCCATGGGACGGGTTCGGGTGCTTGGTGGTGCCGGCCGGCATGCCAGGCGGCTGGCGCATCCTAACGATCGCTACAGGTTTCCCAAATGCCGCTGCGGTGGTGGTAATCGGCGTGGCGCAGCCCGGGCCGCAGCTCAGCCGCGGATCTCCAGCAGCTCCACCTCGAAGATCAGGGTGGCATTCGGCGGAATCACACCGCCGGCGCCGCGCTGGCCGTAGCCGAGGTCGGGGGGGATCACCAGTTTGCGCTTGCCGCCCACCTGCATGCCGGCCACACCTTCATCCCAGCCCCTGATCACCCGGCCGGCGCCGAGGGGGAAGGAGAAGGGGCCGCGGCCGTAGCTGCTGTCGAATTCCTTGCCGTTCTCCAGGGTGCCCCGGTAGTTGACGATCACGGTCTGACCGGAGCGGGCCTCGGGGCCGTCGCCGAGCTTGAGGTCGGTGATGCGCAGGCCGCTGTCGGTGGTGCGCTCCTTCGGAGCAGCCATCTCGCCGCCGAGGGCGCTGGCCTGGGCCAGGGTGGTGTCAGGGTCGGGGGCCATGGCGAAGAGGGTGGGGTTGGGGTCGTCGGGGTCCAGCTCGAAGCTGACGGTCTGCATGGCTGGTGCTGGGCTGGAGAGGCCCGTGCTGGCCGGTGGAGCAGCGGCATTCACGGTGGTGGGGCTGACCAGCTGGCTCGCCAGAGCCAGCAGCAGGCAGGCCACGCACACCGCGGCACTGATCAGGATGTCACGCATGCCTGTTGGGGAGGGGAGCCGATTGTGGCGCAGCGGCTGGCTCAACCCTCGCTCGCCTGCTGCTGGCGCAGGGTCTGCTCCAGCCGGTCAATGCGGCCGCGCAGCTCGTCGAGTTCCCGCTGCAGGGGGATGCCGAGGTCCTGCAGCAGCTGGTCGCGGTTGCGCTCCAGCTGGCGGCCGGCCTGCTCCTCCAGGCCTGGACTCTCGCCGCGCAGGGCCTTGAGGACATCGTCGACGAGGGCGGAGGCGTGGCTGGGATCGAGCTTGCCGCTGCGCACCCACTCCTGGCTCACGTAGCGCAGCCGCTCTGCCACCAGGGAGCCGGTGCCCAGGCCCCGCAGCAGCAGCTGTTGCAGTGGGTTGGTGGGATCCATGAAGGCCTGGAACAGGAACGACTTCAACCATGACGCTTCCTAAGCTCCGCTGCCATGGGGGAAACCGAAGCATGGCGGTACGGTGAACGGAACAGGTCGGTGCTTGTTGGTGCGTCGGCCGGAGTTCTGGCCGCATTGGCTTTGGCACCACCAGCTCCGGCCCTGAGCTTTCTGCCAGCCAGTGTTCTGGCAATACCGCTTTGGCTGGCTCTTGCGCTGCTGTGGAGCTTCCAACGGCGGCCAGCTGCCCTGTGGGCGAGCTCCGCCTGGGGGGCGGCGGCGGTGCTGGTGAGTCACCGCTGGCTCCTGGCCTTGCATCCGCTCGATTGGATCGGGGTGCCGCTGCCCCTCAGCCTGCCGCTGTGCGTGCTGCTGTTGCTGGCTTGCGCGGCCCTGGCGGGCCTGCTGTTGGCCTTGTGGAGCGCCGTGGCGGTGCGCCTGGGGCCGCAGCGCTTCAGCGCAGCGCTGCTGCTGAGTTGCGGCTGGGGGCTGGCGGAGGTGTTGCTCGCCCGGGGGCCGCTGTTCTGGATCGGCCTCGGCAGCAGCGCCCTGCCCGCCGATCCGCCGCTGGCGGCGCTGGCATGCCTTGGGGGCAGTGGTCTGGTGGCGGCCCTGCAGCTGCTGATCGGCTGGGGCCTCTGGCGATTGCTGGTGAGCCCCTTGCGGTCGCGACCGGGCGGCTGGGCCTGGGCCGGCCTGTCGCTGCTGGCGCTGCATGGCCTCGGCTGGTGGCAGCTGCAGGGCGCTGGGGTGGTGGCAGCGGCTCGGGATTTCCCCACCGAGCGGGTGGAGGTGCTGCAGCCGGCGATTCCCACCCGCCAGAAGCAGCAGTGGCAAGCGCGGCAGCGCACGGAGCGGCTGTTGGGGCAGGCCCTGAACCAGGCACAGGCGGCGGGCGCCGACCTGGTGCTGCTGCCGGAAGGGGCCCTCGGGCTGGAGCCGCTGCTGGCGGAGCCGGCGGCTGTGGAGCTGCTCAGCGGCGGCTTCCGCTGGCAACTGGATCAGGCTGCCGATGGACCTGCTGCCGGTGAACCGCAGCAACGCAGCGCCCTGCTGCGCTTTGCGGCGGGGGAGCGGCGCTTCAGCGGTGCCCTCGACAAGCACCGCCTGGTGCCGCTCGGGGAGTGGGTGCCCTTCGGCGGCCTGCTGCGCTGGAGTGGCCTGTCCGCCGTGGGCGGGCTTCAGCCTGGTGCCCCTTCACGCCTGCTGGAGCGGCCTGCTGGCCCGATCGCAGCAGCGATCTGTTATGAGATCGCCGACGGCACCGGTCTGGCCGCGGCGGTGCGGGAAGGAGCGGGCTGGTTGCTGGCCAGCGCCAATCTCGACCCCTACCCACCCCTGTTGCAGCGGCAGTTCACGGCGCTGGCGCGACTGCGGGCTCTGGAGACCCGCCGCTGGCTTGTGAGCGTGGCCAACACCGGCCCCAGCCAGCTGATCGATCCGGCGGGCCGGGTGGTGTGGAGTCTGCCGGTGGGCGTGCCGGCCAGCGGAGTGACGGAGGTGCCTGTGCTGGCGGAGCTCACCCCCTACGGGCGCCTGGGGGAGCTGCCTCTGCTGGCCCTCGCCCTGGCCGGCCTGCTGCTGCATCTCCGTGCCCGCCTGCCTTCCATCTCAACCATGGGCGGACGCAGTAGACCATCATCTTGATTAGTCAGCCTGATCAGCCATCCTGATCAGTCAGCCTGATCAGCGGTGCCCAGAGCATTGCACTTGCACTCGTTAACAGAGTGATGGACAAAAAGTTCGGAAATTTGCGGAGCAAAAATCCGACTGAATGGAGCCAAGCGGACTCGAACCGCTGACCCCCTGCATGCCATGCAGGTGCTCTACCAGCTGAGCTATGGCCCCTTGATGTACGTCTGACAGACCCGTCGCTGGTCGACTGTCCGGGCCCGAAAGCCCCGCCTGACGTGTGATGAGCTTACACCTTGGACCGCCGCGACCTGGGCCGCTTCACACCTGGCGCCACACCGCCACCAGCCGGCCCTGCACCTGCACCTGCTCCGCCGGCAGCTCCAGCGGGGCATAGGCCGGGTTGGCGGCCTCCAGGATCACCGTGCCGCCCCGGCGTTGAAAGTGCTTGAGGGTGGTGCCGCTGCCCGCCACCAGGGCGCTCACAATCGTGCCGGCCCGCAGGCGGCTCGGATCGTGCACCGGCTCCATCAGCACCACGTCGCCATCGGCGATGTGGGCCTCCACCATCGAGTCGCCGTTCACGGTGAGAGCGAACAGGCCGCGGGTCTCCAGCACCGGCCCGAGATCGAGCCGCTCCTGCACGTCATCGAACGTCTCCACCAGGCCGCCGGCCGCCACGGCCCCCAGCACGGGAATCGACGGGGTGCTGGCGCCGAAGGTCGCCGCCGCCTCGCCCAGCAGCTGCAGCGTGCGCGCCTGCCCCTCCTGCCAGGTGAGCCAGCCCTTCTGCTGCAGGTGCCGCAGCCGGCTCTGGATCGGCGCCGGTGAGCGCAGCCCCATCGCCTCCATCATCTGGCGGATCGAGGGGCTGTGGCGGTGCTCGCCGATGTAGCCCGCCAGCCAGTCGTAGAGCTCCTGCTGGGCAGCCGTGAGCGCCTGCTGGGCGATGGGGGTCTGCCCCGGGGAGCTGGGCTGTTGCTGCTGGAACCTGCCGCTGACCATCAAAGCCGGGATCACTGATACAGGTGTACCGCCTCGATGGGGGTTTGTCCAGCTCAGCCCGGTGCCAGCAGGGCCGCCAGCAGGGCCTGCTGGGCGTGGAGGCGGTTCTCGGCCTGGTCGAACACCCGGCTGCTGGAACCCTCGATCGCGCCGGCGCTGATCTCCAGACCCCGGTAGGCCGGCAGGCAGTGCAGCACGATCGCCCGGCTGTCGGCCTCGGCGATCAGGGCCTCATCCAGGCACCAGCCGGAGAAAGCCCGTTCCCGCTCCGCCTTCTCCTCCTCCTGCCCCATCGAGGCCCACACATCGGTGTAGAGGGCGTGGGCGCCGTGCACCGCCGCCACCGGCTCGTGCAGCACCTCCACCACGGCGCCGCTGCCGGCAGCCAGCTGGCGCGACCGGTCGAGCACCCCCTGATCCGGTTCGAATCCCTCGGGGCAGCCGATGCGCACATTCACCCCCAGCAGGGCACCGCACAACATCAGGGAGTGGGCCACGTTGTTGCCATCGCCCACGTAGGCCAGGGTGAGGCCCTGGAGGGCATCCAGCTGCAGGCCGCCGTCCTCCCGGCGGCCGAAGCATTCGGCCAGGGTGAGGTAGTCGGCCAGGGCCTGGCAGGGATGCTCGAGGTCGGTGAGGGCATTGATCACCGGGATCGACGCCCAGTGGGCGTAGTCCTCGAGTTCACCCTGGGCGAAGGTGCGGATGGCCAGGGCATCCACGTAGCGGCTCAGAACGCGGGCGGTGTCGGCGACAGGCTCACCGCGGCCCACCTGGGTGACGCTCGGGTTGAGATCGATGGTCTGGCCCCCCAGCCGCGCCATCGCCACGGTGAAGCTCACCCGCGTGCGCGTGGACGACTTGGTGAAGATCAGCCCCAGGGTGCGGCCACCCAGGTCGATGCTGCAGCGGCCCGCCTTGAGGTCGGCCGCCAGTTGCAACAGCGCCCGGGTCTGCTCAGCGCTGAGGTCGGCCGAGGAGAGCAGATCACGCCCGCGCAGCTCGGTCAGAGCGGCGGGCAGGGGGGTGGAGGCGGCGCCGTGCATCGGCCGGTCTCAAAGAACCCTTATCGGCCATCGGCGGGCCCGCCGTCAAGGGGGCCGCTCAGGCCACCAGCTGGGCTTCGGCGGGCAGCACGCTCTCGGCCAGCAGACCCTTGAGTTCGTCGCCCTCGATCACTTCCTTGGCCAGGATCTCCTGGGAGATGCGCTCCAGCAGATCGCGGTTGTGGTGGAGGATCGCCAGAGCCCGGTCATGGGCCCGGTCCACCAGGCCGCGCACCTCCCGATCGATCGCCTGGGCCGTGGCGTCGCTCACCACCCGGCGAGGGTTGCTGGGGCCGCCGAGGAAGCGGCTGCCGCCCTGTTTGTCGTAAGCAAGCGGGCCGAGGGTCTCGCTCATGCCGTAGGTGCCCACCATCTGCTCGGCGATGTCGGTGGCGCGCTGCAGGTCGTTGGCGGCGCCGGTGGTGACCGCGCCGAACACCACCTCTTCGGCGCTGCGGCCGCCCAGCAGGGTGGCGATCTGGCCTTCCAGGTCCTCCTTGGAGTTGAGGAAGCGCTCCTCGGTGGGCAGCTGCAAGGTGTAGCCCAGGGCGCTCATGCCGCGGGGCACGATCGAGATCTTGGCCACCTTGCTGCCGCCGGGCATCAGGTGACCGACGATCGCGTGGCCCACCTCGTGATAAGCCACCACCTTCTTCTCATCGGCCTGCAGCACCCGGCTCTTCTTCTCCAGACCGGCCACCACCCGCTCGATCGCTTCGTTCAGGTCGCCCTGTTCCACGGCGGTGCGATTGACCCGGGCGGCCAGCAGCGCCGCCTCGTTCACCAGGTTGGCCAGGTCGGCGCCGGCAAAGCCCGCGGTCGCCTGGGCGATGCGGTCGAGATCGACCCCCTCGGCCAGCTTCACCTTCTTGGCGTAGATCTCCAGGATCGTGCGCCGGCCGGAGAGGTCGGGGCGATCCACCAGCACCTGACGGTCGAAGCGGCCAGGGCGCAGCAGGGCAGCATCGAGGGTTTCCGGCTGGTTGGTGGCCGCCAGCACGATCACCGGTTTGTCCTTGCCGGAGAAGCCGTCCATCTCGGTGAGCAGTTGGTTGAGGGTCTGCTCGCGCTCGTCGTTGCCACCGACGATGCCCATCGAACCGCCCCGGCTCTTGCCGATCGCGTCGAGTTCGTCGATGAAGATGATGCAGGGGGCCTTCTTCTTGGCTTCCTCGAACAGATCGCGCACGCGGGCGGCGCCGGCACCCACGAACAGCTCCACGAATTCCGAGCCGCTGATGATGAAAAAGGGCACGCCAGCCTCCCCGGCCACCGCCTTGGAGAGCAGGGTCTTGCCGGTGCCCGGCGGGCCCACCAGCAGCACCCCTTTCGGGATCCGGGCGCCGATGGCGGCGTAGCGCTCCGGTTTCTTGAGGAAGTCGACAATCTCGGTGAGCTCGGCCTTGGCCTCATCCACCCCGGCCACATCGGCGAAGGTGACCCGCGATTCCTCGTCGGGCACATACACCTTGGCCTTGCTCTTGGTGAAGCTCAGCGCCCCCTGGGCACCGCCCATGCCGCTGCGGCGGGCGAAGAACTGCAGCACCAGGATGAAGATCAGGGGCGGCACCACCCAGCTGAGGATGGTGGTGAAGATGTTGGGCTTCTGGGGCGGGGCGGCGGCGAATTCGACGCCGTGCTGCTCCAGGCGCTGGGGCAGCTCCATGTCGAAGATCGGCGTGGTGGCCAGCACCGTGGGCGACCCTTCGGCCGGCGCTTCCTTGAGTTCGTAGCGGATCTGGTCGGAGGTGATGTAGGCGCGGCGCACGTTGTCGCCGTTCACCTCGTCGATGAACAGCGAATAGGGCACCCGCGGCACCTGGTTGGCCGGATTGGGCAGGAAATTGCTGAACAGCAGCAGCACGCCGAAGCCGATCAGCACCAGGTTGATCAGGCCGAAGCGCCGGCTGGGGCGGTTGTCGTCCTGGCGGATGGGCATGGCGCACGGACTGTGGGTGCCTTCAGGCTAGGGGCGCCGCCTTCCGAGCCGGTCTGCGGCGGTGGCGAAAACCGGGGGGGGAATCCGAATCGACGCCGGAATGGGCGGCAGAGTGGGGGGATGTGCGGCCGTTACTCGCTCACCACCGCCATCGACCGGCTGCTGCCGCGGCTGCAGGGGGAGCTGCCGCCCCAGCTGGCCGAGCACTACGCCCCCCGGCCCCTGATCCGGCCGGGCGAGCCGCTGCTGATCCAGCGCCAGCTGCAGGGCCGCCTGGAGGTGAGTTTCGCGGTGTGGGGCCTGCTGCCGGCCTGGGTGAAGGATCCGGCCGATCCCCGCCGACCGGCCCCTCGGCCGATCAACGCCCGCGCTGAAACCGTGGCCGAGAAGGCCAGTTTCCGCGGCCCCTGGCGCCACCACCGCTGCCTGATCCCGGCCGACGCCTTCTTCGAGCAGGGCCTGCGCATCGCCCGCAGCGATCGGGCGCCCTTCTGGCTGGCGGGGCTGTGGGAGCGCTGGCTGGGGGCCGACGGCAGCCAGCTCGACACCTGCTGCATCCTCACCACCCGGCCCAATGCCCTGATCGCGCCGATCCACGCGCGCATGCCGGCGCTGATCCCCGACGGCCTGGAGCAGGCCTGGCTGGCGCCGGTGCACGGGGCCGAGCTGCGCGCCCTCGAGCCGTTGCTGGCGCCCTGGGATCCGGCCGGCTGGCAGCTGGAGCCGGTAGAACCGCAGCCGCTGGACCGCCAGCAACTCAGCCTCAGCCTGGACTCGCCATGACCGCCCAACCTCAGGTCCCCGAGTGCGTGGCCGCTTACCCGCGGCCGCCGGCCCTGGTGGCCAGCAGCGAGCACGTGCGGGTGGAGGCCCTGGGCCAGCTGCTGGCCGACAGCCACCGCAGCCTGCGGGTGCTGGAGACCTTCCATCCGCCCACCTATTACCTGCCGCCGGAGGCCCTGCGGCTGGAGCTGCTGCAGCCCGCCCCCGGCCGGAGTTTCTGTGAGTGGAAGGGGGTGGCCCGCTACTTCGACGTGGTGCTGGATCCCGGCGGAGCCGGTGAGCGCCGCCTCAGCCGGGCGCTGTGGAGCTACCCCGACCCCACGCCTGCCTTCGCCCCCCTGGCCGGCTGGTATGCCCTCTATCCGGCCCTGATGGATGGCTGCTGGCTTGACGGCGAGCGGGTGATCCCCCAGCCCGGCGGCTTCTATGGCGGCTGGATCAGCTCCCGCGTGCAGGGCCCGTTCAAGGGCGATCCAGCCCATCCGGAGCTGGTGTGAGCGGGCTCGCCGTGAACAATGTGCGGCTGGGGAAGGGCATCGCGGCGCCGTGGCGCTGCACCGCCGCGCCGATGGCGAGCAGCAGCTCCTGCTGCAGCCCCCAGCCCTCCTCCACGCTATGGCCGGCGCTGAAGCACAGCAGGCGCAGTTTCAGGCTGCTCTCGCCATAGCCGGTGACGTGCACGGCCCGGGTCTGGTGCTGGGCCACGCCGGGGTGATCGGCCAGCAGCTGCTCCAGCTCGGCCACGATCGCCGGCACGCGCGGCCGGTCGGCGAAACGCAGGTTGAAGTCGATCCACACGCGCCGGTTGTCGACCGCCGTGTTGTTGATCACCGGTGATTTGGTGAAGATCGTGTTCGGCACGTACACCGGTTGGCGCTCGCGGTTGCGCAGCCGTGTGTAGAACCAGCCGATCTCCTCCACCGTGCCCGAGAGCTGCTCGGCGGGGATCTCGATGAAGTCGTCGACGATGAACGGGCGGTTCACATAGAGGCTCAGGCCGCTGAGGGAATTGGACACGATCCCCTGCGCTCCGAAACCCACCGCCGCCGCCCCGAAGCCGCCGGCGGTGACCAGCACCGCCGCCGACACCCCCACCAGCTGCATCAGCTCATAGACCACGATCGCCCAGATGGCGATGCTGATCAGCTTCTGCAGCACGTCGAACAGGAAGTGCCGGTCCTGCTCGTTCAGGCGGGGCAGGATCTCCTCCGCGTAGCGGGCGCGGTTGCGGCGCAGCTCGCTGTGCCAGCGCAGCAGGGTCCAGGCCGCTCCCAGGGCCACCAGCAGCTCGCGTACCTCGTGGCCGTCGCGTTCCAGGTCGATCACCAGCGGGTCGAGCTGCAGCGCCAGCCACCAGCCCAGCCCCGCCAGCAGGCAGGTGCTCGTCACGCTCAGGCGGCTGGTGAGCAGCAGGCCGCGCAGCAGCGAGCGGGGGCGGCAGCGACGGCCCACCACCTCCAGCCCCACCCAGCTCAGCAGGGCCAGCAGCAGGCCCCCCAGGGGGATCTGCAGGTCGAGCGGCAGCACCAGCTCGGGGGGAAGGGTGAGCATGGCTGGTTCCGGTGGCGGCATTGGCTGGTGGTGACCGTCAGTCCTCAGGTTGCCTGAGCTGCCAGAGCAGGTCGGGGCCGAGGACGCGGCGGCCGGTTGTGGGCCAGGTGGCCACCTGCGCCATGGTCGTCAATTCCAGATCGCCCAGCGGGGTGCGGGCCGGGGTGCCGCCCAGGAGCTTGGGGGCGATCACCGCCGCCAGCTCCTGCACGCAGCCCTGGCGCAGGGCCGCCGCCGCCAGCTCCGGTCCGCACTCCCACAGCACCTGGTTGCAGCCCCGCTGCGCCAGCTCCTCCAGCAGGGCCTTCGGGCCGCAGTCGGTCAGCACCAGCCGCTCCACACCGCTTCGCTCGAGCTGGACGCGAGCCTGGCTGGGGGCGTCATCCCCGTGCACCACCAGGGTGGGGGCCTGCTCCTGCCGCCACAACCGGGCCTCGGCCGGCAGCTCCAGCCGGCGGCTGAGCACCACCCGCAGGGGTTCGGGATCGCGGCGGCCGCGGCTGGTGAGCAGGGGATCGTCGGCCCGCACCGTGCCGCCGCCCACGATCACCGCATCGCACTGGGCGCGCAGCTGGTGCACCCAGGTGCGGGCCTCGGGGCCACTGATCCACTGGCTGGCGCCGTTGGTCAGGGCGATGCGGCCATCGAGGCTCATCGCCCACTTGAGAATGCCCAGGGGCCGGCCCGTGGCCAGGCGGTGGCAGAAGGGGCGGTTGAGGGCGCGGGCCTCGGCCTCCGCCACCCCCGTGATCACCGCAATCCCCGCCGCCCGCAGTTCGGCCAGGCCGCCGCCGCCCACCTGGGGGTTGGGGTCGGCCATCGCCACCACCACCCGGGCGATGCCGGCGGCGATCACCGCCTGGCTGCAGGGGGGCGTGCGGCCGTGGTGGCAGCAGGGCTCGAGCGTCACCACCAACGTGCCGCCCCGGGCCCGCTCGCCGGCCTGGGCCAGGGCACCCACCTCGGCATGGGGCTCGCCGGCCCGGGCGTGATACCCCTCCCCCACCAGCTGGCCACCAGCATCGAGCACCAGCGCCCCCACCAGCGGGTTGGGGCTGGTGCGCCCCCGCCCCAGCGCCGCCAGCTGCAGGGCCCGGCGCATCCAGGGCAGCCAGGGACTTGATTCCGGTTGGGGCATTGCAGGGATGGTCGCCACGGCTCTGGTGGATCCCCCATGCTGGCTTTTCGGGCCCTGCTGGGCTTGTGTAGCGATGGATCCGTTGAATCTGCCCACCAGACCGGAGCGACCGCTGCCGTGCTGGAACCGGTGCAGCGGCCTGGGACCCTCGTGGCCCGTTTCGATCGCCGGCTCAATCAAGCCGCTGCAGGCTTCTCGCTTGCGCTCGATCGCTAGCCGGGCAAGCTGCGCCATTCCGCCACCACGTAGGGGGGCACGGGCAGCTCCACGAAGACCCCCGGCAGCTGCAGGCGCAGGGGGCGGTTGCGGTCGAGGTCGGCCAGCAGGGGGGCCAGGTTGAACTCGGCGGCGGCGGCGCGGCCATCGGCGGCCAGTTTGGGATTGGCCAGGGTGATGTCCTCCAGTTGCCAGCTGTTCCGGCCGCTGCGCACCAGCAGGGCGGTGGGGTGGTCGAGCCGCACCTTGCCCGGGAAGCCCACCACCCGCAGGCGGAGCGGGCCGCCGGGCGGGCCCTCCCGGTAGGCCACCAGCTGCCAGCTCTGGTAATCGAGGTCGCGCAGGCTCTCGAGGCTGCGCAGCACCGGCGTGCCGTTTTCATCGTGGTGGTTGTGCAGCAGGGCCTGGGCCGGAGCCGGCTGGATCAGGGTCACCACCACCGCTGCTGCCAGGGCGAGCAACAACGCCCAGACGTTGGAGATGCCGCGTGTCGCTGTGCTCACGGCTGTCGCTCGGCACACGGCTGTTGCTCGGCACACGGCTGTCGCTCAGAGCCCGGAATGGGCTGCCAGCCGGTGTGGGTGGCCCACAGGGCCCAGATCGCCATCGCCCGCAGGTAGTGACAGGCCCGGAAGGTGTTCACGCCGGTGATCGCCTCGGGGGTGCGGAATTGCAGGCCGCCCGTGTAGACCTGCTCCACAACGGCGCCGGTGATCGCCAGGGCGGTGGCGGTGTCGCCCATCAGCCGGTAATAGGCGGCCAGGCCGAAGTTGATGCCGGTCCACACCTCCAGGGGGTGGGTGCCGTTGGGATCGAGGGGAGTGCCGTCGCGCCGCAGGCCATTCGCCACGCCGAGCCTGCCCCCCTGGAAGCCTTCGAAGCAGGCCTCCTTCACCGCCCTCAGGGAGCTCTGGGCCCGCTCATCGGCCACCACGGCAGGGAGTCCCAGCAGGCGGGCGTAGAAGTCGCCGCAGAGCTGGTCGGCCATCACAACGGGTGTGCCGCTCTCGGCGTCGATCCTGTAGTACTCGCCGTTCCAGAGCAGGCGATCGAAGTTGGCGCGGCTCTGCTCCAGCCAGCTGCTGAAGTCGCGCTGGGCGCTGGAGGTGTCGAGCCCCAGCTCCAGCTGCAGCCGCTGGCCCATGGCCAGGGCCGCCTCCAGCGCCGCGATCCAGAGGGCGCCGCAGTAGGCGCTCACCCCCTGGAGCGGCCAGTCGTCGAAGGTCTGGTCCGGCGCACCGCCGTTGTCGGGCAGGCCGTCGCCATTGGCATCGAAGGTTTTCAGGTACTGGAGGGCCTGCACCGCCGCCGGCCAGCAGTCGGCCAGGAAGCGCAGGTCCTCACCGCTGGGGGCCAGCCTGAAGGTGCGCCACACCTGCAGCACGAAGTCGCTGGCCAGGTCCTTCCAGAGGTTGCAGTCCTGGTAGGCGGTGTAGTTGCTGGCGTCCCAGGGGCGCTCGTTGGGGGCGCCCAGGTCGTGGGGGGTGGCGCCGGCCAGCTTGCGCGCTGCCTCCACCCGGCCCTTGCCCTGGGTGAAATACCAGCCGATCGGCCGCGGCGTCGGATCGGCCGCCGGAATCGCCCGCGCGAAGCTGCGCAGCACCGATTTATCGAGCTCCGGCCAGAGCTGCAGCAGGGCAAAGGAGCCGTAGAGGCGCACATCCAGGCTCTCGTACCAGGCGTAGTCGAGGCACTCGAGCACCCCGAAGCGACCCACCGGATCCTCCGGGCTGGCGGCGCTCCAGAGGCTGCCGCCGGAGGTCAGGTCGTAGAGCTCGTTGAAGAGCGCCATGCGCAGCGGCTCCGGCAGGTCGGCGCGCTCCAGCACCGGCTGTTGCCAGGCCTCGATCGCGGCGTGCCAGTCGCGCCAGTTCGCCAGGGCTTCGGCGGCGATGGCCGCGGCGGCGTTGCCCTCGCCGCCGAAGAAATCGGTGTAGCGGCGCAGGCAGTGCGTGCCGGTGGCAAAGGCCGTGACCGGCAGGTCCCAGCTGATCACCAGCGGGATCTCAATCGTGTCGCCGGGCTCCAGCCGGCAGCGCACGGCCAGGGCGGCGCTGGCCGGGTCGTTGCTGCCGCTGGCGCGATCGTTGTTGCTGTCGGGGATGGAGCCACCTGTGGCGAAGGGCTGCCACAGCTCGGCGCCATCACCGGCGGGGTTCCAGCGGCTGCAGCGCTGGATCGTGAGGCCGGGGTGGCCTTGCTCCAGGCCGGCGTCGGTGGCAAGGCACCACTGGCCCTGGCCCTCGGCGAGCGGGGTGCTGCGCTCCCCCTCCAGCAGCACGCCGCGCAGGTTTTCAGCATCCACCCAGCGGTTGCGCTGACCCTGGCTGCGGCCGATCGCCGGCACGTAGTTGTGCTCCGGGCTGCCGTCATCGCGGAAGTGCACCGAGGCGGAGGGGTCGGTGTTGGTGAACCAGCCCGTGGTGTTGCGCCAGCTCAGCAGCAGGGAGAGATCCAGGGGCGCTCGGGTGGGGTTGTGCAGCGTCCACACGAACACCGCCACCGGGTAGCTGGTGCGCTGGTAGTCCCCCGGCAGGATCGGGCTGAACGCCTCGCAGCTCACCTCGGCCTGGAACACGCCCGTGTAGTGGGTGCTGCTGAGGGGGTAACGGGCGGCATAGGTGCCGGTGGATTGTTCGCTGGTGCTGGCCGGGTACCAGTTCCAGGCGCTCAGGGGTTCGCCCGCCTCGGGCCGGGAGGCGTCGGCCTCCGGCTTCACCGCCAGGGCGTGGGCGCGGCGCTGCTCGCCGTCGCTCTCGAACAGGGCGAACTGGCAGTCGGGCAGGGTGCCGAACCAGTGCTCGCCGCCGTCGAGGTGCCAGAGGTTGAAGGAGCCGTCGGGGGCGCGGCCGATGCAGCCCGCCCCGAAGCCCCCCAGGGGCATGCCGTGGTTGGGGCCGTCGTCGAGGTTGCTGGCGTAGCGCACCGTGTAGGGCCGCTCCCAGCCCAGGCCGAAGGCCCGGCTCCAGCTGGCTGGCGGGGCGGCCTCGGCCCGTCCCGCCCCCCGCGGCCGCAGCATCGACTGGAGGGCGGAGAGACCGAAACGCGCCATGGGGCTGGAAACAGTGCGCCCAGCTTGTCAGAGCTGGCCCGCGTCCCCGCCCACCTCCTGGTCGACCAGGGCGTCGAGGGTGACGGCGGAGCGCACCAGGGCCTGGTAGCGCTGCACCACCCGGCGGTTGCGCTCGATCCAGTTGCCGGGATCGCCTCTGGGCAGGCCCGTGCCGTCACCGGCCAGCAACTCCAGGTCGCTCTGTTGGGCCAGCAGAGCCAGCACCAGGTCGTGAATCCGCTGGCGGCGGTCGCTCATGGCCAGGCCGGGGACACTCGGCTGAGCATCATGGCTCCAGTGACCATGGGGCGCCCTGGCGGAGCAGGCCGTGTTGGAGGTGATCGGCGCCGATGCCGGTGGTCTGGCCGCGCTGCCGGCCCGCGCCCTCGCCCTGGTGCGGGCTGCCGCGTTGCTGCTCGCTCCCCGGCGGCTGCTGGAAGAGGTGGAGCCGTGGTGGCAGGCCGAGCAGGCTGCTGGCCGGATACCGGCGGCGCAACCGTGCCCCCAGCTGCTGGCCAGCGACCGGCCCGACCAGATCTTCAGCCCGCTGGAGCAGGCCCTGGCGGCGGGCCGTCCGGCGGTGCTGCTGGCCAGTGGCGATCCGCTCTGGTTCGGCATCGGCCGACTGCTGCTGCAGCGCTTCGGGCCGCAGCGGCTGCGCTTCCATCCCGCCCCGAGCTCCCTGCAGCTGGCCTTTGCCCGCATCGGCCGCCCCTGGCAGGACGCCAGCTGGATCAGCCTCCACGGCCGCGATCCCGAGCCCCTGGCGGCACGCCTGCAGCAGCGCCCCGCCGCCCTGGCGGTGCTAACCGACCCCGGCCGTGGCGGGGCGGAGGAGGTGCGCCGCATCCTGGCGGCCTCGGGCCTGGCGGCCGCCTACGGCCTGTGGCTGTGCGAGCGGCTGGGCCATCCCGCCGAGCGGGTGCAGCGGCTGGCCCCCCAGGCGTCCCTGCCTGCCGACCTCGACCCCCTGCACCTGGTGCTGCTGATCGCCGAGCCGCCGCCGGCGCCCGCCGACCCGGCGTCCCTGCCCCTGTTCGGCCTGGCCGATGGCCTCTACCTCCAGCACGACGACCGCCCTGGTCTGATGACCAAGCGGGAGGTGCGGATCCAGCTGCTGGCCGAGCTGGAGCTGCCGGAGACCGGCGTGCTCTGGGATATCGGCGCCGGTGTGGGCTCGATCGGCCTGGAGGCCCTGCGGCTGCGGCCCGCTCTGGCGGCCTGGTTCGTGGAGCAGCGCGGCGGGGGCGCCGGTCTGATCGCCGCCAATGCCGAGCGGCTGGGCGTGGCCCCGGCGGGGGTGGTGGAGGGCCGGGCCCCTGATGCCCTCGCCCCCCTGCCCGATCCCGATCGGGTGCTGATCGGCGGTGGCGGCCGCGAGCGGGCGGCCGTGCTCGCGGCGGTGCTGGAGCGCCTGCGGCCCGGGGGCGTGGTGGTGATTCCGCTCGCCACCGTGGAGGCCCTGGCGGAGCTGCGGCCCCTGCTGGAGCGGGCCGGCTGCGCCGTGGCCGTGGCCCAGCACCAGGCCTGGCGCGGCGCCCCCCTGGCGGATGGCACCCGTCTGGCGCCGCTCAATCCGGTGCTGGTGCTGCAGGGCCGCCGGCCAGGGCGCGGCTAGGGCAGCGCCTCGATCCGCACCGGGCTGCCCACCCGGATCCCCAGGGCCTCAGCCTGGCCCGCCGCCAGCTCCAGCACCCCGTCCACCGGCTGGGGCGGGCCGTAGCTGGGGCAGGGCAGCCGCATGCAGGGCCGGGTGTGGGCCTCGATCGCCGTCACCACCCCGTCGCGGATGAACAGCATGTCCAGTGGGGCTGGGGTGCGGTGCATCCAGAAGCGCGCCGGCGTGGGCATGGCATAGGGGAACCACATGCCCCGCAGCGGCGGCAGGGGCGGCCGCAGCTGCAGACCGATCGCCTGCTGCTCGGCCGTGGCAGCCACCTCCAGGGCGATGCAGCGCTGGGCATCGAGGCACCACCGGGCTGTGAGCGGCAGCTGCTGCGGTGCGGCCCTCGCGCTGCTCAGCAGTCCCGCTGTCAACGGCAGCAGGGTGAGGGCGATCAGGCTGGGCGCATGCAGGCGGGAGCGCCTCATCCGGCCCCATCCCCGGGCGGCGGCAGCCGCTCGCTCAGGCAGTAGCCCCGGCCGCGCACCGTGTGGATCAACCGGCGCTCCCCGGCCTGCTCGAGCTTCTGGCGCAAGTAGCGCACGTACACCTCAATCACGTTGCTGGAGCAGCCCCGATCGTCGTTCCACACCCGCTGCTGGATCAGATCCCGGCTCACCACCTGGCCGCTGCGCTCCAGCAGCAGCAGCAGCAACTGGTACTCGCGCGCGGTGAGTGGCACCAGCCGCGGGCCCCGCTTCACCTGGCGTCTGGTGGGATCCAGACTGAGGTCCGCCAGCTGCAGCAGCGGCGGGGCGGGGGCGGCGCGCCGTTGCAGGTCCAGCTGCAGCCGCAGCCGCATCAGCAGGTCGCTGGGCCCCTGGCCCGACAGCCAGAAGTCGTCGGCGCCGGCACTCAGGCACACCACCCGTGCTTCCAGGCTTGCCTCGATCACATCAAGCAGGATCGGCACCGGTCCCAGCTGCTGGCGCAGGGCGGTGATCCGCCCCACCTCCCCCGCCGCCAGCACCACCACATCCACACCTGAGCCGGGCCCGGCTGCTGCGTCCGCCTCTGTCAGGCAGACCCGATAGCCCGAGGCCTCCAGTCGGGCCGCCAGGCAGATGGCCGCCTCGCCGAGCAGCAGCACGCCAGCGCCGGTCATGGGGCTGTGCCGTTGCCCGGTTTGGCCACATGGGGCAGGCCCCAGCCCAGCTTGTTGCGCAGCACCTGGAAGAACTCGTGGTCGGCCAGCCGCACGAAGCGCACCGGATGGTCGCTGCGACGGATCAGCACCCGATCCTCCGGCCAGATGTAGCAACCGGCGCTGCCATCCACCACCATCATCAGCCGTTCCGGCGTGGCTGGAAACACCGTGACCGGTTCGCGGTCGCTGAACACCAGGGCGCGGGAGGCGAGCGAGTGGGCGGCGATCGGTGTGAGCTGCAGCACCGGGCAATCCGGCGTGATCACGGGCCCGCCGGCGCTGAGGGCATAGGCGGTGGAACCGGTGGGGGTGGAGAGGATCACGCCGTCGGCGGCAATGTCCACCGGGGCGTGACGGCCGATCGCGATCTCGAAGTGACACATCGAGGTGAGTGGCTCCCGGTGCAGGGCCATCTCGTTGAGGCACAGCACCTCCCAGCGGCGCTGTTCGGCCCGCATCACGCTCACCACGAGCATGGTGCGCTCCTCGACGCTCCAGTCCCGCGCCACCAGTCGCGGCAGCACCGCGTCCAGATCCTGCAGATAGGACTCGGCCAGGAAGCCCAGATGGCCGGTGTTGATCGTGAGGATCGGTACGCCGATCGGGGCGGTCATGCGGGCCGCCGAGAGCACGGTGCCGTCGCCCCCCAGCACGATCGCCAGTTCCATCTCCTCCGTGAAGCCGGCCGGTACGCAGGCGTTGTAGCCGCGGCTGCGCAGGTGCTGGTCCGGGTTGGCGAACCCCACCATGCCGCCGGCGCTGCTCGCCCTCACCACGCTGGTGCCCTGGGCCTCCAGATGGCTCTGGATGCGCTCAGCCGTACTCAGAGCCAGAGGTTTGCCGTCGTTGACGATCAGTCCGACGCAGGGCACCGATCGCGCAACAAAGGAACGGTCAGAGTTTATGGGGGGGCGTGGTCTGTGGGGCCGCCACCGGGCTGGGGGCTGGCTTCAGAACTGTTCGAGGAAGCGCAGGTCGCTGGTGTAAAGGCGACGGATGTCGTCGATGCCGTGGCGCACCATGCAGAAGCGCTCCACGCCAAGGCCGGCGGCGAAGCCGCTCCAGCGCTCGGGATCGAGCCCCATGCCGCTCAGCACGGCCGGGTCGACCATGCCGCAGCCCATCACCTCCAGCCAGCGGCCCCGCCATTGCACGTCCACCTCGGCGCTCGGTTCGGTGAAGGGGAAGTAGCTGGCGCGGAAACGCACCGGCAGGTCGCCGAAGAAGCGCTGCAGGAAGGCGGTCACCGTGCCGCGCAGATGGGTGAAGTCGAGCCCTTCATCGATGGCCAGCACCTCCACCTGGTGGAACACCGGCGAATGGGTGGCGTCCACGGCGTCACGCCGGTACACGCGGCCCGGGGCGATCACCCGCACCGGCGGCGGGTTGTTCTCCAGGTGGCGGATCTGCACCGGCGAAGTGTGGGTGCGCAGCAGGCGGCCGTCCGCCAGGTAGAAGGTGTCCTGCATGTCCCGGGCGGGGTGGTGCTCCGGGATGTTCAGGGCGGTGAAGTTGTAGTAATCGGTTTCGATCTCCGGCCCCTCCGACACCCGGTAGCCCAGGCCGCTGAAGATGTCGACGATCTCCTCGATCGTGCTGATCAGCGGGTGGCGGTGGCCCGGCGGCGTGTAGCGGCAGGGAGCCGTCACATCAAGGCTCTCGCCGGCGATCCGCTCCGCCATCGCGGCGTTCTTCAGGGCCGCCAGCCGTTCGGCCAGCAGGCTGCTCAGCTGCTCCTTGAGCACATTGGCGCGCTGGCCGATCAGCGGCCGCTCCTCACCCGGCAGCTTGCCCATCGCACCGAGCACAGCCGAGAGGCGCCCTTTCTTGCCCAGCAGCCCCACCCGCAGCTCCTCGAGGGCCGCGGCATCGCCGGCGGCGGCGATCTCGCTGGCGGCGGCCGCCTCCAGCTGCTCCAGCTGCGTGGTGAGATCCTGCAGCGACACGGTGACGCTCACGACAAAGCCCGGCTGGACGGCACGGTGGAGACTGAGAGCCGACTGTACGGAGCAGCGCCCGGCCTGCCGCCGCCGCACCAGTCATCCTCCGCTCTCCCCCTCTCCGAGCCCGCCCCACTCCCTGAGCCGCCGCTGATGCCCCTGAAGATCCTGATCAGCAACGACGACGGCGTTTTCGCCGCCGGCATCCGCACCCTGGCCAATGCCGCCAACGCCCGCGGCCACCTGGTGACGGTGGTGTGCCCCGACCAGGAGCGCTCCGCCACCGGTCACGGCCTCACCCTGCAGACGCCGATCCGCGCCGAGCGGGCCGATGAGCTGTTCGACGACGGCATCACCGCCTGGGCCTGCAGCGGCACCCCCTCCGATTGCGTCAAGCTGGCCCTGTTCTCCCTGTTGGAGGAGTGGCCCGACCTGGTGCTCTCAGGCATCAACCACGGGCCCAATCTGGGCACCGATGTGCTCTACTCCGGCACCGTGAGCGCGGCGATGGAAGGCACGATCGAGGGGCTGCCGGCCCTGGCGGTCAGCAGCGCCGACTTCCAGTGGCGCCAGTTCGAGCCTGCCGCCCGCCTCGCCCTGGACGTGGCCGAGACGCTGGTGGCGGCCGGCTGGCCGCCGGCGATGCTGCTCAATCTGAACGTGCCACCCCGGCCGGCCGAGAGCATCGGTCCGCTGCGCTGGTGCCGCACGGCCGTGCGCCGCTACACCGACCAGTTCGATCAGCGCGTCGATCCCCGGGGGCGCACCTACTACTGGCTGGCCGGTGAGGTGGCTAACGACCTGGAGGCCGACGTGGCGGGGCCTGCAGCCTGGCCCACCGATGTGGCCCATGTGCACGGGGGTGGCGCCTCGCTCACCCCGCTGCAGCCCGAGCTGCTCTGGCGGGGCGATACGACCGCCCTACCCAGTCTCAGCGGACTGGTCGATGCACCCGCTGGAGCAACCACAGACTGATCAGCAGGCCCAGCAGGTGGGCGAACAGCACCTGGGTGTTGCCGAGCACCGAGAACATCTCGATCGAGGTGATCGGCAGGCCCACCACCCGGCCGGCGGTGCCCGGAGTGGCCTGGATCTGGGCCCCGAAGAAGCCCGGCACCTGCTGGGAGGCCTGCACGAACAGGCTGCCTGCCATGGACTGGTAGCCGACCGCCGCCAGGGTGAGGCCCAGCAGGTCGGCCAGCACGCCGCGCTTCACCAGCCGGGCCGTTTCCCCCTTGGAGGGTTGCACCGCACTGCCCAGGGCCCGGCCGCAGCGCACCACCAGCCAGCTGTGCCAGATGCACCAGATCAGGATCAGAAAGGCCAGGGTGGTGAGGGTGATGCCCGGGCCAAGGCCCAGGGCCCGTGAGGAGTTCGCCGCCAGCCGGCCGCCGATGTTGTTGAACACCAGCACCCCCACCACCACCACGCCGAGCACCAGCTGGATCCAGAAGCGCACCCAGCCCATGCGCCGCAGGGCGGCGGAGATGCGTTGCAGATCGAGGGCGTCGGCCATGGGGCTGGCAGGGAGAGGCTCCCCCCAAAGGTGCCATGGGAAGATCATTCCGGCCCGCATGGGATACGGGATCTGTCGCGATTGGTCTATCCGCGTTTGATTCCGCTGCTCGCCGCTGCTGCTGCCCAACGCCCCACGGCGATCGCCATCGGCAGCTTCGATGGCCTGCATGCTGGCCATCGGCGGGTGATCGAGGCCGTGACCGGCCCGGGCCAGGGGTTGCCCACGGTGGTGAGTTTCTGGCCCCATCCGCGCGAGGTGCTGCGGGGCGAGCGGCGTCTGCGGCTCGATCTGCCCGCTGAGAAGCTCCCCGTGCTGGCGTCGCTGGGCATCCGCCAGCTGGTGCTGGTGCCCTTCGACCGTGAGCTGGCAGCCCTGTCACCCGAGCGCTTCGTCGCGCAGGTGCTCGTGGGCCAGCTGGCGGCCCGGCGCATTGCCGTGGGGGAAAATTTCCGCTTCGGTGCCGGCCGCTGCGGCGATGCTGCCGCGCTTCGCCGCATCGCTGCAGACCACGGCATCGCCGTGCAGGTGGTGCCGATGCTGCACGATGCCCGGGGGCGCGTGAGCAGCAGTCGCATCCGCCAGGCTCTGGCCGCGGCGGACCTGGCGGAGGCCGGTCGGCTGCTGCAGCGCCCCTATCGCTTCAGCGGGCCGGTGGTGAGCGGCCGCGGCCTCGGCCGTCAGCTGGGCTGGCCCACCGCCAACCTGGCGATCGATCCCCACAAGTTCCTGCCGATGGAGGGGGTCTATGCCGCTCTGGTGTGGGTGCAGCGGACCGGGGCCGACCTCCAGCCCGGCCAGCAGCACGGGTGGGCGGCGGTGATGAATCTGGGCCCCCAGCCCACGGTCGACCCTGCCGCCCCATCGGCGGTGGAGGTGCATCTGCTCGACCGCCGCATCGATCTGACGGACTGCACGATCACCGTGCAACCGCTGGCACTGCTGCGCACCCAGCAGCGCTTCGCCGGCCTTGCGGCCCTCACCGCCCAGATTGCGGCCGACGCCGATCAAGCCCGGTTCTTAACGGCCGGGGTAGGCGTGGCTGAGCCCCCAGCTGATGAAGGCAGCGATCCCCCCCAGCAGCAGAATGCCTGAGATCAGCACCACCATCGGGTTGTCGCCCGCCGTCAGTTCAGGGGTGGTTGCCGGCCGGCCGGCAGGGGCGCTGGCTCCGCTCGCACTGGCTTGGACCTGACTGGCTCCGCTCTGCGTGGCTCCGCTTTGGTCTGGGTTGTGGGCCATCGGGGAGGGGGGCGACATCCATCGGGGGATGCTGGAGGCAAGTTAAGCCGCGAACTGCTCTGCGCCATGGTCACGTCAGACACCGATGCAGGCCGCGGTGACCGTGCGGTGCTGCGGCTGATCGATGCCAATCTCGATCGCGCCCGTGAGGGGCTGCGCGTGCTGGAGGAGTGGGCCCGCTTCGGGCTCCTGCGCGGTGATCTGGTGACCCGCACCAAGGACATGCGCCAACGGCTCGGCCGCTGCCATCGCGACGCCTACAAGCAGGCCCGCGATGCCGCCGGCGACCCGGCCACGGGCATGACCCATCCCGTTCAGGCGGAGCGGCGGCGGCCCGATCAGGTGGTGGCCGCCAATGCCGCCCGGGTGCAGGAGGCCTTGCGGGTGCTCGAGGAGTTCGGCCGCAGTCAGGATCCCGGGCTGGCGGCGGAAGCGGCGGCGATCCGCTACCGCCTCTACGACCTGGAGCTGGAGCTGCTCCAGGCCACCCCCGCCGCCCCTGACGCCGCTGCCTCTGCAGCCACCGGCCTGGCCCGCCGCCAGCTGCTGCAGCGCTGCCATCTTTACCTGGTCACCAGCCCGGCGCCGGATCTGCCGGCCCGTGTCGAGGCGGCCCTGCAGGCCGGTGTGCGTCTGGTGCAGTACCGGGCCAAGTCAGGCAGCGACGCGGCGGCCGCTCCGGGCGATGACCTCGGCCGGCTGGAGCAGGCCCTGGCCTTGCGGGAGCTCTGCGTCCGTCATGGAGCGCTGTTCCTGGTGAACGACCGCATCGACCTGGCCCTGGCTGTGGACGCCGATGGCGTGCACCTCGGCCAGGGGGATCTGCCGCCGGCCGTTGCCCGCCGCTTGCTCGGACCGCACCGGCTGATCGGGCGCAGCACCCATGCCCTGACCCAGCTGCGCCAGGCGGAGGCGGATGGCTGCGACTACGCCGGCGTCGGGCCGGTGCAGGCCACACCCACCAAGCCAGGCCGGCAGCCGGTGGGCCTGGCCTATGTGCGCGAGGCGAGCAGCACCGCCCGCATCCCCTGGTTTGCGATCGGGGGAATCACGGCTGAGGCGGTGCCGGAGCTGCGCCGTGCCGGAGCCGAGCGGGTGGCGGTGGTGCGGGCGATCACCGCGGCGGCGGATGCGGGGGCGGCCAGCCGGGATCTGCTCAGCGCCCTCGGCCAGGTCCACTGAGGCGCGGTGCTGAGGAGATGTGCCGAGGAGCAGACCTGAGCCGCAGTGCTGAGTCCCAGTGCTGCGCCGTAGTGCTGCGCGGCAATGCCGGGCAGCAGGGCCGGCCGTTCAGCCAGCATGACCTCACAGCGATTGCAGCCATGGGCTCCGTTCCCGCACCCCCACCGCCTCGCTCCGGCCCGCCGCTCACCCTGCAGGTCAACGGGGAGCAGCGCGCCTGCGCCGCCGGCCTGACGCTGGAGCAGGCGCTTGTCGCCCTGGGCTACGACCCCCGCCTGGTGGTGGTCGAGTACAACGGCGACATCCTGCCTCGCTCCCACTGGTCCGGCCGGATGGTGCAGGAATCCGACTGCCTTGAGGTGGTCACCATCGTGGGGGGTGGTACCTAGATTTCAAGGGCATCTGCGGCCCCGCGCCCACTTCCCTTGCCCACCTCCGTGCTGAGACGCGCCCTTGCCCGTCTGGCCCTTCCCGTGCTGGTGCTGGGCCTGCTGCTCTGGCAGCCCGGACCCGTTCAGGCGGCAAGTGGGGGCCGTATCGGCGGTGGCAACTTCCGCTCGGCCCCATCCGTTCCCCGCAGCTATGGCGGCGGTGGCAGCTATCGCGGTGGGTATGGCGGCGGAACCGGCGGTTACGGCGGTGGCTATCGCGGCGGCTACGGCGGGTATGGCGGCGGCTATGGCGGTGGTGGAATCGGCTTCCCGTTCATCATTCCCTTCGTTGGCTTCGGTGGCGGCGGCCTGCTCGGTTTCCTGGTGCTGATGGCCGTGATCGGTCTGGTGACCAATGCTCTGCGCGGCGGCGGCAGCGGCGACAACGGCGGCGGCGGCCTGGCCCGCGTCGACGGGCCGGTGAGCATGGTGCAGCTGCAGGTCGGACTGCTTGCTTCCGCTCGCCAGTTGCAGACGGATCTGCGTCGCCTGGCCGCATCGGCCGATACCGGCAGCAGCAGCGGCCTGCAGGTGGTGCTTCAGGAGACCACGCTGGCGCTCCTGCGCCATCCCGATCTCTGGGTCTATGCGCTTGCTGAGCGGGGTGAAGTGCCCTTCGCCACCGCCGAAGGCACCTTCAATCGTCTGTCGATGGCCGAGCGCAGCAAACTGTCTGCTGAACTCACCACCAATGTGTCGGGCCGCCGCGCCGATCCGGCCGCTGCAGCCGCCATCACCAGAGCCGGCGACAGCGACGCGGCCAGCGATTTCATCGTTGTGACCATCCTGGCGGCCAGCCGTCAGCGCTTCACCCTCCCCGGTGCCGCCAGCGCCGAAGCGCTGCGCGCCTCCCTGCAGGTGCTCGGCGGGCTCTCCTCCACCGATCTGCTGGCGGTGGAGGTGATCTGGCAGCCCGATGGCGCCGGCGAGGTGCTGAGCACCGAGGAACTGCTCACCGCCTACCCGGATCTCCAGCATCTCTGATCCCGAGGATCCGCAGCGCGGCCATCGCCGCGCCGTAGCCGTTGTCGATGTTGACGACACACAGCCCTGGGGCACAGCTGGCCAGCATGCCGTGCAGGGCTGCAACACCCCCCTGGCTCACGCCGTAGCCAACGCTGACCGGTACCGCGATCACCGGCTGGGGCAGCAGGCCGGCCAGCACCGTCGGCAGCGCCCCCTCCATGCCGGCGCAGGCGATCAGCACCGAGGCGCCGCCCAGCTGCTCCAGCTGATTCAGCAGGCGGTGCAGCCCAGCCACGCCCACATCGAGCACCAGCTCAGCGCCAATGCCGTGGCAGGCCAGGGCCAGGGCGGCCTCGCTGGCCACGGCCAGATCGGATGTGCCGCCGGCCAGCACCGCCACTGATCCAGCGGAGGGCCGGAGCGGTGGCATGGCCGCGCTGACAAGACAGCGGGCAGCCTGGTGATAGCGCACTGGACCGCTGCCCCCGTCGCAGTGCAGCAGGCCGAGCACGGCGTCGGCCTTGGCGCTGTCCACCCGGGTGGCCAGCACCAGTTCATCGGCGGCGAGCAGCGTGATGCAGATCGCCGCGATCTGCTCGGCGCTCTTGTGCTCCCCCCAGATCGCTTCCACCATGCCGAGCCGTTGCCGCCGCTGCAGATCGAGCCGGTGCTGCAGGGGCTCGTCGGGCTGCACGCTCATCGTTCGCCCTCAACCCCGGCCCCAACCCCAACCCCGGCCCCAACCCCGGCCGTTGCAGCCACAGCCGCCTCGGGCAGGGTCTGCTGTCCCGGCTGCTCCCACACCATCTCCACCAGGGCCGGGGTGAGCCAGAGGCTGGTGCGCTGCCGGGCCTCGGCCAGTTCAGCCGTCAGCGCGCTCTGCTCGGCCTCACTCCAGATGCCGTTCGCCTGCAGCTGGGGTCCGTAGGAGCCCACAAAGTCGAGCAGCCAGCGGGTCTTGGCGCCGCTGGTGGGCGAGCAGGCCAGCAGGCTGCGGCAGTTCAGCAACCGCAGGCCTCGGGCTTCCAGCAGGGCGGGCAGGCGCGAGGCCACGTCCGGATCGCCGCCGTGGGCCCGCCAGTGGTCGATGCAGCGCGCCATGAACCGCCGCAGCTCGGTGCCGCCAGGGTGAACGCTGAACGTGTCCCACCGAATGTATTCATGCAGCACCAGGCGGCCGCCAGGCCGCAGGCTGTGCTGCACCAGATCGAGCAGGGGATCAAGGCGCGGCAGGAACATCGCCAGCCAGCGGCACCAGGCCCCATGCCAGCGGCGTGCTGGCAGATTCAGGGTCCGCCAGTCATCGGGACTGGCCAGATCGATGCAGTGGGTCTCCAGCTGGCTCAGCCCCCGCTCCTGCGCCAGCTGCTTCGCCGCCGCCACGAAGCGGCGGGCGCTGTCGAGACCAAGCACCCGGCCGTCGGGGCCCACCAGCGCAGCCAGGTCGGCGCTGGCGAAGCCGGGACCGCTGCCCAGGTCCAGCAGCCACTGCCCCCTGCCGAATCCCGCTCGCTGCCAGGCGGCCATCGCCTCGTCCCGCCAGATGGCGTGCTGGCGACCGAGCCGCGCGTGCTCAGCGCCGTGGCTGCCGAGCACGTAGTCGGGTTGGCCAGGCCCCTGACCGTGGCGGGGGCTGGGGCTCACTGCGGTACCAGCTCCCCCTGATGGGTGAGCGGAAAGGGGTTGGCCAGTCCCCGGCCAGTGTGGCGACGCGCCAGCTGCTCAAAGCGCCGCTGCACCCGTTCCACCTCCGCAGGTGGGATCGCCTGCCACTGCTCGCGGCTGGCCCAGTGAATCAGCAGGGTGCCCTCTTCTCGCTCGGGATCCCAGAGCAGCTGACGCCCGAGGAAGCCGGCCTGGCGCTGCAGCCAGGGCTCCCAGCTGCCCTGTTCCGCCTCCAGCCAGGCCTGCCGAGCCGCCGCCGGCACCTTCAGCCGCAGATGCTCCACCACCTCGATCTGCACGCCTTCAGGTCCCCCCGAGCCGGTGGCCCGGGCGGCGCTGGCCGATGGGGGTGAGATCAGCAGCAGCATCCCTGCCAGCCAAAGGCTCGCAACCCTAAGGAAAAGCCGATGGATCCGGCCCGTCGGGGAGGAGTGAACGGATCGAGCCATGAAGTGGGACCCGGCGCCGGTGGCTCTCAGCGTGCCACCGCCTGTCGCATCAGCAGCGCCACGGCCTGGCAGGAGATCCCCTCCTCGCGCCCTTCAGCCCCCAGGCCTTCGTTGGTGGTGGCTTTCACCCCCACCTGCTCCGGCGTCAGCCCCATGCTGGAGGCGATTGCTGCGCGCATCGCCGCGATGTGGGGGCGCAGCTTCGGCCGCTCCGCCACCACCACGCTGTCGACATTCACCACCTGCCAGCCCCGCTCGCTCACCAGAGCGACCACCTGTTCGAGCAGCTGCAGGCTGTCGGCCCCCAGCCAGCGGGGGTCGTCCGGGGGGAACCAGCGACCGATGTCGCCCAGCGACAGGGCGCCCAGCAGGGCGTCCATCACGGCATGCACAAGCACGTCAGCGTCGCTGTGGCCGTCCAGCCCCAGGCCGGCGGGATGGTCGAGCCTCTGCCCGCCGAGGATCAGGGGGCGGCCGGGCACCAGCCGGTGGATGTCGTAGCCGTTGCCGATGCGCAGCTCCATGGGGACCCCGGCGGAACGCTGATGTCAGGTGGCGGAGCGATCCTCGCCCGCCGGGCCTGATCCGGGGGAGAGGGCCATCACCTGCAGGCGGTTGCCCTCCCGGCCCATCACCAGCACCGGCTTTCCGGGGCCCAGGGCCTCAGGGGTGTCGAGGGCCTCCGCCGCCCAGCTCTGGCCCTGCCAGCGCACCCGGCCCCGCTCAGGAGTCGGGCCGTCGAAGCCGCTGATCACCGTGGCCTCACCGGCCGTCGCCGCCGGAGGGATCGCCCGCTCCCGCCGCCGCTGCGACCAGCGCTGCAGCGCCAGCAGCAGCAGGCCGGTGAGGGTGATGAAGGCCAGCACCTGAACGGCTGCGGCCAGGGGCAGCAGGGCCGTGGTCACCGACAGACTCAGGCAGGCCAGGGCCGCGGCCAGCAGGCCGTCGAACTCCGCGCCGAGGGCCTCGATGGCCAGCATGGCCAGGCCGAGCGCCAGCCAGAGCAGGGCGGGAGGCAGGGCGAGGAGCGGGGCCATGGCTGCAGTCAGCTCAGACCATGCTGCCTAGCCTGGGCGGGATCTGCAGCGGGGCGATTCCGATGGATGTCTTCCTTGGTCTGCCGGCCCTGGCGGTGATGGCCGTGCTCGGCATCAACAGTGTGAAGGTCACCAGTGGCGGCCAGTCGCGGCTGGTGGAGCGCCTCGGCAAGTACGACCGCCAGCTGCAGCCGGGGCTGTCGTTCGTCCTGCCGGTGCTGGAGAAGGTGGTGAGCCACGAGTCGCTCAAGGAGCGGGTGCTCGACATTCCGCCCCAGCAGTGCATCACCCGCGACAACGTGGCCATCGAGGTGGATGCGGTGGTGTACTGGCAGCTGCTGGAGCATGCCCGCGCCTACTACGCCGTCGACAACCTGCAGTCGGCGATGGTGAACCTGGTGCTCACCCAGATCCGCGCCGAGATGGGCAAGCTCGACCTCGATCAGACCTTCACCACCCGCAGCGAGGTGAACGAAGTGCTGCTGAAGGAGCTGGATCAGGCCACCGATCCCTGGGGCGTGAAGGTGACCCGGGTGGAGCTGCGCGATATCCACCCATCCCCTGGCGTGCAGCAGGCGATGGAGCAGCAGATGACCGCCGAACGGGAGAAACGGGCCGCCATCCTGCGCTCTGAAGGGGAGCGCGAGTCGCAGCTCAACGCCGCCCGCGGCCGGGCTGAGGCGCTGGTGCTCGACGCCAGGGCCAAGCAGGAGGCGCTGGTGCTGGAGGCCGAGGCTCAGGCCAAGCAGCAGGCCCTGCTGGCGCAGGCCCGCGCCGATGCCGCCACCCGCCTGGCGGAGGCGATCCAGGCCAGTCCGGCCGCCGCCGAAGCGATGCGCCTGCTGCTGGCCGGTGACTGGATGGCGATGGGCGAGGCGATGGCCCAGGCCAAGGGCGGCAGCGTGCTGATGGTGGATCCCCAGAGCCCGGCGGCGCTGCTGGCGGCGCTGCGGGGGCTGCAGACCGGCAAGAGCTGAGCGGAAACCCTCAGGGGGCGGGGGGCAGGCCGGGCGCTGGCAGCGGCTGGGGCCCGGCTGGGCCCAGGTTCACCGCCGTGCCGGTCGCGCAGGCCATCAGCATGCCGCCCGCCTGACCGAGCACCTCCACGTCGATCCGCACACCCACCACCGCATCGGCACCCAGCAGCCGCGCCCGCCGGCTGAGCTCCTCCAGCGCCATCTCCCGAGCCCGCACCAGGGTGGTTTCGTAGGCCCGGGCGCGCCCCCCCACCAGGTCGCGGATCGAGGCGAGGATGTCGCGGAACAGGTTGGCGCCGAGAATCGTCTCGCCGTGCACCAGACCCAGGTAGTGGCGGATCGGCCGCCCCTCCAGGCTGGGTGTGGTGGTGAGCAGCATCGCCGGCCGGGCAGCGTGGGGGACGTCCAGCATGGCGCTACTGCTGCGCCTGCTGCTCCTGCCAGCGCGCATACAGATCGGGCCGGCGCTCGGCTGTGCGCTGCTGCTGCTGCTCGAGGCGCCAGCTGGCGATGGCACCGTGGTCGCCGCTGCGCAGCACCGCCGGCACCTCCATCTCCCGGAAGCTGGCGGGGCGGGTGTAGTGGGGGTGCTCCAGCAGGCCGGCGCTGTGGCTCTCCTCCTCCAGGCAGGCCTGGGTGCCCACCGTGCCGGGCAGCAGCCGCACCACACCGTTGATGATCACCGCCGCCGGCAGCTCGCCGCCGGTGAGCACGAAATCGCCCAGCGACACCTCTTCATCCGCGAGGCTGCGAATGCGCTCATCGAAGCCCTCGTAGTGGCCGCAGATCAGCACCAGCTGGTCGGTGCCCGTGGCCCAGCGGCGCAGGTCAGCCTGCTGCAGGGGCCTGCCCTGGGGGCTCATCAGCAGCACCCGCCGCCGCGGCAGCACCGGAATCGCCTCCACCGCGGCGTAGACCGGCTCCGGTTTGAGCACCATGCCGGCGCCGCCGCCGTAGGGCTCGTCGTCGACCTTGCGGTACTTGTCGGTGGCGTAGTCGCGCGGGTTGTGGGTGTGCAGGGCGGCAATGCCGGCTCCAAACGCCCGGCCGATCACCCCCAGGCTCAGCAGGGGCGCGAAGGCCTCCGGCGCCAGGCTGACCACGTCCAGGCGCATTGGCTCAGCCTGCTGGCCGGCTCACCCGGCGGATCTCGGAGCTGAAGCTGGCCCGGCCCGGTGTGCCGTCGGCCCGGCTCTCCACCGTGCTGCGCAGCCGCAGGTTGGGCTTGGTGAACCAGATCCGCTCGCGCACCGTGTCGCCACCGGTGCAGAGGGTGAGCTCCAGGCTGCCGTCGGGCCAGAGCCGCCAACGCCCCTGCCGGTCGCCATCGCGGCTGTTCACCGTGAAGTCTCCGGCGCCGCTGAACTGCAGCTGCTGGGCTCCCCCCTCCTGCGGGGTCACCTGCAGGCCGCCAGGGGCTCCGGGGTTCTCGGGCTCCAGGTAGCGCACCACCAGCTCGCCGCGCTCGCTGCTGTGCCACGCGTCGCCGTTCTCGTCTTCCAGAGCGGTATCCAGGGCGAAACGGCTGCGCAGCCCCATCCACTCGCCGGCGCAGAGGCGCAGGAACGCCTCGATCGTGGCGGGCGGAAAGGCGGCGGCTGCGTCGGTCATCGGTGGATTCTCTCAGGCGCCAGGGCTGGTCTTGCCCAGCCAGACCACCTGGGGCCCCTGAGCCGCTGAGCAGGCCCGCTGGCCAAGCCAGCCAGCGGTCTCACTCCCCCCTGTAGCCCAGCTCGGCCAGGCGGGCGGCGCTGCGGCGCCAGCCCGGTACCACCTTCACGAACAGCTCCAGATACACCGGCCCGCTGAACACCTTCTCCATCTGCAGGCGCGCCCCCTGGCCGATGGTCTTGAGCATGCGGCCGCCTTTGCCGATCAGGATTCCCTTCTGGCTGGCGCGCTCCACCAGCACCGTTGCGAGCACGGCGGTGCGGGGGCCGTCGTCCACCACCCGGTCGATGCTCACCGCCACCGAGTGGGGCACCTCCTCGCGGGTGTGGCTGAGCACCTGCTCGCGGATCAGTTCGGCCATCAGCAGCTGCTCGGGCTGGTCGCTCACCGCGTCGGCCGGGTAGAGCTGGGGCCCCTCGGGCAGATCGGCCGCCAGGGCCCCCACCAGGGCCTCGGTGCCCGCGCCGGTGAGGGCGCTCACCGGATGCAGGGGCCAGGCCAGCGGCGGCCGCGGGTCCTGGCCGGCAGGTGTGGGGCCGGCGAAATCGCCCCGACCCTCCAACATCTCGCGGTAGCTGGCGGCCAGTGCTTCAGCCTGGGCCGGATCGACCAGGTCGTGTTTGTTGAGGGCCACATGCACCGGGGCGCGGCAGTGGCGCAACAGTTCCACGATGAAGCCGTCGCCGCGGCCGGCCGGCTCGCTGCCGTCCACCAGCAGCAGCACCACATCCACATCGCCGATCGCCCCTTTCGCCGTCTTCACCAGGCGCTCCCCCAGCAGGTGGTGGGGCTTGTGGATGCCCGGGGTGTCGAGCAGCACCAGCTGGGCCCCGGCGGTGGTGAGGATCGCGCGCAACCTGTTGCGGGTGGTCTGGGCCACCGGCGAGGTGATCGCCACCTTTTGCCCCACCAGCTGGTTCAGCAGGGTGCTCTTGCCCACGTTCGGCCGGCCGATCAGGGCCACAAAACCGGAGCGGAACCCCTCGCCGGCCGCGGCCTGGTTGGCGGAGCCCAGCAGACGGGCTGATTCGGCGGGATCGGGGATCGGCAGCAGCTGGCCCTCGTCGCCGCTGGGCATGGGGCCGCCTGTCGTGGGAGTGTCGGGCATCATTCAACAGTGGCAGCCCGGCGGCTGCCTCTGCCAGTTTCATCCGGCTGTCCCAGAATCAATGAGGCCGCTGATCGGATCGGTCTGCGCTTTGCCGCTTCCAGGCTTTGCCATCGGTGCTCACCCCGCCTCTCCGTTCCCGTCTGCGTGCCGCCCTGTCGCTGCCAGCGGCGGTGGCGTCGATTCCGCCGCTGGGCATGGCCCTGTCTGCCCTGGTGCTTCTGGCGGGATCTGTTGCTTCCTGGCAGTTGCAGCAGCAGCTGAGCGAGCAATTGCAGCAGCAGGCCCTGCGGGCTCAACAACTGAAGGTGCAGACCGATGTGGACCGCTTCAACGCCTCCCTGAGCGCTGCCGAGAGGAGTATCGCGGATTTCGCCGAGCTGGTGTCGGCGATTGATCCGGCAGCCCCCTTCCAGTCGCTGGCGCCGTTGCCCTTCGGCACGCTGGTCCGCCAGGACCCTGACGGGGTCTGGCGAAGCGCAGCGGACCGTTTTCAGCCCGAACGACAGGCCGGCGTCTGGATCCCCCCCTCCGTGTCGCTTACGGCTCCGCTGCGGGCGTTCTTCAGTGAGGCCCAGGCGATCACCACGGTGTACGGACTGGGTGCGTCCGAAATGGTGGTCGAGAACACCTGGGTGCTGCCGCTCACGGGTGGCGAAGTGATCTTCTGGCCCGCCAGACCCGCATTCGTGCGCCACGCCACGGCACAGCTCGATTACAGGCCCACGGAGTGGGTGCAGCTCACGGCACCGAGAGTCAATCCCAGCGGCAAGCCCCGCTGGACCCGTCCCCAGTACGACCCGGCGGCCAAGGACTGGCTGATCAGCGTGGTGGCGCCCTTCGCCCAGCGGGGACGCTGGGCTGGTTCCGTGGGCCACGATCTGGTGCTGCGCGATCTGCTGCGCTGGCTGATGCCCTTGGAGAGTCGGAGCCGCAGTGGTTTGCTGGCCCAGCCGCTTTACGTGGCAGCGATGGATGGGAGTTTGCTGGCGCGCGAAGGCGTCGCGATCGCGCCCGGTGCTCTCCTGCCCGCAGACCACGCCCCGGTGCTTGGTGCGGCTCGGGCTGATGGTCAGGTGTACAGCCTGGACCTCAAAGGTCAGCACCTGCTGGTCGCCCCGCTCCCCCGACTGCAGGCCAGGGCGGTGTTTGCGGTTGATGGAACGGCCATCGACCGCCTGGTGGCTCAGGAGTTGCTTGGGCTGCAACTCGCTCTGGCGGTGTTCATGGGTCTACTGCTCGGGGCCGCTCTGTTGGTGTTGAGCCGGGAGATTGGGTTCCGCCGGCGGGAGCAGCGGTTGCTGGAGGACCGCAACCGTGATCTGGAGCAGCTGGTGCAGCAGCGCACCGAGGCGCTGGAGCGGGCCAACCGCCAGCTCACCCAGCTGGCTGGAGAAGATTCCCTCACCGGCCTGGCCAATCGACGCAGCTTCGAGCAGGCCTTGGCCCGCGCCTGGGGGATGGCACGACGAGGGCGTGAATCCCTGGCTTTGGTCATGGTGGATGTGGATCACTTCAAGGCTTACAACGACGGCTTCGGTCACCCAGCCGGGGATGGCTGCCTGCGGGCCGTGGCCCAGCAGCTCCGGGCCGGGCTACGGCGCCAGGGGGACAGCGTGTTTCGCTTCGGTGGCGAGGAGTTCGTGCTGCTGCTGCCCGACACCGACGCCGAGCAGGCCCTGCACTGCTGTGAACTGCTCCGACAGGAGCTGGAGGACCAGGCCCTGCCCCATCCGCTCGGTGTGGTCACGATCAGCCTGGGCGTGGCGGCCACCCGGCCGGATTCCGGGAACGAAGCGGGGATGGAGGATCTGCTGGCCCGCGCCGAGGCGGCCCTTTACCAGGCCAAGCGCGAAGGCCGCAACCGGGTGATGCTCGCCCGGGAGCCTGGTGGGTCTGCATCCCTGCAGCAGCTGAACGGGCCGCCCCCTCAGCCGCCGCTGCCGTCCCCGCCGCCTCAGGCTCTCCGGTGACTTCTAGGCTCGTGCCAGAGAGCAGCGCTGCCCGAAGCATGAGCGAACCCCTGCGCGAACCCTCCTTTCAGCAGGCGATGGAGATCACGGCCCAGTGGCTGGGGCTGTGGGAGAACGGAGAACTGAGTGATGAGGTGCTGGCCGACCGGGTCGGCGAGCTGGTGGCCAGCCGCGATGGGGCCCGGGGCTTCTTCGTGGTGAGCCTGGCCGGCGACTGCCCGCTGATGGACCGATTGCCCGAGCCTCTGGTGCTGCAGCTGCGGGCTGCTGGCGAGGGGGTGGTGGATCTGAGTGCGCGCAACCTGGCGATGAGCACGGCCATGGCCCTGCAGCATGGGCGCCAGGGCGATGGCGGCCAGCAGGCGGGTTCGGAGCGGGTGCAGGCCCGCTGCACCGAGCTGCTGCGCCTGCTGGAACCCGGCGCCGTGAAGCAGCGCCTGGAGACCCTGCTGCAGGCCGCTGGTCAGGGTGCTGGCGATGACGTGGCCTTTCTGGATCGCTGGGGCTACGACGCCGAGCAGCGCCGGGCGATCGCGGCGGCCGTGGAGGCCGTGGCCGGCTGAGTTGGCCAGCCAGTCCCATTGCGCGCCAGCAAATCCCGGTTATCCATCCAATCCGGGCCATCAAAAAAGCCCACCGTTGCGGTGGGCCCTTTGTTCCTGCTGGATGGCGAGCTGATCAGTCGCGGCGACCGCCCCCCTGCAGGGCGATGATCAGGCGCAGGATGAAGATGAACAGGTTGATGTAGGTGAGATACATCCCCAGCGCACCAGCCAGGTACTGATCGTCGCGGTAGGTGCGGGGCATTGTGTAGAAGTCGACAAAAGCCGCTCCCACGAACAGCACCGTGCCGAAGCCGGCGATCAGCAGCTCGAAGCCGTTGCCGCCGAAGCCCGGCACGAAGATGCCGCCCACGACCTGCACCACCATGGCGATCAGCAGGCCGAGCACGCCCAGCCCCACCACGCCGCTCAGAGCCTGTCCGACGCTGTCGCTCATGCGGCGACCCATCACCGAAGCCACCACGAAAGTGACGCCGGTGGCCAGGGCAGCCGTGCCGATGGCGCCGATGCCGGCGGTGCCGATCGCCAGAGCCACCAGACCGCTGAGGGTGAAGCCGGTGAGCAGGCTGTAGGCGGCCAGCAGGGGCAGGGCCGTGCTGTTGTTCCCTTTCGTGGCCACGTTCTGGGCCACGAAGAAGAGGATGAAGTTGCCGATCAGGGCCACCCAGAACAGGGGCATGAAGGCGGCAGGGTTGCTGGCCATCATCGCCAGACCGCCCATCACCCCGCCGGCGGTGAGCACCATGCCACCGCCCACAAAGGGCAGGGCCTTGTTGACGACGTTGGGGCCGACGAGGCCGCTGGACTGCGCCTCGCGGATGGCCTCCTGAAAATTGCTGCTGGCCGGCATGACGCCACCCGTACTGTGAACTTTGTGCATTCTGGCAGGGGTGGCCAGTTCGGGCAGGGTTCAGTCCCTGCCTGCGCCGGTACGGATCCCCTCCCCGCGGTGCGGACCGGGCCAGAGCCGCACCAGCAGCACCGCCACGCCGGTGCCGATGCCCGATTCGATCAGGCGCAGCAGCGCATTCAGCAGCGGGTTGAGCCGTGGATCGAAGCTCGCCGTCACCATCACCACCAGAACGGTGATGGCAGCCAGGCGGGCGTGACTGGGGATCCGGAGCGCCGTGCAGATCGTCACGGTGGCGAAGATCACCACCGCCATGCCCAGCGGATGGAACGGCAGTAGCAGCAGATATGCCGCGCTGGTGATGGCACCGATCGCCGAGCCGAGCATGCGCAGCGAAGCCTGTGATGTGGTCTCCTGTCGGGTCGACTGGGTGACCACGACGGCGGAGATCGCCGACCACAGCCCGCCGATCTTGGGGAGGTAGCCCGGAAACAGGGCGGTGACCTGGAAGCCGATGACGTAAGCAGCCAGGCAGGCCAGGGCGATCTCTGCGGGGATGCGGAAGCGCGCGAGCTGGGTCATCCGATGGATCAGCAATGGGCTGTTGGACGGTCGGATTCTGCTCCGCCAGGTCAGCTCAGCGGCTGCGCCGGTCCCGCTCGGCGTAGGCGTTGACCAGGCGTTGCACCAGCGGATGGCGCACCACATCGGCGGCAGTCAGGTGGCAGACGGCCACGCCGTCCAGCCCGTCGAGCACCTGGGCGGCCTCGCTCAGGCCGCTGATCACTCCGGGTGGCAGGTCCACCTGGGTGGGGTCGCCGGTCACCACCATGCGCGCGTGTTCGCCCAGCCGGGTGAGCACCATGCGCATCTGGGCGCAGGTCGTGTTCTGGGCCTCATCGAGGATCACAAACGCATCGGCGAGGGTGCGGCCGCGCATGTAGGCCAGCGGCGCCACCTCAATCACCCCCTTCTCCAGCAGAGCGGCCGTGCGCTCCGTCCCCATCAGGGTGTGCAGGGCGTCATAGAGGGGACGGAGGTAGGGATCCACCTTCTGCTGCAGGTCTCCGGGCAGGAAGCCGAGACGCTCTCCGGCCTCCACGGCCGGGCGGGTGAGGATCAGGCGCTCCACCTTGCGCTCCTGCAGCATGCGCACCGCCAGCACAGTGGCCAGGAAGGTCTTGCCGGTGCCGGCGGGCCCGAGCGCCACGGTGAGGTCGTGGCGTTCCATTGCCTCTACGTAGGCCTGCTGCCGCAGGGTGCGGGGCCGCAGCAACTTGCCGCCCTGGCTGCGGGCCAGCACCTGATCGCCCAGGGCGCGATGCTGCTCAGCGCGGCCGCTGTCAAGGGCATGCAGAGCCGTGTTGAGATCGACCTGGCCCACCGCCTGCCCCTCCTGCCAGAGGGGCCGCAGCAGTTCGATCAGAGCGCTGGCGCGCTCCAGTTGCCGGGGCCGCGCCTTCACCAGCAGATCCAGACCCCGCAACACGATCGAGGCTCCAGTCAGCTCCTCAAGGTGTCGCAGGGTCGCTTCGGCCTGACCGGCCAGAGCTAACGCCGCTTCCGGGGAGGGAAGCGTGATCGTGGCTGAGGCGAGCCCGCCGGATTCGGCCGTGGAGGAAGACCTCAAGCCTCGGCGGGCTCGGCCTCACCCTCAGCGGCAGCTGCGGCCTCAGCGGCGGCGGCGGCCTCAGCAGCTGCGGCGGCTTCAGCAGCCTTGGCTTCAGCTGCTTCCTTGGCGGCCTGCCTGGCTGCGGCTTCCCGCGCTTCGGCCTGTTTCTTCTGGCCCACCAATACGGAGGGGCGCACGGTTTTCTCGACCAGACCGCCGCGCTCCAGCAGGGTGAGCACGCTGCCGGTGGGCTGGGCTCCCTGCGCGAGGCGGGTGCGGATGGCCTCGGTGTCGAGGCGGGTTTCCTTGGTGCGGGGGTTGTAGAAACCCAGCTCCTCGAGCGGATGACCGTCGCGGCGGGAGGTGCTGTTGACGGCCACGAGGCGGAAACTCGCTTCCCGCTTCTTGCCAAACCGCTTCAGGCGGAGCTTGATCATCGTGGCCTAGCCGCTAAGTGTGCAAACAAAAAGTGTAGCTCCTGGGGGTGCCTCCAACCCTCAGAGCTCGCCGAAGCCCTTGCGCTTCTTGGCGGGTTTCGCCGGTTTCGGCGCGGGACGTCCCCCACGCGAGCCCGGCATGCCACCCCCCATCCCTGGCATGCCACCCCCCATGCCGGGGAACCCGCCTCCCAGTCCGGGCATGCCCGGCATGCCGCCGCCGCGTGTCATCTGTTGCATGAAGCCGCGCATCTGCTGGAAGTTCTGCAGCACCTTGTCCACATCGGCGGGGGTGTGGCCGCTGCCGCCGGCGATGCGGCGCCGGCGAGAGGGATTGGCGGCCAGCAGATCCGGGTCGCGGCGCTCGGCCTCGGTCATCGAGCCGATCATCGCCTCGATCTTCTTGAGCTGCTCCTCCCCCTGCTTGAGCATGCCCGAATCGATCTTGTTCATGCCGGGGATCAGCTTCATCAGGCCGCCCAGGGAGCCCATGCGCTTGATCAGACGCATCTGCTGCACGAAGTCGGAGAAGTCAAACGTCGCTTCCTGAAGCTTCTGCTGCATCCTGGCCACATCGGCCAGTTCCACCTCCTTCTGGGCCTTCTCCACCAGGGTGAGCACGTCGCCCATCCCCAGGATGCGGCTGGCCATCCGCTCCGGATGGAAGGGCTGCAGCGCCTCCACCTTCTCGCCGGTGCCGATGAACTTGATCGGGGCGCCGCTCACCTTGCGGATCGAGAGGGCGGCGCCGCCGCGGGAATCGCCGTCGAGCTTGGTGAGCACGGCGCCGGTGAGGCCCACCTGCTCGTGGAAGGCGCGGGTGAGCTCAGCCGCTTCCTGGCCGATCATCGAATCCACCACCAGCAGCACCTCATCGGGCTGGCAGGCCTCGCGGATCCGCACCATCTCCTCCATCATCGACACATCGATCTGGAGCCGGCCGGCGGTGTCCACCAGCACCGTGTCGAAGCCCTCGGCTCTGGCCTTCGCGATGCCGGCGGCGGCGATGTCTTCAGGCCTGGCCTCGGTGCCGAGGCTGAATACTTCCACGCCGATCTGGCCGCCGAGGGTTTTCAGCTGATCAATCGCCGCCGGTCGGTAGACATCGGCGCCCACCAGCAGGGCCTTGCGGCCCTGATCCTTGAGGTGCAGACCGAGCTTGGCGGTGGCGGTGGTCTTGCCGGCGCCCTGCAGGCCGGCCATCAGCACCACCGCCGGCTCCCCCGGTTTGCCGCCGGCGGCCAGGGGGGCGTTCGCGCCGCCCATGGTGTCGACGAGCTGCTCGTGCACCACCTGGATGAACTTCTGATCCGGACTGATGCCCCGCACCACTTCGGCGCCGAGGGCCTTTCTACGCACCTCGTCGACAAACTCCTTGACCACCGGCAGGCTCACATCGGCCTCCAGCAGGGCACGGCGCACCTCCTTCAGCGCGCCGTCGATATTGGTTTCGCTGATCGCAGCCTGGCCCCGCAGGTTCTTGACGGCATCTTCAAACCGTTGGGAGAGCTCGTCGAACATCAGCACGCGGGAGACGGAGGGGGAGGGAGGCAAGGCTGGGGGCGAAGGCCGGTGGGCCCCCGGGTGGCCCGATCGTAAAAAGGCGCCGGCAGCCGTCAGTTCGCCCGCTGGAAGCTCACCAGCCGCCAGCTGTCGCCGTCGCGGCCGAACACGTAGCGGTTGCGCAGGCCGCTGATCCGTTTCGGCCTGCCGACGGGCTGCCCGGCGGCGTCGAGGCGCTGCTCGTTGTAGTCGATCGTGGCGATGGCGGAGATCCGGCCGGGGCCGCTGGTTTCGATCCGCAGGTCCGTCACCCTGGCCTGGATCCGCTGGCTCTGCCCGGCGGCGGCGTCTTCACGGCGCTCGCTCTCCAGCCGCTGCACCTGGCTGTCGCGGGCGAGCTGCTCCAGCGGCGCGGCGCTGCTGCCGCCCGCCAGCACGGCCGCCTTGGCCGCCAACCATGCCTCCAGCAGGGCTCGCACCTGGTCGCTGTCCGGCGAGGGGCTGGTGAGGGGCAGTGCGGTGCGGCGGATTGGCGCCGGTCCGGGCGCGGCCGGTGGTTGAAGGGCCGCCGGTGGCTGAAGGGCGGCCGGTGGCTGGACCGGCAGCGGCGTTGGGGCGGTTCGTGGTCGCACCAGGCTGATGCCGGCGATGGTCAGCACAGCCGCTGCCGCGGCGCCGGCCGCCAGCAGGGCGCCGCGGGGGATCGTCTCCAGCCGTTCCGCCAGGCCTGCAGGCAGCCAGTCCGGCAGCTGCCAGCCCGGAGCGCTGTCGTCCTCTGTCCAGTCCATGTCCTGGGCATCGGCTGGTTCGAAATGGGGCAAATCACCTTCAGGTCGATCGAATGGCCGGTTCGCGAATCCGGGTGCCTCGGATTCCGGTTCGTCGTCTGCCCCCCTGCGCTGGCGGCCGCCGGGCTCACCCAGGCCGCTGAGACTGAACAGGGCCGAACTCGCCAGGCTGAACACGCTGGGTGGTGCCGGGGGCGGTGCCGGCGGTTCGCTGTCGAGCTGGTCGAGATAGCCCTGAACATCGCGGTCCGCGAAGTAGGCCTCCAGGTCTGGATCGGATTCCAGATCGCGATAGCCCGGCAGCACCTCCCTGGCCAGCCAGGTGCTGCAGTGCCGACAAAGGTGTGCCAGCCCGTCTGCCTCGGCGTCCGCAACCGGTGGGGCTGCGTTGCCGCTGTAAAACGTCTCCTCGGCGGCGTCGACCTGGCCGAGCAGCAGGTGCAGGCAGGCCAGCCGCTCCGTCATATCCCTGCGGCCGCTGGCCAGCAGCCGGTCGCGGGCTGCGGCGATGCGTTCCGGCTTGCGCTGGGCGAACCCGGATGCCGTCAGTGCTGTGGTGGCCAGGTCATCGGCCCGGCTGGCCGTGCTGCCATCCCGTTCGGCCCAGCGGCTGAACAGATCGATCTGCTCCTGCACCGTGAGGTAGCTGCGGATCTGGCGAAAGAACGCTTCGAAGTCCTCATGGCTCAGGCGGGAGTCGCCGTAGCTTTCCAGTCCGCCCCGGTCGCGCACCAGATCCTCGAGCAGCTGCAGACCCTCAGCGCGCGCCTCGGCTGCACTCAGATCGCGGCTGATCAGATCGAGGATCCGGAAAGGCCTCAGCGCCACCAGGTCGTCGCTGATCGCCTGGCGCTGCTGGGGGTGCTGCCCCATGCGCTGCAGCAACTGCTGCCCCTGCATGAGCAGATTGGCGGCGCTTTCGAAGTGCCGTTGCCGGCGCAGATCCTCGGCGCCCTGGCGGCTGGCCAGGGCGCCCAGCAGGGCGAGATCGGCTTCCCTGCCGCTGCCGAGGGCCGGGGCCTGGGGTGGTTGCAGGGCGCGGCTCACGAGTTCGAACACCTCCAGCGGCAGGTCGGCTTCCAGAAGCAGCAGCAAGCCGGCCACCTCCTGACTGGAGGGCACATCCAGGGCGGCCTGCAGCGGCTGACCGCTCTCCGTCAAGGCGGTGAGCTCGGATTCGTAGGCACTGCGCCGCTCCTGATCGCAGAGCAGATCGGCGCTGTGGCGCAGCAGGGCATCGCGGGCCTGCAGGGTCTCGTGGGTGAAGCCCTGGTCCGGAGCCCGGTCGAGCCGCAGCTGCAGGGTGCGCAGCACCGTGTGGGCATCGGTGGTGGGGCTGACGCCGAGCAGCCGGAAATGATCGATCGGCAGTTCCAACCCAGACCGTTCAGTGGTCGCCGATTTTAGGAGGGGTCTCCGGTTTCGCCCAGTCGCCCGGTCCCTGGGGGGCACGTTCGGATCCTGTTCCGCCCACACGGATCGGCGGCATCCAGACCCCGTACAGTCAGCGGTCAGGATCGGCATTTCCTGACGGGCTGAAGCCCTTCCGAACCCAGCCCATACCCAGCCCATACCCAGCTCACACCCAGCGATGACCCAGCGATGACCCAGGCAGACACCAGTCGCGAACTGGCCTCAGCAGCTGGGGTGCCCGGATGCTCGGCCGACTCCACCCACGTCGCTGGTCCCCATGCCGAGCGTCTGGAAAATCTCTATCCGGCCACCCCGGCAACGGTGACGCGCGAAGAAGGGCTGATGCTCTATCGCGACATGGTGCTGGGCCGCCGCTTTGAAGACAAGTGCGCGGAGATGTACTACCGCGGCAAGATGTTTGGTTTCGTGCACCTCTACAACGGCCAGGAGGCCGTGAGTACAGGGGTCATCAAGGCGATGAAACTGCAGCACGACTGGTTCTGCAGCACCTACCGCGATCACGTGCACGCCCTCAGCTGCGGCGTGCCGGCCCGCGAGGTGATGAGCGAACTGTTCGGCAAGGAAACCGGCTGCAGCAAAGGCCGGGGCGGTTCCATGCACCTGTTCTCCAGGGAGCACCATCTGCTGGGCGGCTATGCCTTCATCGGCGAGGGCATTCCCGTGGCCCTCGGTGCCGCCTTCACCAGCCGCTACAAGCGCGATGCCCTGGGCGATGCCTCCAGCGATGCCGTCACGGCGGCCTTCTTCGGCGATGGCACCTGCAACATCGGCCAGTTCTACGAGTGCCTGAACATGGCGGCGCTCTGGAAGCTGCCGATCCTGTTCGTGGTGGAGAACAACAAGTGGGCGATCGGCATGGACCACAACCGCGCCACCAGCGATCCGGAGATCTGGCGCAAGGCGGCCGCCTTCGGCATGGCCGGGGAGGAGGTGGATGGCATGGATGTGCTGGCGGTGCGGGGAGCGGCCCAACGGGCGATCGAACGAGCCCGCGCCGGGGAGGGCCCGACCCTGCTGGAGTGCCTCACCTACCGCTACCGCGGCCATTCACTCGCCGACCCGGATGAGTTGAGGGCGCAGGCCGAGAAGGAGTTCTGGGCTCAGCGCGATCCGATCAAGGGATTGGCTGCCCATTTGGCGCAGCAGGGCCTGGCCACTGCCGAAGATCTGGCGGCCATCGATCGGCAGATCGATGCCGAGATCACCGACTGTGTGGACTTCGCGCTGGCTGCTCCCGAACCCAGAGCGGAAGAGCTGACCCGCTACATCTGGGCCGAAGACTGAATCCGCGGCTCAGACGCAACGTCCTGAAGGGGGAGGTTGACGCGCCCCATCCGCTTAGAGCTGCGGCGTCGTGCGGCGGGTGAGATTGCGCAGCTTGCGCAGCGCCTTCAGCTCCACCTGCCGCACCCGCTCCCGGGAAACATCCAGCAGGCGGCCGATTTCCGCCAGCGTGTGGCGCTCTTCCCCCTCCAGCCCGAAGCGCAGTTCCAGCACCCGCCGCTCCTGGTCACTCAGGTGGCTGAGCCAGCGCCCGAGCTGTTCGTGGTGGATGCCACGCTCCACCTTGTCGAGCGGTTCCTCGTCGCCCCCATCGGGGATCAGATCCCCCAGGAAGCTGCGGCCCTCGTCGCCATTGACCGGGGCGTCGAGGCTGGAGGTGGTGAGCGACTGGCGCAGCAGGGAGTCGAGCTCTTCCAGCGGGATATCCATCGCTTCGGAGATCTCACGGCGGCTGGGCATGGCCCCAAGCTTGTGCGCCAGCTCAAGGCTGACTTTGCGGATCGCCGTGAGCCGCTCAGAGAGGTGCACCGGCAGGCGGATCGTGCGCGACTGGCAGGCGATCGCTCGGGTCATGCTCTGGCGGATCCACCAGAAGGCATAGGTGGAGAACTTGTAGCCCCGGGTGGGATCGAATTTTTCCACAGCCCGCTCCAGACCGAGCGACCCCTCCTGGATCAGATCGAGCAACTCCAATCCCTTGCCCTGATACTTCTTGGCGACGCTCACCACAAGCCGCAGGTTGGCTTTCATCATGCGCTGCTTGGCGCGCTGACCGATGCGGATGATTTTCTGATCCTGGGTGGAATAGCTCTGCTGCTGCTCCTCCACCAGGCGCATCATTGTCTGAACCTGATTGCCGAGTTCAATCTCCTCGGCGGCCGTGAGCAGGGGTTCACGGCCGATTGTGGTCAGGTACCAACTGATCGGGTCGCTGCTGCGTCGGCGATGACCGTCGCTGGTCCGGAGACTGTTGGCGGACATCGATGCCTGGGACAGTCATAGAACTATCTGCTGGAATTTCGAAGGACGAGGGTGTTTTCAGTAACCCTTTAGGTTTTACTTGCAAAACCACACGGAAGCAGGGCGCTGCGCTGCAGAGCTCCCAGGCGGCCCTGGCGGGCCAGCCGTGTTGCCACGGCGGCAGGACTGGCGGCCCCGGCGCCCTCCTTGGCCAGCTCCACAGCGGTGGCGGCGTGGGCCAGCGCCGCCAGGGCCAGCAGCTGGCCCCCGCTGTGGGAGGCGCCTGCCATCGCGCCCAGGCCAGCCGCATAGCCCGCCAGCACGTCGCCCAGCCCAGCCCGCGCCGCGGCGGCCGCCGTCTGGGTGAGCTGCCAGCAGGAGCCGTCCGGTCCAGCGATGACGGAGTGGGCCCCTTTCAGCAGCACGGCGGCGCCGGTTCGCTGCGCTGCCGCCGCCGCCGCGTCCAGGGGCGGCAGGGATGTCAGCTCTGGAAACAGCCGCTCGAACTCCTGGCGATGGGGTGTGATCCAGGTGGGCCCGCCCCTCTCGGCGAGCCAGTGGCTGGCTCCAGCGGCACGGCCTGCCAGCCGGTTCAGTCCGTCGGCATCGAGCACCAGCAGACCACCGAACTCCTGCAGCAGGGTCCAGGCCCGCCCATCGTCGAGCGATTGGCTGCCCAGCCCCGGACCGACCAGCACCGCATCGAGGCGTTGCAGCTCCGCTGCAGAGAGCGCTGCCAGGCTCAGGGCTCCGGAGCGATCACAATTCAGGCTGCTCCGCAGCACCAGATGGGGAAGCTGGGGCCAGAGCGCGTCGCCGACCTCCGGGCAGAGCGCGGCCCGCACACTGCCGCAGCCGCTGCTGCTGGCGCCGGCCAGGGCCAGTGCGGCCGCACCACGGAACAGCCGGCTGCCGGCCACCAGCAGCAGCCGCCCCCGGCCGTACTTGTCGGCATCGGCATCGGGCCGGGGCCAGGCGGCCGTGGCCAGGTCGCCGCAGGCCAGGCCCAGGGGTTGGGTTGGCGGCAGCTCCTGCAGCAGCTGCGCCGGCAGCCCCAGCTCGACCAACAGGAGGCTGCCCACCCAGCGCAGGGCCTGGTCCTGCACCAGGCCGCGCTTGAGCAGCCCCAGACAGGCGGTCTGGCTGGCGGTGGCGGCGCTGTCGCCGAGGCAGTGCCCCTGATCGGCGCAGAGGCCGGTGGGTACATCGATCGCCACCAGTCCCCCCGGCTGCTGCCGCTGCCGTGCCTGCAGCAGCGTCTCCAGAGCCGCACCGGGTGGCCGTTGCTGACCGATGCCGAACAGGCCGTCGATCCACAGTGCCGCCGCCCCAGGATCCGGCGGCGTTTCCAGCCGCGGCACCCCGAGCCAGCACAGGTGGCGGAGGTGGGAGTCGGTGAGTGGTTTGTGGCGTTCGAAGGGGCTCCACACCGCCACGGCGATGCCGGCCAGATGCAGCTCCCGGGCCACCACCAGGCCATCACCGCCGTTGTGCCCAGGGCCGACCAGCACCACGGCGCCAGCGCGGTGCAGCCGTGCCCTCCAGTGATCGAGCAGCAGACGGCTCACCGCCAGCGCCGCCTTTTCCATCAACGCCTCCACCGGCAGGCCGCTGCTGAACAGCTGCTGTTCCAGTGCTGCCATCTGGGCGCCGCTCACCAGCAGGTGGGCGGCATCGCGGACGGGCCAGGCAGGAGATTGGGGCTCGTGCACGGGGGGGACGCTTCGGTTCCATGATGGAGACGACCGCTCCAGCCGGCACCCCCCTGCTGGTTGCCGGTTGATCCGCAGGTTCTCCCGATCGCCACCTTGATCGTCACGGCTCCCATCACCAGCCCTACGCCGGCCACCCCGGCCGGTGGGGCAGCCCTGGAGCGCCTGCGCGCCTGGCCCGGCGAACATCGGGTGGCCGTGGGGCTCTCGGGTGGGGTGGACAGCTCTCTCACCGCTGCCTTGCTGGTGGAGGCCGGCTGGCAGGTGGAAGGGCTCACCCTCTGGTTGATGAGCGGCAAGGGTGCCTGCTGCGCTGAGGGGCTGGTGGATGCCGCCGGCATCTGCGACCAGCTGGGGATCGCCCATCACGTGGTGGACTTTCGCGAGCACTTCCGCAGCCAGATCGTTGATTTTCTGGTGGAGGGCTACGCCGCCGGAATCACGCCGCTGCCCTGCTCCCGCTGCAACCGGATGGTCAAGTTCGGGCCGATGCTGGCCTGGGCCGAGACGGAACGGGGGCTCCCTCGCCTTGCCACCGGCCATTACGCCCGGGTGCGACATGCCGCTGCGGGCGACCCTCTGGCCACGCCGGGAGGGGAGACCGGACGCCATCAACTGCTGCGGGGCCTTGATCGCCACAAGGATCAGAGCTATTTCCTCTACGACCTGCCCCAGGAGGTGCTCGGTCGCCTGGTCTTCCCGCTTGGCGAGCTCACCAAGCCCGACACGCGCCTGGAAGCGGAGCGTCATGGGCTGCGCACCGCCCACAAGCCGGAAAGTCAGGATCTCTGCCTGGCCGATCACCACGGCTCGATGAAGGCCTTTCTCGACGCGTACCTGCCGCCGCGGCAGGGCCAGATCGTGCTGCGTGACGGCACGGTGCTGGGGCAGCATGACGGCATCGAGCACTTCACGATCGGCCAGCGCAAGGGGTTGGGGGTGGCCTGGCGTGAGCCCCTGCACGTGGTGCGGCTCGATGGTGCCCTCAATCAGGTGGTGGTGGCACCCCGCCAGGAGGCCGCCTGCAGCGCTGCCGTGGTGGGAGCGGTGAACTGGGTCTCGATCCCCCCGCCCGACGGTCCGTTGGATCTGCAGGTGCAGGTGCGGTACCGCAGCGAACCGGTGGCGGCTCGGGCAATCCCCCTGCCGCCCACCGATGCCGATCGTGCGGTGCAGCGCCCCTATCGGCTGCGGCTGGTCTTTGCTGAGGAGCAGTTCTCGATCACCCCGGGCCAGGCCGCTGTGTTCTATGCGGGGGAGGTGCTGCTCGGCGGCGGATTGATTGATTCCTCCGAGCCGCCGTTCTGATCACCAGTGCGGATCGCTCGCCAGCTCCACCCGCAGCTCTCCGCTGCGGCTGGCGGGCACCGTGGCGATGCAGGCCCGCACCACTTGCCCGTTCACCTCGATTTCACAGGCGCCGCAGCTGCCTCCCAGACAACCGGTGGGGATGCTGCAACCGGCGTCGCGGGCGGCCAGCAGCCAGTCGCGGCCAGGTGCGCAGCGGCTGATGCAGCCGTTGGGCCAGTGGATCGTCAGGGACATGGCAGCGGAGTCTGTGGGGAGGCAGGCACGGGGCTGGATCGCGCTCAGGGCTCCAGCATTGGGCTCAGGTTCACATGGGCTTCGAAGGCATCGGCCAGCCGATCCAGCAGCTGCTGGCGCTGCTGGCCGTGGTGGGGTGGATCGGCGGGCAGCGCGCTCAGGCCGCGGCGATGCCGCAGCTGGTTCAGCCAGCGCCGCCGCCAGGCTCCGTTCTCGAACACCCCGTGCAGATAGGTGCCGGCCACCTGACCGCCGGCGGTGCCGAGGCTGCACCACCACCCCAGTCCGTCGTCCCGGGCCAGTGGTTGAGCCGTCGTGCCCGGTATCCACTCGCTCTGACCGCGATGGAGCTCGAAGCCGGCCAGCTCCAGGCCGGTGACGGCCTCGCTGCAGGGGGCGCCGGCCCAGAGGGCCTGGCTGCGGCGCTGCTCCAGGGCCTTGCGCGCACCGAACACTGTCCGCAGGGGCAACAGGTCGAGCCCATGCAGCGGAGTGCTGCCACCGCCTTCGCGATCAAGCGGATCCCAGAGCTCCCTTCCCAGCAGCTGCATGCCGCCGCAGATCCCGAACAGCAGGCCGCCAGCCATGCCGTAGTGGCGCAGGCACTGATCCAGACCCGACCCTCGCAGGATTGCCAGGTCCTGCAGGGTCTGCTTGCTGCCCGGCAGGATCACGGCGTCGGGCTGGCCGAGGGGTTCCCCCGGGCGCAGCCAGCGCAGCTGCACGGTCGGCTCGGCCTCCAGGGGATCGAGGTCGGAGAAATTGCTCAGGCTCGGCAGTCGCAGCACCACGATTTCCAGCTCGGCGCCCTGTTTGCGGCCGCGGCGCTCGAGCAGATCGAGCGAATCCTCCGGCGGAAACAGCTCATCCAGCCAGGGCATCACCCCCAGCACCGGCACGCCGGTGTGGTGCTCCAGCCAGCGGCGCCCCTCGTCGAACAGCTCGCGGCGGCCGCGGAAGCGGTTGATCAGCAGGCCGCGGATCAGCGGGCGCTGCACCGGGGTGAGCAGCGCCAGGGTGCCGACGATCTGGGCGAAGACACCCCCCCGTTCGATGTCCGCCACCAGCAGGCAGCGGGCACGCAGGTACTGGGCCAGCCGCAGATTGGTGAGGTCGCGGGGCTGGAGGTTCACCTCCACCGGGCTGCCGGCCCCCTCCAGCACCAGCCGGCCGCCGGGATGGGCTGTCTGCAGCTCAGCCAGGCCGGTGCGGATCGCGGCCCAGCCCGGGCGAAACCAGTCGCGGTAGTAGTGCTCGGCCCGGGCCTGGCCGACGCTGCGGCCCAGGTGGATCACCTCGCTGGTGGAGTCTCCCTGGGGTTTGAGCAGCACCGGATTCATGCTGTGGTGCGGTTCCAGCCCCGCAGCCCAGGCCTGCAGGGCCTGGGAGTAGGCCATTTCACCGCCGCTCTGGTCGACCCAGGCGTTGTTGCTCATGTTCTGGCCCTTGAAGGGCAGGGGCGTCTCGCCGCGGCGTTGCAGCACCCGGCAGAGGGCTGCCGTCATCAGCGACTTGCCGGCGCCGCTGCTGGTGCCCAGCACCATCAGGGCAGGGGGGGCGGCGCGGTTCACAGGCGCGGCCGGCGGCGGCGCAACAGGTGATGCAGCCGCTCCGACAGTCCGGCCCTTGGGATTTCGCCCGGCCAGCTCGCCAGCAGTTCCCGCCCCATCGGTGTGAGCCGCACCCGTTGGGTCAGGCCCTGTCCATCCACCTCGCGCCGGAGCACGCCGAGGCGGATCAGCCAGACGAAGTGGGCTTCCACTCGCTCGGGCCCCATGCTCCCCCAGCAGAGGGAGGCGGCGTCAGCGAGCTGGGTGAAGGCCTGGCTGCTGAGGGGCTGCTCGAGCACCCGCGCGTAGAAGGCGCGCCGGAATGGCAGGCAGCGCATCGCCTGGCTGGCCCTCGCCCAGGACAGGCCCGGTACGGATTGGCCGGTTTGCGCTGCTGAGGGGGGGGGCTGATCAGCGCCCTGCTGTCGTTTCATGATGGTGATTCTCGCTGCGCCGCCTGCCGTGCTGTTGGTGCTGGCCTCCGCATCCCCGGCCCGTCGCCGCCTGCTGGAGCAGGCGGCCATTCCCCACCGGGTGCGGGTGAGCGGGGTCGACGAGGCGACGATCCACGACGCTGACCCGGCCGTGCTGGTGCAGCGTCTGGCCCGTGCCAAGGCTGAGTGCGTCGCCCGGTCGCTGGTGGATCCGGAGCTGGTGGATCCGGAGCTGGTGGGTGCGCCGGTGCTGGGCTGCGACTCGCTGCTGCGGTTCGAGGGCGAGGTCTTCGGCAAGCCGGCGGATCCGGCCGAGGCGGAGGCCCGCTGGCAGCGCCTGGCCGGCGGTTGGGGCGAGCTGCTGACCGGCCATTGCCTGCTGGCGAACGGGCCTGACGCCGATCGCAGCGCCACGGTGATCACGCGTGTGCAGTTCGCTGCCCTGGAGCCAGCGGAGATCCGGGCCTACGTGGCCAGCGGTGAGCCGCTCCAGTGCGCCGGCGGCTTCGCCCTGGAAGGGCGGGGCGGGGCGCTGGTGGAGCGGCTCGAGGGCTGCTTCAGCAACGTGATCGGCCTCAGCCTGCCGTTGCTGCGGCGCTGGCTCAGGGATCGAGGAACAGCTGATCCATGATCACGCGGTTGTCGCGGCTCTGGCGCAGGCCCCGATGTTCGCGGGTGGCGACCAGGGTCATGTCGCGCCAGCGGAACACACCGGTATAGCCGTGATCAAAGAAGGCCACGGGCCAGTCACCGCTGCCGTCGCTCACTTCCAGCCGGCCGCTGCGGTTGCTGAAATTGAAGCGGCGGCCGTCCTTCTGTTCCACCACGTAGCGGGTGATGCCGGTGCTGTCCCGGCTGACGCGGCGCAGGGCACAGGGGCCGTCGTACAGCTGGCGGCCGCCCTGGGCCAGGGTGCAGAAGCCGCTGTAGTTCGACACTTCCTTATCGCCCATGGTCGCCGGCAAGCTGCCGAACAGGGCGATGGTCAGATCCCGGCTGACCTGGCGCTTGCTGAAGCCATCGCTCCAGCACATCTGCATCTGCAGCGCGCAGACGGCGCCGTTGCTGAGCCGGAATTCCTTGGGCATGGGGCGACCGGCCAGTTCGGCCATCGCCCTGCGTTCGGCGGTGCTGCCGAAGAACTGGCGGGTCAGGCCCAGAGAGATGCCCTGGCGGTCGTAGCAGATCTGGCCGACGCGGTCGCAGAGCACGCCCTTGCTTGGGCTGGTCACGGTGCCCGCCTGGCTCTGGCTGGGCAGGGGCATGGCCAGGCTCCCAGCCAGCAGGGCGGTGCCGAGCACCGCTAGAGACGTGTGCCGATGGGTCATGAGGAACAGCGTGGGGGGTGTGGCGGCTGAATGCCGAACGCCCCAAGGCTATGGAGTGGATCGGTCTGAGGCATGACCGCTGGCTGCGGGGATGTGACCGGATCTTTCCGCTGTCGGATGGCCAGGAGATGCGTTATTGGCTCCTCCTTCAAACCGGTGATCCAATCAAAAACCCCTCGCCGAGTGGCGAGGGGCAGGGGAGTGATCGGGTGATCGGAGACTGCTTGGATCGGCCAGCCAATCAGTCCAGATCCGGCATGGCCAGCACGGGCTCGGCCTGACGATCGATGCCTTTCTCGAAACCAGCCGCCGCCGCACGGGCACGACCGGCATGCCAGAGGTGTCCCACCAGGAAGAAGAAGGCGAGCACGAACTGGGTCGCGGCCAGCCACTGGCGGATGTTCACGAAGTTCACCGAGTTGGGCTCGGTGATGATGCCGCCCACGGAGTTGATCGACGCGTTGGGGGCGTGGGTCATGTACTCCGCAGCCCGGCGCACCTGCCAGGGCTGAATGTCGTTCTGGAGCTTGTCGAGGCTGAGGCCGTTGGGGCCGCGCAGCGGCTCAAGCCAGGGGCCGCGGAAGTCCCAGAACCGCATGGTTTCACCACCGAAAATGATCTCGCCGGTGGGGGAGCGCATCAGGTACTTGCCCAGACCGGTGGGGCCCATGGCCGAACCGATGTTGGCGCCGAGGCGCTGGTCGCGCACCAGGAAGGTGAAGCTCTGGGCCTGGGAGGCTTCGGCGTTGGTGGGGCCGTAGAACTCCGACGGGTAGGCGGTGTTGTTGAACCAGATGTAGGCCGAGGCGATGAAGCTCATGAAGCTCAGGGCGCCGAGGCTGTAGCTCAGATAGGCCTCACCGTTCCAGATGAAGGCACGACGCACCCAGCCGAAGGGCTTGGTGATCACGTGCCAGATGCCACCGAAGATGCAGGTGAGGCCGATCCAGATGTGGCCACCGATGATGTCTTCCATCGAGTCCACACCGATGATCCAGCCTTCGCCACCAAACGGGGCACGGAACAGATAGCCCCAGATCACGCCGGGATCCAGGGTGGGATTGGTGATCAATCGGACGTCACCGCCGCCGGGGGCCCAGGTGTCGTAGACGCCACCGAAGAACATGGCCTTGAAGACGAGCAGCAGGGCGCCAACGCCAAGCAGGATCAGGTGATAACCAATGATGTTGGTCATCTGGTTCTTGTCACGCCAGTCCTGGGAGAAGAACGAGGAATAGTTCTCGAGAATCTCCGGACCGCGCAGGGCGTGATAGAGGCCGCCCAGTCCGAGCACGGCCGAGCTGATCAGGTGCAGCACACCCACCACGAAGAACGGATAGAGGTCGGTGACCTCACCGCCGGGGCCGACGCCGTAGCCGAGGGTGGCGACGTGGGGGAACAGGATCAGGCCCTGTTCGTACATGGGCTTGTCGAAGGTGAAGTGGCTCACCTCAAACAACATCATCGCTCCGGCCCAGAAGACCATCAGTCCTGCGTGGGCGACGTGGGCGCCGAGCAGACGGCCGGAGAGATTGATCAGGCGGGCGTTACCAGCCCACCAGGCGTAACCGGTGGAGTCGAGGTCCTTGCCCCCGACACTCACCAGCCCGGGATTAAAGGGCGTTTCCACGGGGCAGTACCTCTTCAGGGAAGACGAAGTTTTCGTGCGGCTGGTCAGCCGGTGCCATCCAGGCACGCAGGCCTTCATTCAGAAGAATGTTCTTCGTGTAGAAGGTTTCGAACTCGGGGTCCTCAGCGGCGCGGATTTCCTGGGACACGAAGTCGTAGGCGCG
>CAMDLO010000002.1 GCA_945901765.1 Cyanobium sp. NIES-981 | reverse complement strand
AGCCAGCGCACGAAGCCGCCCAGCACTGGCACCGGGCCGAAGGTGGAGCCCACGAAATCGAAGTAATCGCGGTGGTCGCAGATCTTGCCGTCGCCGTTGAACAGCAACCGCGACGTGCCGGGATAGACAAACTCGATGCCCTTGATCTTCAGGCCCATCTCCCACTCCACAAAGGCGGAGTCACCGCTGATCGCGATGGCGGCGGGGGTGAGGTAAACGTCGTCGCAGCGTTTGAGCAGGCCCTCCTGGGCGGCGATGTAGGCGGCGATGCCCTGGCGCTCCTGAGTGGGATCTCTGAAGTGCACGTCGTCGGCGTAGAGCTCCCGCCACTGGGCTTCGCTGGGTCCGGGGGCGCCGTAGGGCTTGCTGAACAGGGCGCGCAACTGGGCAGGGTCCACCGCGATCAGGATCGGCAACTGGCGACAGGATGGCGCAGATCACCGCCGGCCGGGCTACCAGGGCAACACCTGGCCGTTGGCGTGCCAGAAGCTGCCGCTGGTCTCCAGGGTGAGGGCGTCGATGCGGGCCAGCAGTCCCCGCACACTCTCGGCGGGACTGATGCCGTTGGGGTTGAAGTTGATCATGCGGGTGCGCACCAAGCCCGGATGGAGAATCGCCACGGCGATACCCCGCGGCTGCAGATCGATCGCCAGGGATTTGCCGGCAATGTTCAGCGCCACCTTCGACATCCGGTAGCCATAGGAGCCGCCGGAGCTGTTGTCGTCGATCGAGCCCATGCGGCTGGTCATCAGCGCCACCTTGGCGCCGCGGGGCAGCTGCTCCAGCAGGGCCCGCACCAGCAGGAGCGGTGCCAGGGCATTCACCTCAAACTGGCGCCGGATGGCCTCCGCATCCAGATCCTCCAGCCCCATCGACTCCAGGATGCCGGCGTTGAGGATCAGGCCATCCAGCGGCAACCCCTGCAGCCGCGTCACCAGCTCGGCGATGGCGGCCTCGCTGGCCAGGTCGATGCCGGCCTCGATGGGCACGCCCAGGGCTTCCAGCTCGGGCGAAGCGGTCCGGCACACCGCGATCACCTGGTCGCCGCGGGCCTGCAATTGGCGGGCATACTCCAGGCCGATGCCGCGGTTGGCTCCGGTCACCAGATACGTGGCCATGGGATCAGGGCAAAAAGGGGATCTAAGGCGATTGGGGAATCAGGATCCGGTCGCCAGGCGGCAGCCCTGGCCATTCACAGCCAGTGCAGCTCCATCGCCACGGCACCCTCCAGGCTGCGCTTCACCGGACAGGCCTCGGCGGCCCGCTGCAGCACCGCCCGCTGCTGCCCATCCAGTGCCGCCGGCAGCTGCACCCACACCGTGAGCAGGGCGATGCGCCGGGGCGGCTCGCTGGTCATGGTCTTCTCCACCTTGGCGCTGCAGCCCTCCAGGCTCCAGCCGTGGCGTTCGGCCACGATGCCCATGATCGTGAGCATGCAGGTGCTCAGGGCGGTGGCCACCAGGTCGGTGGGCGAGAAGCGCTCGCCCTTGCCCTGGTTGTCGCTGGGGGCATCGGTGTCGAGCTGGCTGCCCGAGGGCTGGTGCCTGGAGCGGCAGCGCAGCTCGCCCACATACACGCTGTCGATCAGGGTCATGGGGTGATCGCAGGGGTGGGGAGCGGGATCACGACTGCTCCAGGCGCTTCACAATGAAGACCATCAACCCCAGCGAACCGGCCAGGGCAATCAACAGGGCGATCGTCATGGCAGCGGCAGAAAGCAGCGCCGATTCTGACCTGCTGCCGCTCCAGCTCGTGTTCGTGTACGGCACCCTCAAGCGCGGCCAGGCCAACCACCACCAGCTGGCCGGCAGCGCCTTCTGCGGTGAAGCCGTCCTGCCGGAGCTGGCCCTCTACGACCTGGGCCCCTTCCCGATGGCGATCGCCTCGGGCGACCCCAGCCACAGCCTGCGGGGCGAGCTGTTCGCGGTGCCCGATGCCTGGCTGGCGGCGCTGGATCGCTTCGAAGGTGTGCCGCGCCTCTACGAGCGCCAGCAGCGCTGGCTCAGCGATGGGCGAGCGGTATGTGTGTATGTGGGCCGGCCACGCCAGGTGCGCCACGTCGCCCGCATCCGTGCAGGGGTGTGGCCCGCCGGTCCCTAAAGCGACACCAACCAGCGCCCGCCGGCCGCCAGCAGCAGGGTGAGCGCCAGCGTGCCCCAGCGGCTCCAGCCGGCCGGCTGGAAGCGGGGGATCAGCAGGGCTGTGCCCAGGCTGCCCATCAGCACCGCCGCGGTCTGGCAGAAGGCCAGCACGTGGGGATCGGCCTGCCAGTGGGGCAACGCCGGCCAGCCGAAGCTCACCGGCAGCAGCAGGCCGGCCTCCTCCAGCCCCAGGGGCAGATGGCGCGCCAGCAGCAGGGCCCAGAGCAGGGGCAACAGGGCGTAGAGCAGGCCTTGGGGCAGGCCGCGCAGCCGGCGCAGCAGCAGCCACCCTCCAGCCGGCAGGGCAAGGGCCAGGGCAGCGAAGGCGAGGCGCGGCAGCAAGGGACCGGCCTGCAGGCTCGCGGGAGCGAGGGGCAACCAGCCCAGCGCCCGCTGCCAGTGGTGCAGCAGGATGCCGCCGGCCAGCACCAGAATCAGGCCCGCCTCACCTGCGGGGGGTGCCATCTCGCGCTGCAGATCGGCGGCGGGGGGCCGCAGGCGCAGCTGCACCGAGCGGTGCGGACAGGCGGCGGCGCAGGTGAAGCAGAGCACGCAGTTGCGGTTGTCCGCCAGGTGGGCCGGATGGGTGCCGAGGGGGCAGCCGGCGGTGGCCAGGCCCTCCCCTTGCGCCGGGCCACCCTTGAAGCAGCCGTAGCTGCTGCAGCTGCCGCTGCAGGTGCCGGCCTGGGCGCGCAGCTCGGTGATCGCCAGCTTGGCGAACAGACCGTTCATGCCGCCCACCGGGCAGAGGTAGCGGCACCAGAAACGCTTCTCGAACAGCAGCGAACCCAGCACCGCCCCGGCGGTGATCAGCAGCAGCAGACAGCTGCTCAGCCAGGCGGTGTTCTCCAGAGCCCACACCTCCTCCCAGAGCAGGATCAGGGCAAAGCCAGCCGCCAGCGCCGGTGCCGCCCAGCGGTCGCTGTCACCCCGGGGCCAGGGCCGCGGCCGCCAGCCGAGGGCAACGGCGAGGCGCTGGCTGATCTCCCCCCACACCATGAACGGGCAGAAGGAGCACCACAGCCGCCCCACGACGGGATAGGCCAGCAGGATCAACGGCCACCACCAGGCCCAGAAGACAGTGAGGGCGCCGTTGTGGGCCCGGTCCTGCGGCCCCAGCCACAGCCACAGGTTCACCAGCACGAACACCCAGCTCACCAGGCCGAACAGCAGCAGGTTCCAGAGCGCCGGAGCCCGCAGCCACTGGCGCAGGCGTGGGCGCCAGCGGAACAGATCGACGCGCAGGCGGCTGGCGCGGCTGCCGGTCCAGAACACATCGTCGGGCAGCAGCACCGGCCTCTCGCTTCCGCACTGGCGCAGGGCCCGCTGCATCAGCAGGTCGAGCTCGCGGATGTTGCCCGGGAAGTCGTGGTTCTGCAGCCGTTTCACCGCTGCCTCGCTGATCGCCGGCGCCCGTCGCCAGCCGAACCGGCGTGCCTGCTGACGGCTGCTGTAACGCAGCCACTCGCCCAGGTCCTGCCGGCGCACCCGCAGCGGTGGCACCCGGATCAGGGTGCAGCAGCCGTCGAAGGCCGGCTGCGCCGATTCGGTGGTGACGAACAGGCGGCCGCTGAAGCGGCGCATGGGCCCCGTGCCGCCAGGCCCCCCCCAGCGGCCGCTGCGGGCCAGCTCCAGCAGCTGGGGCAGCAGGGCCGGATCGGCGCAATCGAGGTTGTCGATCAGCAGGGCGCCGTCGCCCAGGCACTCCAGCAGGGAGCCAGCGCCGCCGCTGGAGGCCGGGCCGAACAGGGGTGCGCCGTCGTCCCCCAGGCTGGCGGCATCGACGCGGGCCATCAGCCGCCGCCGCTGCGGGCTGCCGAAATGGATCAGAGCGGCGAGGTTGTCTTTCTCCAGCCCCGGCTCGCCGCTGATCAGCACCGGCCGGGCTGCGGGGTCGGCGGCGGCGTCACGCACGGCGGCGCGCAGGCGGTCGGCGTAGCGGCTGCTGCCCACTACCCCGCGGCGGGAGCGGCCCAGCAGGTGGGGCGCCAGCTTGAGCAGGCAGGCCTGACTGTCGGCGGCGGGACCGGCAGGGGACGTGCTCGCCATCGCACAACACCATCACAACGCCACAGCAACACCTTGTCATGCGATGACACCCTGCCATGCAGCAAACCCGCCACCAGCACCCGTCTGACACTCCATAGGCTGGGGTTCGGTCCCGTCCTGCCCGCAGCGCTCCCATGGCCCTCACCCTCTACGGCGGCGCCCGCAGCCGCGCCTCGATGCCCCGCTGGTACCTGGAGGAAAAAGGCATCGCCTACAGCTGGCGCCAGCTCGACATGGAGGCGGGTGAGCACCGGCAGCCGGCCTTCACGGCGATCAACCCCTTCGCCAAGCTGCCGGCCCTGGAGGACGACCGCTTTGTTGATCCGGCCGGCGGGCCGCTGCGGCTGTTCGAGAGCGGGGCGATCCTGCTGCACCTGGCTGAGCACGACGGCGGTGAGTTCAGCGGCCCGCCGGAGCAGGCGGCGGTGCGGCGGGCCAAGGTGGCCCAGTGGCTGCTGTTCGCCAACGCCACCCTGGCCGTGGCCCTGTTCGTGCCCAGCAATCGCGAACGGGAGTTCCCGCGGCTGATGGGGGTGCTCGATGGCCTGCTGGAAGGCGGGCGGCCGTTGGTGGGCGAGCAGTGGGGCGCGGCCGATTGCGCCGTGCAGGCCTACCTGGCCTACCTGCCGGTCTTCTTCCCCCAGATCGACCTGGAGCCCTGGCCGGGGGTGCGGGCAACGATCGCCGCCGCCCAGGCCAGCCCGGCCTACCAGCGGGCGATGGGCAGCCGGTGAGCGGGCCGGCATCGGCCCCGTTCCGCTGGGGCGGTGAGCAGCTGGAGCTGCTGGCTGAGCGGGCGGTGTGGGATCCCCTGCGGCGCACGCTGCTGCTGGCCGACCTGCACCTGGGCAAGGCCGAGAGCTTCCAGGCCCAGGGCATCCCCCTGCCCAGCGATGGCGACGCCGCCACCCTCAACGCCTTGCTGGAACTGGCGACGCGGCTGCAGCCGGCGCAGGTGATTGTGCTGGGCGACCTGATCCACGGCCGCCTGGGACTCACGGGCGAGCTGCGCGCCAAGCTGGCGGCCCTGCCGGCGCTGCTGGGCTGCCCGCTGCGGCTGATCGGCGGCAACCACGAGCGGGGCAGCTGGATCGCCGGCCTGGCCCAGGAGCCCAGCCAGGCCCTCGGCCCCTGGTGGCTCAGCCACGAGCCCGAACCCCGCGCCGGCCTGCTCAACCTCTGCGGCCACCTGCACCCGGTGGCGTTGCTGGGTCGCAACGGCGACCGCCTGCGGCTGAGCTGTTTCAGCTACTGCCCGCGCAGCGAGCGCCTGGCCCTGCCCGCCTTCGGGGCGCTCACGGGCGGCATGCCGCTGCCGGCCCATGAGCGCCAGTGGCTGGTGGCGGAGGGGATTGTGCTGGCCATATCACCAGAAACCAGGCGAGCGGCCTGAACCTCAGCCCGTCCTTCGCAGCAGAACCGCTGCACAAGGGGGCCTCCCAGGCCATGCTCTGCCCAGGTTTGCCCGCTCGCCCGCCGATGCCCCCCCTCGCCGACCTCGCTGACCTCGTCAACGACCTGATCGCTCTCATCCCAGAGGACGGCAGCCGGATCACGAACGACGAGATTCGCGCTGCCCTGGAGCGGGAGTCGGGAGAGTCCATCAGCGATGAGGAGCTCAAGGAGCTCAAGAACCAGGTGGTGGCCCTGGGCGCAGCGGAGGGTGTGAAAGGCCCCGGCGGAGGCCTGAGAGCGCCGGGGATCGACCCGCCTCCGCGAGCTGCTGCTCCAGCCGCAGGCTCCCGCACCCGTCGCAGCGGTAACGGCTCAGCCGCGCCAGCCCCCCAATCCGCCATCGCCCCCGGCACCACAGCGGCCTCGGTGCTCACGGGGGAACTCCGAAATCAGATCGACCGGATCTGGGATGCCTTCTGGAGCGGCGGCATCGCCAACCCGCTGGAGGTGCTGGAGCAGCTCACCTATCTGCTGTTCATCCGCCGGCTGGATGAACTGGAAACCCTGGAGGAGCGCCGCAGCCAGCGAGCCGAGCAGCCGATGCGCCGCCGCATTTTCCCGGAGGGGGCTGATGAGCAGGGCCGCCCCTGGAGCGAACTGCGCTGGAGCCGCTTCAAGGAGCTGGGCGAGGCCGCTTCGATGTTCAAGGTGGTGGGCGAGCGGGTGTTCCCGTTCCTGCGCGAGCTGGGCGGTGAGGAATCGGCCTACGCCACCCACATGCGCGATGCCCGCTTCACGATTCCAACGCCGGGGCTGCTCACCAAGGTGGTGGAGCTGCTTGATGCGGTGCCGATGGAGGACCGCGACACCAAGGGCGACATCTACGAGTACATGCTCGGCAAGCTTGCCACCGCCGGCACCAACGGCCAGTTCCGCACGCCGCGCCACATCATCGAGCTGATGGTGGCGATGACCGAGCCCACGCCGCGGGACGTGATGGTGGATCCGGCCTGCGGCACCTGCGGCTTCCCGGTGGCGGTGGGCGAATACCTGCGCGAGCACCACCCCGAGGTGCTCAGCGATCCGGAGCTGCGCGAGCACTTCAACCATGGCCTGTTCCATGGCTTCGACTTCGACACCACGATGCTGCGCATCGGGGCAATGAACATGCTGCTGCACGGGGTGGAGAACCCCGATGTGAGCTACCGCGATTCGCTCTCAGAAGACGGCGCCGATGAGCAGGACAGGTACACCTTGATCCTGGCCAATCCACCCTTCGCCGGATCCCTGGATTACGAGAGCACCAGCGGCAAGCTGCAGCGGGTGGTGAAGACGAAAAAAACCGAGCTGCTGTTTATGGCCCTGTTCCTGCAGCTGCTCAAACCCGGCGGCCGGGCGGCGGTGATCGTGCCCGATGGGGTGCTGTTCGGCTCCAGCAAGGCCCACAAGGAATTGCGTCGCACCCTGGTGGAAGACCATTTCCTGGAGGGCGTGGTGTCGTTGCCCAGCGGTGTGTTCCGCCCCTATGCCGGCGTAAGCACGGCGATCCTGTTCTTCACCAAAACCGGCCGCGGCGGCACAGATCAGGTGTGGTTCTACGACATGACGGCCGACGGCTGGAGCCTCGACGACAAGCGCAATCCACTGCTGCCGCTGGAAAAGCTGGGCCCCGCTCCCAAGGAAGCCCTGGCCGAGGGAGAGCACGAGAAGAACAACCTCCCCGACTGCCTGGTCCGCTGGCGGCAGCGCAAGGATGCCGAGCGAGATAGGGAACGCACCGCCCAGAGTTTCTGCGTGCCCAAGGCGGAAATCGCCGAGCAGGGCTACGACCTCAGCCTCAACCGCTACAAGGAGCTGATCCACGAAGAGGTGGAGCACCGGCCACCGCTGGAGATCCTGGCTGAACTGCGGGCGATCGAGCAGGAAATCCTGCAGGGGATTGAGGAGCTGGAGGGGATGCTGCGATGAGAGGCACGCAAGCGCGATCAGCGGGCCAGGCCCAGAAACACCAGCAACGAGCGGTTGAGCCGCAGAAGGTCGTCATCCGCAAGGCAGCCGATGCACTGGCCCAGGCGGCTTCTGGACACAGTGGTGACCTTGTCGACCATCAGGCGGCTGAGGGCTCGCAGACCGTTCTCCGTTGTGGGCTCGACGGGGACGCGAAAGACCGGCAGATCAGACGGGTCGGTCGTGATCAGACACACCGTCACGGAGTCGCGGGCGGTAAAGGCGTCGTCCTGAACAATCACCACAGGGCGGAGCTTGCTGGCATAGCCGGAGCCGCCGGCGATGGTCCAGATCTCACCGCGCTTCACCGGCTGGTCTCGTCGTCCGGCCACTCGTACACCGAGTCGATGAAAGCCTGGATTTCGGTTTCCTCCTCGCTGGCATTGGCCAGCAGACACTGCCGCCGCGCTTCGGCGGCAAACTCAGGTGAATGCACATCCGGCACCCAGATCTGGATCGGCCGCATCCCCTGGCCCCGCAACCGCTGGCGGTGCTCCCGCACTTTGCGGCGATTGGCCGCACGTCGCGCCTCCTGGGCTGTGGCCTCTGAGCAACCCAGCTCCGGGGAGGATTCGGGTCCCATGGCGACTCCCGCAACGGTTACATGTCACCCTAGCCGGAGCTTGCGCTGCTGGCCTGGGCTGATCCACGAAGAGGTGGAGCAACGTCCACCGCTGGAGATCCTGGCCGAACTGCGGGCGATTGAGCAGGAGCAGGAGATCCTGCAGGGGATCGAGGAGCTGGAGGGGATGCTGCGATGAAACGGACAACTGTTGAGCTTGGTGAGGTTTGTGATTTTCTGTCTGGCTTTGCGTTCAAGTCAGATTTTTTCTCGGCCGAGCCAATTGGATTGCCCATTATTCGGATTAGAGACGTCCTGCCAGGTTCGAGCGCCACTTTCTATAGCGGTGACTATCAACCCCTATACATAGTCGAGAAGGGAGACATCCTGATTGGAATGGATGGAGAGTTCAATCGCGAGAGATGGAAAAGTGATCCAGCCCTGCTCAACCAGCGGGTCTGCAAGGCCATTTCCAGACAAAGCCTTTTAGACGATGCCTACCTATACCACTTCCTCCCAATTCTTCTCAAGAAGATTGAAGACGAGACGCCATTTGTCACTGTCAAACATCTTTCGGTTGCGAAGCTGAAATCTGCGCAAATCCCCCTCCCCCCACTGGAGGAGCAGCGGCGCATCGCGGCGATCCTGGATAAGACCGATGAGCTCTCCGGCGCTGAAAGGCGGAGACACAATCTGCTGAAAGCTTTCCCGCTATCTGTCTACAGGCAAATGTTTGGCGATCCTCGGCACAATCCTTTTCAGTGGCCTGTTTTCCGCTTGGGCGAGATTTGCTTAAACGAAGACGCGAGGCGAGTACCCGTAAAATCTTCCGATCGGAAAGCCATGCAAGGTCGATACCCCTACTACGGTGCATCGGGGGTTATCGACCATGTCGACGACTACTTGTTTGACGGGCGGAGGCTTCTGGTAGGTGAAGACGGAGCGAATCTAATCGCCCGCTCATCCCCGATTGCCTTCATGGCAGATGGCAAGTACTGGGTTAATAACCATGCCCATGTTCTTGGCGAGAACGGAAAAGCCAAGCTTCGTTTCCTGGAGTTCTACTTTGGCCTTGTTGATCTAAAGCCTTTTGTGACGGGCTCGGCTCAGCCGAAGTTGACAAGATCAGCTCTTGATTCCCTTCCTGTTCCCCTCCCTCCGCTGGATCTTCAGGAGCGCTTTGAATCAGTGCTGGCTGCGTTGGATGCCAAGCTTGCTCAGGCCGAGATATCTGCATGGCAGACTTCGAGGCTTAGCGGTGCACTTCGGCATGCAACTTTCCATGGAGATTCTGGCAGATGAAAGCCACAGAAGCCAAACTCCTCCAGATCCTGGGCGCCGTCTCTCAGTTCATCATCCCTATCTATCAGCGGACTTATTCCTGGACGCTCAAGGAATGCCAGCAGCTCTGGGCTGACATCCTCCGTGCTGGTTCCACCGATGAGATCGGTGTTCACTTCATCGGCTCAGTGGTGCACATCGATGAAGGCCTCGGCAACCTCGCCGTGCAGGCACCCAAGCTGGTGATCGATGGCCAGCAGCGGCTCACCACCGTCACCCTGCTGCTCACCGCCCTGGCGGATGTGCTCGATGGGCTGCCAGTGGATCAGCAGGAGCCGATCGAGGAGTTCGCTCCGGCCATCATCCGCGAGACCTACCTCACCCGCCGGCACCAGAAAGGCGACAAGCGCTTCAAGCTGCTGCTCTCCGACACCGATCGCGCCACCCTGATGGCGCTGGTGGATCCCACCGCTGCAGCACTGCCAGCCGAGCCTTCCATCCGGATCCAGGAGAACCACCAGTTCTTCCTGGAGCAACTCCGCGCATCCACCACCGATCTGGCCGTGGTCTGCCGTGGCATCAGCAAGCTGTTGGTGGTGGACGTGGCCCTCTCCCGCGATCAGGACAATCCCCAGCTGATCTTCGAAAGCATGAACTCCACCGGCCGGGAGCTCTCCCAGGCCGATCTGATCCGCAACTACGTGCTGATGGGCCAGCCGCCCGAGTTGCAGGAACGGCTGTACACCCTCCACTGGCGGCCGATGGAGCTGGCCTTCGGGCAGGAGGCCTACAGCGGCAACGAGTTCAGCGCCTTCATGCGCGACTTCCTCACACTCAAGACCGGCGAAGTCCCCCGGCTCGATCTGGTCTACGAGGTGTTCAAGCAGTACGAACGCAAGCCGGCCGTCGCGGAAGCAGGCATCGAGGCATTGCTGCGTGATCTGCACACCACCGCCATCCGGTATTGCCGCGTGGCACTCGGCCAGGAGCCTGACCCCCAGCTCAAGGAGGCCTTCCACGACCTGCGGGAGCTCAAGGTGAACGTGGTCACGCCCCTGCTGCTGGAGCTCTATGGCGACCATCAAACCGGCCTGCTCAGCCGCGATGAGCTGCTGGAAGCCCTGCGGCTGCTGGAGGCCTACGTGTTCCGCCGGGCGGTCTGCGCCATCCCCTCCAACTCCCAGCAGAAAACCTTCGCCACCTTCAGCCGTGCCCTGCGCCGCGAAGCAGGCCACTACCTGCCCAGCTTCAAGGCCCACCTGCTCGATCTGCCTTCCTACCGGCGCTTCCCTTCTGATGAGGAGTTCCGCCGCGACCTGCAGATCCGCAATCTCTACAAGTTCAACAAGAGCTGCAGCTACTGGCTCCGCCGCCTGGAGAACCGCCAGCGCAAGGAGCCCATCGCCGTGGCCGACTACACGATCGAGCACATCCTTCCCCAGAACCCCGACCTCTCCCCTGCCTGGCGCGAGGCGCTTGGCCCCGAGTGGGCCCAGCTGCAGGAGGAGTGGCTGCACCGCCTCGGCAACCTCACCCTCACCGGCTACAACCCCGAACTCAGCGATCGGCCCTTCACAGACAAGCGCGACCACCCCGAGGGCGGTTTCTGCACAAGCCCCCTGCGCCTCAACCAGGGCTTGGGCCAACTGGAGCGCTGGGATGTGGGTGCCATGCGCCAGCGCGGGGAGACCCTCGCCGCACGCGCTTTGGAGGTGTGGGCATCGCCCCAGCTGAGCGAGGAGCAGCGCCAGGCCTACCGGCAACCCAGCCGCAGCCAGGTCGCCAGCTACACCCTCGACGACCATCCCCAGCTGTCCAACCCCCAGATCCGAGCGGTCTTCGATCTGTTGGACGTCCGCATCCGGGCTCTGGACCCGAACGTGAGCCAGGAAGTGCTCAAGCTCTACATCGCCTACAAGGCTGAGACCAACGTCGTTGACATCGTTCCCCAGGCCAAGCGGCTGCGCCTCAGCCTCAACATGCCCTTCGCCGAGCTCGACGACCCCAGGGGCATCGCCAAGAACGTCGCCGGCATCGGCCGCTGGGGCAATGGCGAGGTGGAGTTGGGTATCTCCAGCCTGGAGGAAGTTCCCTATGCCCTCGGCCTGATCCGCCAGTCGCTGGAGCGACAACTGGATGACGCACCTGAAGGTCCGTGACCAGAATGGCCCCATGACCGAATCCACCTCCACTCCTACTGCCAACCCGATCGATCCGCGGATCAGCACCGTGGCAGCCGGCATCGCAGCGGCCATCCCGGAGGCCCAGGTGCGGTTGTTCGGATCCCGCGCCAGGGGCACTGCCCGGCCCGACTCCGACGTGGATCTGCTGATCACCGTGCCGGATCTCTGGCTGACAACCCATGACCGGGTGCGTGTACTGGGGGCCCTCTGGCGCCAGTTCTCCAGCCATCGGCTTCCTCTCGATCTGCTGCTGTACTCCGAGAGTGAAGTGAACCAACGGCAGCAGTATCGAAGCGCCGTCACCACGCGCGCCTATGAGGAGGGAATCCTGCTGCATGGCTGATCCCGACGCCATTCGCTACCTCCGCATTGCCCAGGCCGATCTTGCCGAGGCGCAGCGCATGGTTGAGCTTTCGGGGTTCCGCGACAGCAGCATCGGGTTCCTGTTGCAACAGGCCTGCGAGAAGGCTCTCAAAAGCTGGATTCATTCCCGTGGAGGGCTCGCACCCTTCACACACGACATCATGGCCCTGATGGACTGGCTGGAAGAAGTGGGATCGGATCTCAGTCCATTCGAACGGATTGCTGATCTCACTTTCTTCGCAGTTCAGACGCGTTACGACGACAGCCTGGAGATCAGCCCCCCCGATTGGCCGCTCCTTCTTGCCGTCACGTCCTCGCTGTTGACGCAGGTAGAACGTCAGCTGTCATGACCACTGTCTCTTCCCAGTACGCCCTCATCGCAGGCCAATGGCCTGAGCTCCACGAGGAGGCGCAGAAGGTCGAGCAGTTCGCTCTCTCCGATCCGCGCACCGCCTGCTTCTACGCCCGCCGCACCATCGAGCTGCTGGTGGAGTGGGTGTACGACAACGACGGGCAGCTGGAGCGGCCGTTGACCGCCCAGACCCTGGCGGATTTGATGTACGCACGCGTGTTCTGCGACGTGGCGGGCGAGCAGATGCGTCGCTTCCGCCTGCTCAAAGACCTCGGCAACAAGGCCGTGCATCGCAGCGATCCGATCCGCCCTGGCGATGCCGTGCTGGCTGCTCGGGAGTTGTTCCAGGTGCTGCGCTGGTTTGCGCTCACCTATGGCCGTGATCCCCATCGCGTACGGGGCTGCAGCTTCAACGCCGATCTCCTGCCCAGCCGTGACGCCGCCACCGCCCAACAGGCCCAGAGCCGCGAACAACTGGAGGCCTTGGCGGACCAGCTGGCCGAGCGTGATGCCCAGTTGCGCGATCAACGCCTGGCCGCCCTGGCCTCCCAGGAAGAACTCGATCGGCTGCGACAGGAGATCACCGCTCTGCGCAAGGTCAATGAAGCTGCCGCCCAGCCCGAACCCGACCTTAGCGAATTCGAGACCCGCCGCGCCACCATCGACCACTACCTCGAGGAAGCCGGCTGGGTGCACGGCCAGAGCTGCACCCATGAACACGAGGTGCAGGGCATGCCCAATGCCACGGGCCAAGGGTTCGTGGATTACGTGCTTTGGGGCGACGACGGCAAACCGCTCGGCCTGGTGGAAGCCAAGCGCACCAGCCGCGATCCGATGGAAGGCCAGCGCCAGGCTGAGCTGTACGCCAACTGTCTCGAGCAGCGCTACGGCCAGAGGCCCCTGATCTTTCTCTCCAACGGCTACCGGCACCGCCTCTGGGATGACCTGCGCTATCCACCCCGGGACGTTCAGGGTTTCTACAAGAAGGAGGAGCTCGAAACCCTGATCCGCCGCCGCGAGATCCGCCAGCCCCTTGCCCAGGCCACCATCTCCACCGCAATTGCCGGGCGCTACTACCAGCAGCGGGCGATCCGGGCGATCTGTGAATCCCTGGAGCAGGGCCGGCGCAAAGCCCTGCTGGTGCAGGCCACCGGCACCGGCAAGACCCGTACCGCCATCTCGCTCACCGACCTGCTCACCCGTTGCAACTGGGTGAAGCGGGTGCTGTTTCTCGCCGATCGCACCTCCCTCGTCCTCCAGGCCGAGCGGGCCTTTCGCCGCTTCCTGCCCGATTGCTCACCGGTGAATCTGGTCACCAACAAGGGCGGTGAGGGGCGCGTGTTCCTCTCCACCTACCCCACGATGATGAACCTCATCGATGCAGAGGATGCCCACGGCGTCAAGCGCTTTGGGGTGGGCCACTTCGATCTGGTGATCATCGACGAGGCCCACCGCAGTGTGTATCAGAAGTACGGGGCGATCTTTGCCTACTTCGATTCGCTGCTCAGCGGTCTCACCGCCACGCCCCGCGAGGAGATCGACCGCAACACCTACGAGCTCTTCGACCGAGAGATCGGCCTACCCACCGATGAGTACGGCCTCGATCAGGCCGTCGCCGATGGCTTTCTGGTGCCCTTCAAGCCCATCTCCGTGCCGCTGCGCTTCCCGCGCGAGGGCATCAGCTATGCCGCCCTCAGCGACGAGGAAAAGACCCAGTGGGACCTGCTCGACTGGGAGGAGAACGTGCAGAACGCCGGCCGTGTGGATTCCGGCGCCGTCAACGCCTGGCTGTTCAACGCCGACACCGTCGACAAGGGGCTGCAGGTGCTGATGACCAAGGGCTGCCTCGAAGCCGCCGGTGATCGCCTTGGCAAGAGCGTGATCTTCGCGCGCAACCACAAGCATGCCGAGTTCATCCGCGAGCGCTTCGATCACCACTACCCCCACCTGGCCGGCAAGGCCGCCCGCGTGATCGACAACCAGGTGAAGTACGCCCAATCGCTCATTGACGAGTTCTCCAATCCAGACAGCGATCTACGGATCGCCATCTCCGTCGACATGCTCGACACCGGCATCGACATCCCGGAGATCGTCAACCTGGTGTTCTTCAAGCCGGTGCGTTCGCGCACCAAGTTCTGGCAGATGGTGGGGCGCGGCACCCGCACCTGCAAGGGCTTATTTGGCCCTGGACGCGACAAGGAGTGCTTCTGGATCTTCGATCTCTGCCAAAACCTCGAATTCTTTCTCGGCCAGGGCGGCGCCGAGGCCACTTCCGCGCCCGAAAGCCTCAGCACTCGCCTGTTCCGCAGTCGCCTGGCGCTGATCGACACGATTGACCAGAAAGGGCTGCTTTCGATCCTGCCTTCGGTGCCCAGCATGGCCATTCCCTCGCGAGACGGCCAGCCAGCCGATCACGACAACGCTCTAGGGCTGTATCGCCACACGCTCGCCGAACTCCTGCGCTGCCATGTGGCCGCCTGCCCGGCCGACAACTTTCTGGTGCGACCCCATCTGCAGCTTGTGGAGCGTTTCCGCAACCATGAGGCCTGGGCCAGCCTCAGCCCCGATGACTATCAGGCCCTCGCCGCCACCCTGGCCCCCCTGCCCTCGGCCTACGCCGAGCAGCAGGGCGACACCGATGCCGACGCGCGCCGCTTCGATCTGCTCCTCTACAACCTGCAGCTCGCCTTGCTGCGCGGCGAGCCACGCTTCCAGCGCCTCCAGCTGCAGCTCCGCGAGCTGGCCGCCCAGCTGGAGGCCCGGCCCAACATTCCCCAGGTGGCGGCCGAGCTGGAGCTGATTCGCGATCTACTGCGCGATGAATGGTGGCAGGACGTCACCGTGCCGATGCTCGAGGAAGCGCGGCGGCGCCTGCGGGGCCTGATGGGTCTGATCGAAACGATCAGCAGGGAACCCCTCTACACCAACTTCGCCGACGAGCTCGGAGCGCTGCGCGAACTCGATGCCGCCGCCCTGCTCAGCCGCGACGAGTTCCAGCAGTTCCGCCTGCGGGCCCGCGAGTTCCTGCGGGCGCACGACGACCACCTCACCATGCAGCGCCTGCGCCGCAACCAGCCCCTCACCTCCGCCGATCTCAACGAACTGGAGCAGTTCCTGATCAGCCATGGCATCGGCGATCAGCAGGCCATCGCGCGTGCCCGTGAGGAGTGCAATGGCTTCGGGGTGTTCATCCGCTCCATGGTGGGCCTCGATCGCAATGCCGCCAAGGAGCTGTTTGCCGACTACCTGGCCGAGGGCACCCACACCGCCACCCAGATCCGCTTCATCAACGAGATCATCGATGAACTCACCAGCCGCGGCGCCATGGATCCCGCCCGCCTCTACGACCCACCCTTCAGCGACCTGGCCCCCACCGGCCCGGAAGGCCTGTTCTCGGATGCGGAGGCGGAGCAGCTGTTTGATCTGCTCCAGCTGATCAACGACCGGGCCCGGCCGCTGCTGGCCGCCTAGGCAAACACCGTCGTCCAGTCGCGGGCCATGTCCACCACGTGCCAGCCGCGCTCGGGGGCCTGGCGCAGGGCCTCCACCAGCCGGCCGGTGCTTCTGGTTTCGGCGTCGTAGGCGAATTCCCGCTCGGCGTCGGTGTGGTGCACGATCAACCCGAAGCTCGGGCGCGGGTTGTTGATGGTGGTGTACTGCAGCATCGCCAGGTCGCCATCTCTGTTGCCGAAGGCCATCAGCGGCCGGCGACCAATGAACTGGTGGATGCCCGCCGGCTTGCCGGCGCCGTCGTTCACGAACAGGGTGTCGAGCGACTTCACCAGCAGCGGCGCGCCGTCGCGCAGCTCAAAGTGGGTGCGGCCGGTGGAGCCCACCACCCGCTCCGGCGGGATGCCGTACACCCGCTCCACCCACACCCGCATGAAGTCGGCGCCGCCGCCGGACACGATGAAGCTGCGGAAGTGATGGGCCCGCAGCAGCGCCAGTACCTCCTGCATCGGCCCATAGGTGAGGGCGTCGTAGGGCCGCTGCAGCTGGGGATGGCGGGCGGAGCCCAGCCAGGCTTCCACCGCCGCGGCGAAGGCCTCGGTGGTCATGCCGGCATGGCTCACGGCGATCACCCGCAGCAGCCCGTCGAAGTGGTCACCGGCCAGCAGGGCGCCGATGTCGCCGGCCAGGGCCGCCTGCACCATCGGGTCGCTGGCCAGCTCCGGCTGGCGCTGCACCGCCCCCTGGAGCTCAGCGAAGGCGAAGGCCGCCTGGAAGGGCAGCGGCTGCTCCGGCCAGAGGGTGCCGTCGTTGTCGAACACCGCCACCCGCTCCGGCTCCGGCACGAAACGATCCGAGCCCTCGCTGCTCACCGCCGCCACGAAGGCCAGCAGGGCCTGCTTGACGGCACCGGGCCGCCAGGAGGGCAGGGGATCGGCGGCGCTGGTGGTGGTCACAGGACTGGCTCTGCGGCGGGTGGATAGGGGGGCCCTGCTCAGCCCTCAGCGGCCGCCAGGGCCCGCACCACGTCGCCGCGGGTGAGCACACCGGCCAGCTTGTCGTTGCCGTCGAGCACGAACAGCCGCTGGGTGCCGCCCTCGTGCAGCTGGCGCGCCGCCGCCGGCAGGGGCAGGTCCACGCCGCAGGTGTGGGTGCGGGTGCTCATCACGTCCTTCACCGTGCTGCCCAGCACCTGGTGCACCTCCTTGTCCCAGTTGAGCGGATTGCGCAGATAGATCACCGCGTCGAGCAGCATCACGTAGGGCCCCGGCTGGAAGCCGCTCTCGCGCACCATCAGGTCCTGCTCGCTCAGCTCGCCCACCAGCGCGCCGCTGCCATCGAGCACCGGCAGGCCGCTGATGTGGTGCTCGCTCATCAGGGTCACCGCTTCCTGCAGGGGCGAATCCTGGTTCACGCTCAGCACCGGGGTGGTCATCACGGCGGAAACGGGCTGCTGCACCACGGGCGAGTCGGACGGCTGGGCGCATTCTGAGCCCGCGGGCGCACCGCGCTTGGGTGGGCTGCCCATGGCCGCGAGCCTGAGCAGACTGCGGTCATACAAACCAGCCCGCCGATGAGCCGCTTCCAGGAGGCCCTGCGCGCCGCCAACAATCTGCGCCTGCTGGCGGCCGTGGGCCGCAGCGGCGGCGAGCTGAGCAGCATCGCCGACCTGATCGACAACTTCCTGGGCAGCCCCCAGCTGGCCGCCAGCGTGGAGCGCCTCAGGGCCCTGCCGGAGGGGGCGGCCCTGCTGGCCGAGCACTATCCCCCCCTGCAGCCGGACATCGACCGGCTGCGCCAGCTGCCCCCCGGTACCCTGGGCCGCCGCTACGCCGACCTGATCCTCTCGCTGGGCTACGACCCCGCGTTCTTCCGCCCCCGCGACACCGGCAGTGATGACCGCTGGCTCACCCAGCGCATCGCCACCACCCACGACATCCACCACGTGGTGGCGGGATTCGGCACCGAGGCCGCCGGCGAGAACGGCGTGCTGGCGATCACCGCCGCCCAGATCGGCTTCCCGGGCTATGTGCTGCTCACCAGCGCCGCTCAGCTGGCCGCCTTCCGCTTCCAGCCCGAGCGCTACCCAAAGCTCAGCGCCGCCCAGGCTCACGGCCACGCCATCGCCCGCCAGGCCCAGTGCCTGGCGGCGGTGAAGTGGGAGGAGGGCTGGGAGAAGCCGGTGCGCCAGTGGCGCCAGGAGCTCGGCATCAACGACCCGGCTGACGCCGAGCCCTACGGCCTCGACAGCCAGCTGGGGCCGCTGCCATGAGCCTGGCCCGGTCCAGGCTGCGGCGCCTTGCCGATGGGCTCACCGTCGGCCGCGCCCTGCTGGGGCTGCCGCTGATCCTGGCCCTCGCCGGTGGGGCGGCGGGCCTGGCCTGGTGGCTGCTGCTGCTGGGCGGGCTGAGCGACTGGGCCGACGGCCTGCTGGCCCGCCGCGCCGGCGGCGGCTCGGCCTGGGGTGCTCGCCTCGATCCGCTCACTGACAAGATTCTGATCGCCGCCCCCCTGCTCTGGCTGGCCGCCCAGCCCAGCTGGCCCCAGCAGCTGCCGCTCTGGGCGGTGTGGCTGCTGCTGGCCCGCGAGCTGCTGATCTCCGGCTGGCGCAGCGGCGCCAGCGGCGGCGGTCCGGCCTCCCCGGCCGGCAAGGCGAAAACGGTGCTGCAGTTTGCCAGCCTGCTGCTGCTGCTCTGGCCCCTCGGCTGGGGGCTGGGCGGGGGGCAGGGGTATGGCCAGACCGACCTGGCGGCAACCCTGCATCAGCTGGGCTGGTGGTTGTTCTGGCCGTCGCTGGTGCTGGCCCTCAGCTCGGCCTGGAGCTATCTCCGGCGCCGCTGATCAACCCATCAGGGCCGCATCGGCGCTGAAATCCGGATCGCTTCCCGTCCGCAGGGCGTAATCGTTGACATAACTGTCGGCCAGGGTGGCCTCGAGATCGAATTCCGGATCCCAGGCCAGCTCGCGCCGCACCCGGGTGATGTCGGTGAGGAAGTGGGCCAGCCGCAGCGGGAAAGCCTTGCGCGCCTTCTTGTCGAGCCCGGCGGGATCGAAGCTGCGGATCTCCACCGCCGCAGGATCCCTGCCTGCAGCTCGCGCAGCAGCGTGGACCAACCCCCGGAAGGTGATTCCCTGGCGGCCGCTGCAGTTGTAGGTGCGGTTGGCGGCGGCATCCACCTCGATGGAGCGGGCCATGGCGGCGGCCAGGTCGGAGACGTGGCCCAGCTGGGTGATCGTGCTGCCATCGCCGGGCAGGGGTACGGGCCGGCCATGCACGATGCGATCAAAGAACCAGCTCTCCACCGGGTTGTAGTTGCCCGGCCCGACGATGTAGGTGGGGCGGAAACTGGTGAAGGGAATGCCCTGGCCCCGCAGCCACGCTTCAGTGTCGAGCTTGCCGGCATGGCGGCTCTGGGGATCGGTGGGGCTGTCCTCATCCAGGGGCCAGAGCTCACTGTCGGCGTACACCCCGGCCGAGCTCACGTACACGAAGCGGTGGCTGGGGGCCCCGGTGCGGCTGATCACCGCCTCGGAATCCTCCAGGCTGCGGCCGGAGCTGTCGACGATCACATCGAAGCGACGGCTGTCAAGCAGCCGCAGGCCCTCGACACTGCTGCGGTCGCCCACCAGATGTTCCACACCCGCCGGCGCCGGCCTGTTGCCCCGGGTGAACAGGGTGAGGGCATGGCCCGCGGCCAGGAGCCGCTCCACCAGGGGCTTGCCGACAAAGCGCGTGCCGCCCATCACCAGGATGTCCATGCCGCTACCGGCCCGCGGGCCCGAAAAGGTCGGAGCCATTCTGGGCGTTGCTCAGCCGCCGCCGGCCGCTGGGCTCAGGCCGGCGAGGCGCAGCAGCCAGGCCCACAGCGGCACGCTGCCCAGGGCCAGCAGGGTGCTCCAGAGCACCAGGGCCGCCGACCGGGCCTGTTCGCCTCCGGGCGGTGCCGCTGCCTCCGCCAGCAACAGCACGGCCACCGCCGTGGGGGCGGCAGCCTGCAGCACCAGCGGCGCCAGCAGCAGCGGCGGCAGGCGCAGCAGCAGGGCCAGCCCCAGCACCGCCAGCGGAAACAGCAGCAGCTTGCAGATCATGGCCGGCAGCAGCGGCCGCGGCAGGGGAGTGCCCAGCACGGCCACCATGCGCAGGCCAAGCACCACCAGCGACAGCCACACCACTGCCCGGGCCGGCCACCACAGCAGGCCCGCCAGGCCGGCGTGCCAGGGCGTGAGCTGCAGCAGCAACGCGCCGGCCAACCCCTGGCTGGCGGGACTGGCCGCCAGTGCCCGCAGCAGCACCTGCAGGCGCAGGCGCCGTCCGGCCAGCAGCGAGGGGCCGATGGTCCAGGTGAACAGCGTGGCCGCCAGGTCGTAGCTGATGGCGTAGCCCACGGCCTCGGTCGGGAGAAGGGCCAGGGCGGCGGGGATGCCGAAGTAGGCGGTGTTGCCCACCACGGCTCCGAGCCGTTCCGCCGGCCCCGGGAACAACCGGGGCAGCCGATGCACCATCAGCAGGCCGACCACCACCACCAGCACCGCCAGCAGCAGCACCTCGGCGTAGCGCCACTGCAGCCCGCTGCGCAACAGCAGCCCCATCAGGCTGAAGGGCACCCCCCAGCGCACCAGGGGCGGCGCCAGCCGCCCCGCCAGCTGCGGGCAGCGCCGGGCCAACCCCAGGCCCAGCAACAGGGGCGGCACCAGCTCCAGCAGGAACGCCACGGCGGACGCCGCATCTACGCCCAGGATGGCCCGATGCGACCCAGCCCTGCCTACACAGCCCTGCCAGCGATGCGCTCAAGCGCCGGAGGCTTCCGCCACTTCCGCCTGATCGGCGAGCGGGGCCGCGGCCAGCAGCGGGCCGTCGAGCTGGCCGCTGTGCTGGAGCCGGGGTTCCGCCTGCTGGTGCCGCTGGCGCAGCTGCGAGACCGCCAGCTCTGGCAGCCTGGCTGGCAGTCCTTGCCTCCAGGCCGAGCCATGCAGGTGATCCCCGCCATCGATCTGCTCGACGGCCAGTGCGTGCGCCTTCACCAGGGCGATTACGCCCAGGTGACCCACTTTTCAGCCGACCCGGTGGCCCAGGCCCTCAGCTGGCAGCAGCAGGGGGCCGAGCGGCTGCACCTGGTGGACCTCGACGGTGCCCGCACGGGCGAGCCGGTGAACGATGCGGTGATCCGGGCGATCACCGCTGCCCTTGCCATCCCGGTGCAGCTCGGCGGCGGTGTGCGCACCGAGCAGCGCGCCGAGGAGCTTCTGGCCTGCGGGCTGGATCGGGTGATCCTGGGCACGGTTGCCCTGGAGCAGCCGGAACTGGTTGATCGTCTGGCAGCTCGCCATCCGCAGCGGATCGTGGTGGGGATCGACGCTCGCGACGGCAAGGTGGCCACCCGGGGCTGGATCGAAGCGAGCGGCACGGAGGCCACCGACCTGGCCAAACGGTTCAGCCGCAGTCCCCTGGCCGCCCTGATCTGCACCGACATCGCCACCGACGGCACGCTGGCGGGTCCGAATCTGGCGTTTCTGCGGGGGATGGCCGAAGCCAGCGGCGTGCCGGTGATCGCCTCCGGTGGCATCGGCAACCTGGAGCATCTGCTGTCGCTGCTCAGCCTGGCGAACCAGGGTGTGGAGGGTGTGATCGTCGGCCGCGCGCTCTATGACGGTCGCGTCGACCTGAACGAGGCGCTGCAGGCGATCGGCGACGGCCGCCTCCAGGACGTCAGCACCACGCCCGGCAGCGGCAGACTGGCCTGACTGGTGCCGGGCCGCAGCAACCCGAACACGGGGCGGTTGCGGAGTGCTCTATAACAGAAGAGTTGCCGCAGACATTGTCGCGCTTGAGTCCAGCTGTTGCCAGCTCCACACACCAGCTGCTTCCGGTGCTGAACCCAGCAGTGCTCGGCGCAGCGTCCTCGCCCGCGGGCTGCTCCAGCGTTGAGGCGGTCTACCGTCGCTGCCGGGACCTCGGCATGCGCCTGAGCCGGCAGCGACGCATGGTGCTCGACCTGCTGTGGGCGGAAAAAGCCCACCTGAGCGCCCGCGACATTTTTGAAAAGCTGAACAATCTCGGCCGCAACATCGGCCACACGTCCGTTTATCAGAACCTGGAGGCGCTCCAATCCGCCGGCGTGATCGAGTGCCTGGAGCGGGCCAGCGGTCGGCTCTACGGCTACCGCAGCGATCCCCACAGCCATCTCACCTGTCTGGATTCAGGAGCGATCCACGACCTCGACGTGAGCCTGCCGGCCGAACTGCTGCAAGCAATCGAACAGCAGACCGGCTTTCGCATCGAGTCGTACACCCTCCAGCTCACCGGGCGACGGCCCGATGCTTGCTGAGACCGGTACCTTGAGCGGGTGTTCCGCCGCGCGGCCGTGACCTGCCAGCTGCTGCTGATCGCCGAACCCGTGCTGGCGGCAGGTCTGACCCGTTGGCTGGAAGGTGCACCCGATGCCGCAATCAGGCCGGTGCAGGCGGCCGAAGAGCTCAATGGCGCCCCCGATCTGGTGCTGTGGCGACCGGCCGATGCCACCCCGCTGGCGGTGCTGCAGCGGGAAGCCACCCTGCTGCGGGAACGCTGGCAACCAGCACCGCTGCTGATCGTGCTGGGCAGCGGCCATGGCCTCGATCGTGCGGCCCTGCTGCTGCTGCCGGCCGAAGGCCTGCTGGAAGCCCCCGATGCGGACCTGCTGCACCGCGCCATCGCCACCCTGCGCCAGGGCGGGCGGGTGGTGGAACTGTGCAGCGCCAGCGGGGCGGTGCCACCAAGTTCCCAGCGCCTCAGCATCGGCCAGGCGCTGCTGGTGGGCGGTCTGCAGCAGATCGATGTGGCCCGCTGCGGCTGCCGGCTGCTGCTGGAGCGCACCAATCTGCACCCCCTCGCCCGGTTGATGCTGGAAGGGCGGCTGCGGGAGCTGGGCGCAGCACGGCGCCTGCTGCTCTGGCTCTGGGGACCGCTGAGCCTGGCCTGGCCCGATCAGGGGCCCGATCAGGGGGAGACTGGCGGCGCCGCCCCAGCCGCCAACCGGGCCGCCAACCGGGCCGCACTGGTGGGCAGCAGCGCTCCCGCCCGCACCAGCCTCACCCTGCAGCAACGCAATGCCGCAGGGGTCTGGTCGGCGGTGCAGCAGCGGCTCACCGCGGCGATCGAAGCAGGCCCCGCCAACCACACGGGCCAGCTGCTGGCGATCGAGGGGCTCAACCCCCAGCGGCGCATTGATCTGCTGATCGCCCTGCTGCACCAGCTCGACTGCATCCGCCGCCAGCTGGCCGAGGAGGTGGGCCAGAGCCCCGGCGATGCCGCCGCCCTGCTCGCCGAACGCTGGCCAGCGCTGCAGCGTCAGCTGCGCCAGCAGGCCCTGGTGGCGATGGCCAGCCCCTATGTCCAGCTCCCCCGCGACGGCGCCCTGCGGCCCGTGGCCGTGAGTCTGGTGGAAGCCAGCGATCCCGAGGCCGGGGATCCGGAACTGCCCGATGCCCAGGCGATGCTGGCGACCCTGGTGCTGGCCAGGCCCCTGCTGGTCGACGGCCGTCTGCTGCCCGCCGACGAACCTCAGGCGGTGCTGCACCTGGAGCGGCTGGTGTCCAACTGGCTGCTGCGCAGCGCCGAGCTGCTTGCGGCCGACGTGCTGGCCTGCTGCGGCGACTGGCCCGATCTGCGCCGCTACCTGCTGCGACCCGAACTGTTGTCGACCCGCAACCTGGAGCGGCTGCGCAACCAGCTCAACGCCCAGCAGCGCTGGCTCAGCTGGTTTCAGCGGCCGATCGCGCTCTACGAGAGCCGCCGTGAGCTGCTCTGTCTCGATGGCAGCCAGATCGCCACCCTGCAGCTGCTCGAACCGCGCGACCAGGAGCTGCGCCAGCTGGGCTGGCTCCAGCAGCTGGTGGCCCTCGCCCTTGAGGCCCGCGATGCCCTCGCCCCCCAGTTGCGCCAGCTGATCAGCGGCGTGGGGAACCTGCTGGTGGTGCTGCTGACCCAGGTGGTGGGCCGGGCGATCGGCCTGGTGGGCCGGGGCATCCTCCAGGGCATGGGCCGCAGCATCGGCAGGTCCTGATCGGCTCTGCCGCGGGCAACGGTCACAATGGCCGCAGCTGAGCGAAGCGGGTGAACGACAGGCGGCAACGGCAGGACCAGGGCAATCCGCCCGCAGGCTGGTCGGTCACCGCCAGCTGGCGGCTTTCAACCTGGCTCTCCCTGCTTCTGGGATTGCTGGTGATGGTGGTGGCCCCACCGATCGCCGCTGCATCCCTCACCAACAACACCTACGACGGCAACATCTACGCCCTCTATGCCGGCAACGGCTCCCTGGTGCCGCCCCGCAGCAGCCTGGAGCAGGCCTTGGCGGAGCACCGACCAGCTGTGGTGGTGTACTACCTCGACGACGACACCTCCAGCAAGCAGTTCGCCCCCGCCGTGTCGGAGCTGCAGCGGCTCTGGGGCAACAGCATCGAGCTGATCCCCCTGGTCACCGACCCCCTGCAGGACCGCCCCGACCAGGGCCCAAGCGATCCAGCCCACTACTGGCATGGCCACATCCCTCAGGTGGTGGTGTTCAGCCCGGAAGGGCAGGTGCTGCTGGATCAGGACGGACAGGTCCCCCTCGACACCATCAACGACGCCATCAGTGAGGCCACGGGCATCACCATTCCTGAGGAGTTCCGCCGCAGCTCCACGGTGAGCATCAACGAGCTCAACGCGGAGGTGGTGCGCCGGTGAGCGAACACCCCATGGCGACAACGCGCCAGGAGAGCGACGCGATGGGCACGATCACCGTGCCCGCCGAGCACTTCTGGGGAGCCCAGACCCAGCGCTCCCTGCATTTCTTCCCCTTTGGCCAGAGAATGCCCCTGGCGGTGGTGCATGCCTTCGGCGCCCTCAAGGCCGCCTGCGCCGAGGTGAACCAGGCCAGGGGCAGGCTCAGCCCCGAGCTGGCCGCCCTGATCGTGGCGGCGGCCGAGGAGGTGGCCGAAGGCCGCCTCGACGGGGAGTTCCCGCTCAAGGTCTGGCAGACCGGCTCCGGCACCCAGACCAACATGAACGTGAACGAGGTGATCGCCAACCGGGCGATCGCGGCCTCGGGCGGCGTGCTGGGCAGCAAGAGCCCGGTGCACCCCAACGACCATGTGAACCTCAGCCAGTCGAGCAACGACACCTTCCCGGCCGCCCTGCACATCGCCGTGGCCCTCGAGTTGCAGCAGCGGCTGATCCCGGCGGTGGAGGCGCTGCGCCAGGCCCTGGCTGCCAAGGCCGAGGCCTTCAAGGCGATCATCAAGATCGGCCGCACCCACCTGCAGGACGCCGTCCCCCTCAGCCTGGGCCAGGAATTCAGTGGCTACGCCGCCCAGCTGGAGCTGGGGCTGGAGACTCTGCGCGCCAGCCTGCCCCAGGTGCTCCAGCTGGCCATCGGCGGCACAGCGGTGGGCACGGGCCTCAATGCGCCGGCCGGCTTCGGCAAAGCGGTGGCGGCCCGGCTGGCCGAGCGCCTCGGCCTGCCCTTCACCTCAGCCCCCAACACGTTCCAGGCCCTGGCGGGCCACGAGCCCCTGGCCGCCGCCCACGGCGCCCTCACCGTGCTGGCGGGCAGCCTGATGAAGATCGCCAACGACATCCGCTGGCTGGCCAGCGGCCCCCGCTGCGGCCTGGGCGAGCTGATCCTGCCGGAAAACGAACCGGGCAGCTCGATCATGCCCGGCAAGGTGAACCCCACCCAGTGCGAGAGCCTGACGATGGTGGCCGTGCAGGTGATGGGCAACAACACGGCCGTGCAGATCGCCGCCAGCCAGGGCAATTTCGAGCTCAACGTGTTCAAGCCGCTGATCGCCCACAACCTGCTGGAGAGCATCGAGCTGCTGGCAGGCAGCTGCAGCAGCTTCCGCCAGCACTGCATCGAGGGCCTCGCCGCCGATGAAAACCGCATCAGCGCCCTGCTCGACCAGAGCCTGATGCTGGTCACCGCCCTCACCCCGGCGATCGGCTACGACCGGGCCTGCACCATTGCCAAACATGCCCATCAGCACCAGCTCAGCCTCAAGGAGGCAGCCCTGGTGCTCGGTGAGCTCAGCGCCGAGGAGTTCGAGCAGTGGGTGCAACCCGAATCGATGGTCTAGCCCGGCCTGGCAAATTGTTGCCATGGCTACTGGACAAGCGCAGCCGGCTCCTTACGGTCCGCCCCAGGCCATTGGCCTTTACTCGCACTGCCGCACGGCTCTCTCCATGAATCCCCGTCTTCCCCTCTCATCGCGGCGTCCTGATGGCCGGTTGGTCGCAGCGCTGCTGCTGGCGCTGGCCTGGTTGTCCGCAGCCAACCCCACCGCCGCCCTCGCCCACCCTGACCACCACCAGCCAACCCAGCAGGGCGAGCACGAGCACCACCACCACGACTGATCAATCGACCGCCCGGATCAATCGACCGCCCGATCGCCGCTGCGGTAACGACCGCCACCATCAGCGACGCTCAGGTCCTTCACACTTTCACTGCGGAACAGGAGTTCTAGGGTTCCGGCCCATCACTGGGTGTCTGGTCCAAGAGAGCTCCACCGGCGCAGGCCGGGGCACGGAGGGATAAAAGCCCGGGAGACCGCAACCACTCCTCACCCCCTGCCATGTCATGAAGACCCCCTCAGGTGCCTCTGGCGCCTTCGAACGTCTGCACCCGAGCGAGGGGATGCAGGCCCTCGAAAAGGAGCGAGCCCTTCCCCTCACCGGCTGGCAACAGGAGGTCGACCAGGCCCACCGCTACGGCCTGGAAGCGGCCGAGAGCATCGTCGACCGGCGCATCTCCACCTTCTCCCGCGGTGAACTGCCCCACTACGCGGGCATCAACACCTTCATGAAGGCGCCCTACATCGAGGACGTGAACCGTGTCGGTGAATTTGATGTGGCAATCGTGGGTGTGCCCCACGACAGTGGCACCACCTACCGGCCCGGCACCCGATTCGGGCCCCAGGGTATCCGCCGGATTTCGGCGCTTTACACCCCCTACAACTACGAAATGGGGGTGGATCTGCGCGAGCAGATCAAGCTCTGCGACGTCGGCGACATCTTCACGATTCCGGCCAACAACGAGAAGAGCTTCGATCAGATCTCCAAGGGCGTCGCCCACGTGTTCGCCAGCGGCGCCTTCCCGATCATCCTCGGCGGCGACCACTCGATCGGCTTCCCCACCGTGCGCGGCGTCTGCCGCCACCTGGGCGACAAGAAAGTGGGCATCATCCACTTCGATCGTCACGTCGACACCCAGGAGATCGACCTCGACGAGCGCATGCACACCTGTCCGTGGTTCCACGCCACGAACATGGCCAATGCGCCGGCCAAGAACCTGGTGCAGCTGGGCATCGGCGGCTGGCAGGTGCCCCGCGAAGGCGTGAAGGTGTGCCGGGAGCGGGGCACCAACGTGCTCACTGTCACCGACATCTGTGAGATGGGGCTGGAGGCCGCTGCCCAGTTCGCGATCGAGCGGGCCACCGATGGCACCGACTGCGTCTACATCTCCTTCGACATTGACTGCATCGATGCCGGTTTCGTGCCCGGCACCGGCTGGCCCGAGCCCGGCGGCCTGCTGCCGCGCGAGGCCCTCAAGCTGCTGGAGCTGATCGTGCGCAACGTACCGGTGTGCGGCCTGGAGCTGGTGGAGGTGTCGCCCCCTTACGACATCAGCGACATGACCTCCCTGATGGCCTGCCGGGTGATCTGCGACACCATGGCCCACCTGGTGGTGAGCGGTCAGTTGCCGCGGAAGCAAAAGCCGAGCTGGATCAGCGACGTCTGCAACATGAACGTCGACCAGACGTGGAGATAGCGCCATGCATGAAGTCGACATGACCAAATGCCTGGTGCTCTCCATGCAGGAGTGGAGGCAGCAGCACGACCCCGTCACGCCGCAGGTTCAGACGGTGCATCTGCAGGTGGGCACCTTCACCTGTGTGGAGCCCGACCAGCTGGTCACCACCTGGCGGGCGGCCGTGCGCGGCAGCTGGCTCGACGGCGCCGAGCTGGCGATCGAAACCGTGCCGCTGGTGGGGCGCTGTGTGTTGTGCAACGGCACCTACAGCCCCGATCCCCAGCAGGCCTACCGCTCCCCCTGTTGCAACCAGCCGATGGAGGAGATCGTGAGCGGCCGTGAACTGCGCATCCGCTCCGTCGATTACCGCTTGCCGGAACCAGCCAGCCCCAGCGCGACAACCGCCCCCCAAGCCCCCCTCGCCACCGCCGCTGCGGTGTGACGGCCATGCACATGCCCCTGGAAGACACCCTTGGCCTCAACCTGCTGGCCGCCAACCAGCACCAGGCCGAACACAACCGCGAGCACTTCGATGCCTGGCAGCTGCTCTGCCTCAACGTGATGAGCAGCCCAGGCGCCGGCAAGACCTCCCTGCTCGAGCGCAGCCTGGCTGCCCTCGCCACCGACCTGCAGATGGCGGTACTGGAGGGCGACATGACCACCCAGCTCGATGCCGAGCGGCTCGAGGCCGTGGGCGTGCCGGTGGTGCCAATCACCACCGGCCGCGCCTGCCACCTCGATGCGGCGATGGTGAGCGGCGGCCTGAAGCTGCTCAAGCAGCGGCTCGATCCCGCCAGCCTCGACCTGCTCTGGGTGGAGAACGTGGGCAACCTGGTGTGCCCCGCCGAATTCGAGGTGGGCGAGCACCGCAAGGTGGCCCTGCTCAGCGTCACCGAGGGCGACGACAAGCCCCTCAAGTACCCGGTGATGTTCCGCGAGGCCCACTGCGTGCTGATCACCAAGACCGACCTGCTGCCCTACCTGCCGGTCGACATCGCGCGGATCGAGGCCCACATCCGCGCCGTGAATCCGCGCTGTGCCGTGATCCGCGTCTCGGCGAGCAGCGGTGAAGGGCTGGCGGCCTGGCATGGCTGGGTACGCGATCAGCAGGCAGCCGTGTGTGGCCCGTTCGCTCGCGCCACGTCCCCCACCCTGGTGACGGCATGAGCGGCCCCACCTCCCCAGCCGCTGACGAACTGCGCCGCAGCCTTGAAAGTCAGGGGGTGCGCTATGCCCTGGCGAGCTACGTCGATCTGCACGGGGTATGCAAAGCCAAGGCCGTGCCCCTCAGCCACCTTGGTCAGATGCTTGCCGGCTCGGAGCTGTTCACCGGTGCCGCCCTCGATGGCGTGCCCCAGGACGTGAGCGACGACGAAGTGGCCGCCGTACCCGACCCGGCATCAGCCACCGTGCTGCCGTGGCAGCGCGAGCTGGTGTGGATGGCCAGCACGCTCCATCTGCACGGCACTCCCTTTGAGGCCTGCAGCCGTCACATCCTTCAGCGGGTGCAGGCCCAGGCCGCCGCCATGGGCTATCGCTTCAACCTTGGCATCGAAACCGAATTCTTCGTGCTGCGCCGGGATGACCAGGGCCGCCCCGTGCCCCTGAGCCCGCGCGACTGCCTCGACAAACCGGCCTACGACGTCCGCACCCTGCTCGACAACCTCCCCTGGCTCGATGAGCTGGTGAGCGCGATGAACCAGCTCGGCTGGGGAGTCTATTCCTTCGATCACGAAGATGGCCCGGGGCAGTTTGAGATCGACTTCGATTACGCGGAGGTGCTCACCATGGCGGATCGGCTCACCTTCTTCAAGCTGATGGCCAAGGAGATCGCCCACCACCATGGGTTGATCGCCACCTTCATGCCCAAGCCCTATGCCGACCGCACCGGCAGTGGCGCCCACTTCAACATGTCGCTGGCCGAGCTGCAGAGCGGCATCAATCTCTTTGAAACGGCCGATCGGGCACCCGGCCAGGTGAGCGAGCTGGCGCACAGCTTCATCGCCGGGGTGCTGCGTCATGCGCCAGCCATCTGCGCCGTGATCGCCCCCACGGTGAACAGCTACAAGCGGCTGGTGGCCCAGGGCAGCATGTCGGGCTTCACCTGGGCCCCTGTCTTCATCTGCTACGGCAACAACAATCGTACCAACATGCTGAGAGTCCCTTCACCTGGAGGTCGGGTGGAATGCCGGGCTGCAGACATCTCCTGCAATCCCTATCTCGGAGCCGCCATGATTCTGGCTGCAGGCCTCGAGGGCATCCGCGAAGGGCTGGATCCCGGCCCTCCGAACCTGGTGAATGCTTACACCCTCACACCCCAACAACGGCAGGAACGAGGGCTCACCATGCTGCCCCGCAATCTGGAGGAAGCGACAGATGCCTTCGCCGCAGATCCTCTCTCCAGATCCGTATTCGGTGATGCCATGTTTGAGGCCTATGTGACGTACAAGAGGCAGGAGTGGGAGTCATACCACTCCTCCGTTTCCGACTGGGAACAGAAGCGGTACCTCGAGTTCTTCTGAGCACTCCGTCATGGCAGCGCCCCTCTGAAACCACCACAGAGCACCCATACCGGTCATTCGTCCAAAGCAACCAACCCCACCCCAACACACCCCCTGATTCACCCATGGCACAGCTCACTCCCAACCGTCCTTCCCGACGGCCAGCCCGCAGCCGACTGGCGGTTCTCGCCCTGATCACCTCACTGGGCACCAGCCTGCTGGCGGCCTGCCAGAGCCCAGGCGGCCAGGCCCCAAGCGGTGAGAGTCCGGTCGTGCGCATCGGCTACAGCGCCTGGCCCGGCTGGTTCCCCTGGGCCGTCACCGAAACCAAAGGCCTGTTCAGCAAGGCCGGCGTGAGCGCCCGGATGCAGTGGTTTGACGGCTATCTCGACAGCATCAATGCCCTCAATGCCGGCCAGCTCGACTGCAACAGCCAGACCCTTAACGACACCATCAGCTCCATGGCCGGTGGTGCCGATCTGCAAGTGGTGCTGCAGAACGACTACTCCACTGGCAACGACCAGATCATCGTGGCCGAAGGCATCAAGACGGTGGCAGATCTCAAGAACAAGAAGGTGGCTGCCGAGGAGGGCACGGTGGACCACTACCTGCTGCTCAAGGTGCTCAAGGACAACGGCATGACTGCCGCGAACATCCAGTTCGTGCCTCTCGAGACGGGCGCTGCCGCCGCGGCCTTCGCCGCTGGCCAGGTGGATGCCGCTGCCGTCTACGCCCCCTTCACCAGCCAGGCCATCAAGCGTCCGGGCAGCAAGGTGCTGACCTCCTCCCGCGAGCATCCCGGCGCGATCAGCGACCTGCTGGTGTGCCGGCGGGAGTTTGTCGAGAAGAACCCCGAGGCCATCCAACAAGTGGTGAATGCCTGGTTCACCACGCTGCAGCTGATGAAGGACGATCCAGCCACCACCCTGCCGATCCTGGTGCAGCGCTCGGGGGTGTCCGAGCAGGAGTTCAAGGAGTACGACGCCGGCACCACCATTCAGACCCTGGCGCAGAACCGGGCCAACTTCAAACCAGGAACCACCATGACCTCCCTGCCCTTCGCCGCAGAGCAGATCAGTGCCTTCCTGGTGGAGGTGGGTCTGGCCAAGAGCAAGCCGGATCTGAGCAACCTGCTCAATGCCACGTTCGTCGACAACGCCAAGTAATCCCCAGCCGTTGGTCATGCCTGCGTTCCAACGCCTGATCCGTCACCCCTGGTCGCTCGGCCTGCTGGGCATCCTCACCGTGCTGCTGCTGTGGTGGATCACCACCGCCAGCGGCAGTGTGAACAAGCTGTTCCTGCCCTCGCCCCAGGCCGTCTGGCTGGCGGGGCAGCAGCAGTGGACCAGTGGCCTGCTGCTGAAGGATGCCCTGGCCAGCATTCAGCGGGTGTTCATCGGCTTTGCCATGTCGGCGGGCCTGGCCCTGCCGGTCGGCATCGCCATGGGCACCAGCCCGGTGATTTGCCGGCTGCTGGAGCCGCTGATGGGCCTGATCCGCTACATGCCGGCGCCGGCCTTCATTCCCCTGCTGATCATCTATTTCGGACTGGATGAACTGCCGAAGGTGTTGCTGATCTTCATCGGCACCTTCTTCTTCAACACCCTGATGATCATGGATTCCGTCAAGTTCGTGCCGAGGGAACTGATGGAAACCGCCCGCACCCTCGGCGGCCGCACTCTGCCGATTCTGGTGAAGGTGGTGGCTCCCTTCATTGCTCCCCAGGTGCTCGACACCTACCGAATCAACATGGCTTCAGCCTGGAATCTGGTGATCGTGGCAGAGCTGGTGGCGGCCACCGAAGGCCTGGGTAAGCGCATCAGCCTCGCCCAGCGCTTCCTGCGCACCGATGAAATCTTCATGGGTCTGATCGTGATCGGTCTGATCGGCCTGCTGATCGATCTGGGCTTCCGCGCCGTGATGCGCCGTGCCTGCGCCTGGGCCAACTGACCCCAATCACTTTCTCCATGCATCTGCAGATCGCCGACGTGTCCAAGACCTTTGGCTATGGCGCCAGAGCCAAACAAGTGTTGCGCAACGTGAGCTTTGCTGTCCACTCCGGCGAGTTCGTGGCGCTGGTGGGCAGCTCCGGCTCAGGCAAATCCACCGTGATGCGCCTGATCGCCGGCCTCGAGCAGCCAAGCGCCGGCACGATCAGCATGGACGGCCGGCCGATCACCGCCCCGGGTTCCGACCGGGGGATGGTGTTCCAGAAGTACAGCCTCTACCCCTGGCTCACCGCTGCCGAGAACGTGGCCTTCGGCATGGAGCTGCAGGGTCGCCCGCGCCAGGAGATCCGTGAGCGCACGGGTTACTTCCTGGAAGTGGTGGGGCTGGCCGACGCGGCCCGGCGCTTGCCACGGGAGCTCTCGGGGGGAATGCAGCAACGGGTGGCCATCGCCCGCGCCCTGGCGGCCGAACCGCAGGTGCTTCTGCTCGATGAACCCTTCGGCGCCCTTGACATCCAGATCCGCGAATCGATGCAGGAGTTCCTGCACACCCTGTGGCAGCGCACCGGCCTCACAGCGCTGCTCATCACCCACGACCTCGAGGAAGCCCTGCTGCTGGCGGGCACGGTGCACATCATGGCGCCCAGCCCTGGACGGATCGTGCGCAGTGTCAGGGTGGATCTGGATCGCTCCTCGCTGGCCAAACTGCGGCTATCGCGGCCGTTTCTGGATCTGCGCGAAGAGCTCGCCGCGGACCTGCGGGGCTTGGAGCCGGCTCTCGCCGCCTGACCCCTCCCGTCGCCAGACCATGGTTTCGACCACCTTCATGCCCAGCTGGGTCTATACCTCCGCTGCCGTGGCCGCGCGGGAGCTCTCCCACTACGCCAACCGTTTCTGGCACCCGCTGGCAGCCGCTGCCGACCTGACAGCAGGGTCAGCACTGACTGTGGAACTGCTGGGGATTCCCGTGCTGCTCACCAGGCCCAGTGGCGAGGGGGAAGTGGCTCCCCGCGCCTTTGTGAACCGCTGTCCCCATCGGGGCGTGGCTCTGCAGGCGACCGGAGGCACCGGGGCAGCCTGCCGCCGCCTGATCTGCCCGTATCACGGCTGGACCTACGACCTCCAGGGCCAGCTGCTGGCAGCGGCGCGGGAGAGCGACTTCCTGGAGCGCTTCGATCGGGCCGACTGGCCCCTGCAGGCCCTGGCCTGCCGTGAGCTGGGCCCGCTGATCTGGGTGGCCCTGACGGCCGATCCCCTGCCCCTCGAGCACCAGCTGGATCTGGTGCTGCAGGAGGCGGCAGATCTGTTTGCCATACCGCGGCCCCTGCTGGCCCGGCAACAGCGGCCTCTGGCATGCAACTGGAAGCTTGCCCACGACAACACCCTCGACGACTATCACGTGGCGATCGCCCATCCCACAACCCTGCACCGGGAGCAGGGGCCGGTGCGCGACTACCGCCATGCCTTCAGTGCCCACGGCACTCTGCTGGCCACACCCCACGGCCAGGGCACCTTCTACACCTTCGGACTCGCCCCCTGGACGCACCTGCTGCTCTGGCCAGACCAGCGACTGGCCCTGATCAGCTTTCTCCCCCGGGGCTCCACCGCCGCACCGGCATCAGCACTGGATCAGTGCAGCATGGACGTGTGGCTGTTCGGTCCCGCCGCACTGGCCGCCAAGGCCGCGGGCTGGATGGACGACATGCAGAGCTTCCTGGAGGAGGACCGGCGCCTGGTGGAATCGGCCCAACGCGGCTATGGGAGCCAGCTCACCCCCGGACCGGTGCATCGGCTGGAGCAGCGGATCGTGCAGTGGCAAGCGTTGTACCACCGCCTGATGGACCTGGACAGCATGCATCCCGGCTGAGGAGACGCTGGCCCCCTCACCAGCTCTGGCGCCGCAGCCAGTCGGCCATCGCTCCATTGATCTCCAGGAGATCGGCCACCGGCTGGCGGGTGAACGGCAGCTGGGGCAGATAGCCATCCGGACCGAACTCCGGGGTGATGGTGAACGGACCCTGGCTCGCCTCCGAGCGTTCCCGGGCGAAGAGCTGCCAGCAGCGGCGATGGGCTTCAAGGGCCTCCGTCCACTCCGGGGCGAAGGGATGGCCCACCGAGGGCCCCTGGGCATGGCCCACCCGGGCGTGGATGTGGTCGACGCGGGCGGCCATCGCCCGCACGGGCTCCAGTTCGGGCGTCATCAACCGCTCGGCCACCGCACACCAATGGCTGATATCGGCTGTGAGCCGCAGCGCTGGGAAGGCCTCCAGGTACGGCTCCAGCAACCAGGGGCTGCAAAGGCTGCGGGAACGGTGGGTCTCAAAGCTCACCGGCAGGCCGCTGGCCTCGGCCAGTGCCAGGGCCTCGCCCCAGAAGCGATGCTGCACGGGCCAGGGCCAGCTGTCACTGCCCGTGAGCACCGTGACGCGCAGGGGATCGAGAGCTGGTGCGCAGGCCAGCTGGGCAGCCAGGTCCTCGAGGTGCTGCTCCGGGGTCCAGCTCAGATCGGGCACATAGTCGCCCCCTGTGAGCAGCTCAAGCACCAGGGCCAGGCCAGCGGCCCGCAGTGCAGGGTTCACCTCCTCCCCAGCCTGATCGGCAAGGACTGAATGGCGGAGATTCAGCTCAAGGCCGTCAAAGCCCCGGTTCCGGGCCGTGCTGATGGCAGCGGTCAGATCACCGCTGAAGCCCCAGAGGCTGAACAGCACAAGCGGGGTTCCGGGCTGGATCACAGCCGCACCTGCATCGCTCAGGCCTGCCCAGTGAATTCTTCGGGCTGAATGCCGAGATACACCGCCTCCTTGAACAGGGCCTGCTTGGCCGCGGCGTCCTGACACTCCTCGGCGCTGCGGAAGCGGCTGCGCAGCGACGCCACCAGCGCCAGCCGACGCGGGTCGGCCGCCAGGCTCGGCGACACAGCCGGCAGGGGGTCTCCGTTGGCCATGGGGGAAGCGCCGTACAGGGTCAATCTAGGCAGGGTCGCTGATGGCAGCGGCCAGCCACACCATCAGCCCTCCCGGGGCGGGCTGATGGTTGCAATCCCTACCGAAGCCACAGGCTGGCCGCTGCTGGGATGGGAGAAGCGCCATACGCCCCCTTGAACGCCACCAGCCCCGCAACTCCCTGCGCGACCGCCGCAAGGACGAGCCTGCCGCCCCTGATCCCCCGCGAGGAGCTGGCGGCCCTCAACCGGCTGCGTGATGGCCCCGCCTGGTTGCGGCTCGCCAGCCACCTACTCACAATTGTGGCCGGAGGCCTGGCCTGGGGACAGCCGCACTGGCCCCTGTCCCTGCGGCTGGCGGGACTGCTGGCGTGTGGGCTGGGGCTGGCCACCTGCTTCGCCGGGCTGCACGAATGCAGCCATCGCACCGCCTTCCGGAGCCTCGCCCTCAACGACGGCATCGCCTGGCTGCTGGGGCTGCTGAGTTTCTACAACGCCACCGCCTATCGGCGCTACCACCAGTGGCACCACCGCTACACCCATCAACCGGGGCTGGACCCCGAGCTCGACGACCCGGTGCCCACCAGCGTGGTGGCCTACCTGCTGGAGATCAGCGGCTGGCACTGGTGGAGCGGCAAGCTGAGCAGTTATGCACGCCTCCTCTGGGGTGATCTGGCGGCGGTGCCCTACCTCAACGCCGAGCTGATCCCGAAGGTGCGCCGTTCAGCCTGGTTGCAGGTGGGCCTCTACCTGACCCTGGCGGCGGTGTCGCTGATCGAAGCCAACGGCTTCCTGTGGCGGTTCTGGCTGCTGCCGCTGGCCGTGGGTCAGCCCTTTCTGCGGTTCGTGCTGCTGGCCGAACACAGCGGCTGCAGCTTCTCCAGCGACGGCACCGCCAATACCCGCACCACCCTCACCCTCTGGCCGGTGCGCTGGCTGATGTGGAACATGCCGTTCCACGCCGAGCACCACCTTTACGCCTCGCTTCCCTTCCACGCCCTGCCGGCGGCCCACCGCCACATCGCCCCCCACCTGCACCATCTGGACCCGGGCTATCTGCAGGTGCACCGTCTGCTGCTGGCCGATCTGCCATCCCTGGCCCTGCCCGGCACAGGCGGTCAGCCGGCATGAAGACCCTGGCCCGGAACCTGCATCAGCACCGCCTCGGCGACTTCCCCCTGGCCTGCGGCCACACCATCCCGGACGCGCAGATCACGGTGCTGCAGATCGGCGAACTCAATGCCGATCGCACCAATCTGATCCTGGTGCCCACCTCCTACGGCGCCCGGCCTGAAGATCTGGCCTGGCTGGCGGGCCCGGTGCTCGACCCGCAGCGCTGGTGCATCGTGATCGCCAGCCAGTTCGGCAACGGAGCCTCCAGCAGCCCCAGCAACAGCGCCATGGGGCTGGCGGAGCAGGGCTGGGTGGTGCAGCACCGCGACAACGTGGCCGCCCAGCATCACCTGCTGCAGGAGGCCTACGGCATCCGCCGCCTGCCGTTGGTCTACGGCTGGTCGATGGGAGCTCAGCAGGCCTATCAGTGGGCGGTGGATCATCCACAGCTGGTGGAGCGGATCTGCTGCGTGTGCGGCAGCGCCCGCACCTCCCCCCACACCCGGCTGTTCTGCCAGAGCCTGCGCCAGGCCCTCACCGCCGACCGCCACTGGAACGGAGCCGGCTTCGACGCCGATCCGGAGCAGGGGCTGCGCACCTACGCCCTGATCTACGCCAGCTGGGCCGCCAGCCAACCCTTCTTCCGCACCATCCGTGAGCCGGTGGAGGAGCACGTGGAACTGCAGTGGCTGCCCCACTACCGGCGCCACGACCCGCGCGACCTGATCGCCATGCTCGACACCTGGCTGGCCCACGACGTGGCCCCCGGCGCCGATCTGGCTGCCGTGCTCGGCGGTATCCGGGCGCGCTGTGCCGTGGTGGCAGGCAGCCACGACCTCTACTTCACCCCCGAGGACGTGGAAGCCGACGCGGCGGCCATCCCCGGCGCCGGGTTCCACCTGATCGCGTCGCACCTCGGTCACCGGGCCGGCAACCCCCACAGCAGCCCGGCCGAGCAGCAGCAGCTGCGCGCAATCGTCGACCACCTTCTCCAGCAGGCACCCCATGGCTGATCTCACCCACCGGCTCCTGGAGCAGGACCTCCAGTTCGTGCTGGTGTCGTTCACCGACCTGTTCGGCATCCAGCGGGCCAAGCTGGTGCCGGCCTCCGCCATGGCGGCGATGGCCACCGGCGGAGCGGGATTCGCCGGCTTCGCCGCCTGGCTGGATCTCTCCCCCGCGGACGGCGACGTGCTGGCGGTGCCTGATCCGGCCAGCCTCACAGCCCTGCCCTGGCAGAGCGGCGTGGGCTGGATGGCCGCCGAACTCACCCTCAACGGCACGGCGATGGCCCAGTGCCCGCGGCGGTTGCTGCGCCGGCAGCAGCAGCGGGCCGCCGTCCTCGGCTTCGAACTGCGCAGCGGCGTGGAGGCGGAATTCTTCCTGCTCAGCCCGGATGGGGCGGCGATCGCCGATCCGGCCGATCACCAGGAGAAACCCTGCTACGACCAGCTTGCCCTGATGCGCCGTTTCGGCCTGATCGGGCCCCTGCTCACGGCGATGGAACAGCTGGGCTGGGGCCCCTACCAGGCCGACCATGAAGACGCCAACGGCCAGTTCGAGATCAACTGGACCTTCGCCGATGCCCTCACCACCGCCGACCGTCACGCCTTCTTCAAGGTCATGGTCAAGGCGATGGCCGAGCAGCAGGGCCTGCGGGCCAGCTTCATGGCCAAGCCCTTCGCCGCCCTCACCGGCAACGGCTGTCACACCCATCTGTCGCTGTGGGGCGCTGCCGGCACAGCGGCCGCCGGCCGCAATCTGTTCCACGATCCGGCCGGGGAGCTGGGGCTCTCGGCCCTGGCCTATCACTTCCTGGGCGGGCTGATCGCCCACGCCCCGGCCCTGTGCGCGATCACCAACCCCACGGTGAACAGCTACCGGCGCCTGGCGGCCCCGCCCACCACCTCCGGCGCCACCTGGAGCCCCGGCGGCATCAGCTACACGGCCAACAACCGCACCCACATGGTGCGTATCCCCGACGACCAGCGCCTGGAGCTGCGCCTGCCCGACGGTTCGGCCCACCCTTACCTGCTGCAGGCCGCGATCCTGGCGGCCGGCCTCGACGGCGTCGAGCGCCAGCTCAGCCCCGGCCTCCGCCACGACAACGACAACTACGCCCAGCCCCTCGCCCAGAGCGAATGCCAGCGGCTGCCGACCGAGCTGGGTGAGGCTCTGGAGGCCTTCGCCGCCGACACGGCCCTGCGCCAGGCTCTGGGGGAGGAGTTCTGCCAGGCCTATGAACACCTCCGTCGCCGCCAGTGGCAGCGCGAGCGCGGTGACATCAGCGAGGCCGAACGCCGTTCCAGCCTGGACTGCTGAACCACTGTTGCGCTGGTCCTGAGGCTGCCGTCAGAGCAGATTGGCCGCCAGTTCCGCCAGGGCACTGCGCTCGCCCCGCTGCAGGGTCACATGGCCCGCCAGGGGCTGGTCTTTGAACCGCTCCACCAACCAGGTGAGGCCATTGCTCTCCGCATCCACATAGGGGTTGTCGATCTGGTAGGGATCGCCGGTGAGCACGATCTTCGTGCCTTCACCCACCCGGGTCACGATCGTCTTCACCTCGTGGGGTGTGAGGTTCTGGGCCTCATCCACCACCATGTACTGACGGGGAATCGAACGGCCGCGGATATAGCTGATCGCCTCCACCTCCAGCAGCCCCATACCCTTGAGGTCAGCCCAGTTGCTGCGGGGCCGATGGCCACCGGGCCTGGGGCCATGGCTGGTGGCGGCGCTGCTCCCGCCTCGCTGATCGTCGCAACCGAGCAGGAAGTCAAGGTTGTCGATGATCGGCTGCATCCAGGGCCCCATCTTCTCCTCAAGGTCACCGGGCAGGAACCCGATCTCCTTGCCCAGGGAAATCACCGGCCGCGTCACCAGCAGCCGTTCGTAGAGCCGTTCATCGGCCACCTGATTGAGGCCCGCCGCCAAGGCCAGCAGGGTCTTGCCCGTCCCCGCCTTGCCCACCAGGGTGATCAGCTGGATGGCCGGGTCGAGCAGCAGATCGAGGGCAAAGGTCTGCTCCCGGTTGCGGGCCTGAATCCGGCCGAGCTTCACCTTGGTGACGCGCTGCAGCGGCTGGAGGGTCTGGCTGGCCCCGTTGAAGCGAGCCAGCAGGGTGTGGGCCGGCTGGACCTGGTCGATCAGCGTCACCCCCTCGTTGGCCACCAGCTGCTGGGGCAGCGCCAACCCCTCCAGTGCGAGCCCGGGCGCCACCTTCACGGCATCCATCTGGTCGGCACTCGCCCAGACCTCACTGAAGCCGGGGTACAGGTCGCCGATCGCCACCTTGTCGGTGGTGTAGTCCTGGGCGATCAGCCCCACCGCATCCGCCTTGATGCGCAGGTTGGTGTCCTTGGTGACCAGCACCACCGGCGGCTGGTCGCCGATCACCGCCTCCAGCCGCTGCTGCTCCAGCGCCACCGCCAGGATGTTGTTGTCACCATTGCCCGCCTTGAGCTCAGGCGGCAGGGTGGCCAGGGTCTCGGCGCGACAGAACACCACCTTGAGGGTGCCGCCCTGATCGTCGATCGGCACCCCGTCGGAGAGGTTGCCCCGGGCCCGCAGCTCATCGAGCAGGCGCGACACCTGGCGGGCATTGCGCCCCTTCTCGGCGGGGTCGCGCTTGAAGCGGTCGATCTCCTCGACCACCTCGATCGGGATGACGATGTTGTTGTCCTCAAACCGGGTGAGCGCAGCCGGATCGTGCAGCAGCACGTTGGTATCCAGGACGAAGGTCTTGCGCATCGCCCAGCGGGCCCCATCTGGGGGGGACGCTAAAGCGCCGGATGCCTCTACGCTCCCCCCGATTCGCGTCGCGTTGCACTTGCTGCTCCTGTTGCTGCTCAAGGGGGTCCTGATCGCTGCCCTGCTCCTCGGCCTGCTGCTGCTCTGGCTGGAGCTGCGCCACCGGCTGCGGCCGGCATCGCCGCTGCGGCTCACCGCCGAATCCTTTGCCGTCGAACAGGCAGGGGGCCGGGTGATCGTGCGCGGCATGGTCACGCTGGCCAATCCACACCGGCGCATGGAGGTGTTCGTGCCCCAGCTGGAACTGCGTCCCACCCTGCTGGGACGGGGCGACCTGAGCGGGGTGAGCATCCGCACCCACGTACAGGCCTGCCACCCGGACGAGGAGAGCCGGCCGGATGGCTACTGGGCGGCCTACATCATCAAGGGCCGCAAGGCCACCCGCGCCGCCCTGAGCGTGACGATCGAAGCGCCGGCTGACGTTGATCCGGCCGTCCTGCTCGACACCCTCTGGCTCGAGGTGCTCTGGGTCAACTACGGCCCGTTCGGTCGTCTCTGGCGCCGCGACGGCATCCTCGTACCCCTGCGCCGTCCTGAGCCCCTCGAGGCCGCCGGCGCTGCCTGGCGCGAGGGGGAGCGCTGCCGGGTGCTGCCCCTCAGGACCCATCTGCTCGGCACCCTCGACGACCCGGAGCAGGTGCTGCGCCGTTATGCCGGTGCCCTGGTGCAACCGGGCGATGTGCTCACGATCGGCGAGACCCCCCTGGCGGTGATGGAGGGCCGATACCACCATCCCGAGACGGTGCACCCCTCCGCTCTGGCCCGGTTGCTCTGCCGCGTCTTCCACCCCACCAGCTCCCTGGCCACGGCCTGTGGGCTGCAGAGCCTGATCGACCTGGTCGGCCCCGCCCGCGTGCTGTCGGCCTGGCTGGTCGGCACCGCCCTGAAGCTGGTGGGGTCCAAGGGCTGGTTCTACCGCCTCGCCGGTGACCAGGCCCGCCTGATCGATGACGTGACGGGCACCACCCCCCCCTACGACCAGACGATCGTGCTGGGCCCCTCCGATCCAGCCAGCTTCTGCAGCCGCATGGCCCAGGCCCTCGGCGTGGCGGTGGCGGTGGTCGATGTGAATGACCTGGGGCGGGTGAAGGTGCTGGCAGCCAGTGCCGGCTGCGATGAGGAGCTGCTGCAGCGGGCCCTGCGCCCCAACCCGGCTGGTAACGCCAACGAGCGCACGCCGCTGGTGCTGGTGCGGCCCGCCTGAGCCAGCGGCGGTGGTGGATCTGCCTCGATAGAGTGATTCGGGCCAGCATCGGGGAGCGGACCGGGATGGCAGTGCAATCCACCACGCCGGAGCGTTCCGGTCCAGCCGGTCCCAATTCCGGGGACCTTCTGGTGGAGACGCACTCCGCTGGCACTCCATCGGTCCCGGACCCTGAGTACACCATCGAACCGCTCGCCGCCTGGCACCTGCCCCAGCTGGGTGATCCGGCCTTCGTGCCGCTTCAGCCGCTGCTGCAGCGCTCCGTGCTGATGCAGTCGCTTCTGTTCAACCTGCCTCAGCGGCTCCTGCACCTGTTCAGCGGTCGGCCGAGCGGTGCAGCCCAGGTGCTGCTGGCCCGCCGGGGTACCCAGCCGGAGGGACTGATCGTCACCCGCCAGATCAACCGTCGTGGCAGCTGCTGGCAGGTGCTGCATCTGCGCCTGGCCAGCACCGCTGACCGTCGCCAGCTCAGCCAGTTGCTGCTGCGCGAAGCGATGCAACGCACCGAGGCCGCCACCAGCTGGATCGCCACCAGTTCCAGCGTCGACCGTGACCGGCTGGCATCGCTGCGCGAACAGGGCTTTCAACCCCTGCGCCTCGAAGGGCTCTGGCGATGGCACCAGGCTGCGGAGCCGGTGGAGCCCCCGGCGGAGTTGCTGCCCCAATCCCTCTGCCGCGCCAACGCCAAATCCCTCCTGCAGCTGGAGCAGGCGGCCTGTCCGGCCCAGCTGCGCCAGTTGCTCGACCGCTGCAGCGACGACCTGCTGGACCAGAGCCGCGGCCGGGGCTGGCTGTTGCTCGACCGCTGCCGCAACCAGGCGGTGGCGGCGGTGCGCTGGCTGGGGGAACACCCGGGCGGTGGCCACGACCTGGAACTGACCGTCCATCCGGGCTGGGAGCACCTGATCGGCACCGGCACGGAGCTGCTGCTGCACCAGGCCCAGCAGGCCCTCGGCGATGGCGAGCCCCTCTGGCTGCGCAGCGACCGCCACGACACCGCCCTGGAGCACTGGCTGCAGCACCGCGGGGCCGAACCCCGCGGCGAACGGCTGCTGATGGCCCGCAGCGTCTGGCGTCGTCAGGAGCTGCCCGTGCGCGCCAGCCAGACCAGCCGTCGTCTGGATGCGGTGCTGGAGCAGCTCCAGCCGCGTCGCCGGCCGATGCCGACCCCGCTCGGCGGGCCGCGCTGAAACGATGTCGGCACCTCACCCTCGCTCGGTGCTGGCCTTCGACGTCGGCCGCCGGCGCATCGGCCTGGCCGGCTGCGACCCCCTCGGCCTCACGGTCACTCGCCTCACCGCCGTGGCCCGCAGCAGCTTCAGTGCGGATCTGAACGTGATCCAACCGCTGATCAGCAGCCGCAGGGTGCAGCTGCTGGTGGTGGGTCTGCCCCTCGATGCCAGCGGAGCCCCCACCTCTCAGGCCCGCCACTGCCGCCGCTACGGCGAGCAGCTGCGCGCCGCCACCGGCCTGCCGCTGGTGTGGGTGAACGAGCACAGCAGCAGCTGGGCAGCAGCCGAGCGCCACGGCCTGGCGGGCGATCGCAGCGGTGCCCTCGACAGCGCCGCCGCCGCCCTGCTGCTGGAACAGTGGCTGCGGGAGGGGCCGGAACCCACCGCTCCCCCCTGCTGCCGGTGAGCGCGGCGACCATCGGCGGCGGCAGACGGTCAAACGCTGGGCCATCCTGAGGGCACCGCTCGATTCCCGAGCCCCGCTGCTGCATTCATGACTGGCTCCGGCGACCTGCCCACCGATGTGCCCACCGATGTGCCCACCGTGCTGGTGCGTGATCAGCAGAACCGTGAATTGCTCTGCTTCCTCGAGCAGCTGATCCCCCTCGACGGCCACGACTACGTGCTGCTGACACCGGTCGATACCCCGGTATGCCTGTTCCGCCTCAGCGATGGCGAGGAGCCGGAGCTGATCGAGGCCGTGGATGCCGCCGAGCCGATTCTCTCGGTTGCCGATGTGGTGCTGCAGGAACATGACCTCACCCTGGTGCGCTCAGCGGTCACACTCACCGTGAGCGGCGAGCTGGATGAACCGGAACCGGACGACCTCGATGACGACGACAGCGACGACGACACCGAGACCTACGAACTGCTGGTGAGCTTCCTGGTGGATGACCGGGAATACGGCCTCTACATCCCTCTCGATCCCTTCTTTGTGGTTGCCCGCATGGACGGCAGCTCGGCGGTGCTGGTGGAAGGCGAGGAGTTTGAGCGTGTGCAGCCCCGCATCGAAGCGGAGCTGGAGGAGCGGGAGGAGCAGGAGTGAGGCTGCGGCAGCTGCTCCGGCCGGACTGGCTGATCGAACGCACCCTGGCGGAGCTGCCCCTCACCGAGCTGCAAGGGCGCGGCATCCGGGCCCTGGTGCTCGATGTGGACCGCACGCTGCTGCCCCGCCGCCAAGCCACCCTGCCCGACAGCATGCGCATCTGGATTGAGCAGGCCCGCGGCCAGCTTCCCATCCACCTGCTCAGCAACAACCCCTCCCGCCAGCGCATCGGCACCGTGGCCGCTGCGCTGAACGTGCCCTTCACCACCTCAGCGGGCAAGCCACGCCGCAGCGCCCTGCGCAAAGTGCTCGAGACCCTGCAGCTGCCTCCCGCCCAGGTGGCCCTGATCGGCGACCGCCTGTTCACCGATGTGATCGCCGGCAATCGGCTGGGCCTGTTCACCGTGCTGGTGAAGCCCATCGACCCGGACGGACGGCCCTGCCGACGGGACCGGCTGCAGCGGCTCGAGCTGCGCCTGGCCCATTGGATGGGAACCAGCCTGGGCGGATGACCGGTTCCAGCAAACCCTGCCGTCGGGTTGTGAAGGTGGGCACCAGCCTGCTGCGCGGCACGCCAGAGCGGCCGACAGCCGCGGTGATCGCCGATCTGGCCGCCAGCCTGAATCGGGCCTGCCGCCGCGGCGAGGCGATCACCCTGGTCACCAGCGGAGCGGTGGGGCTGGGATGCGCCCACCTGGCGATCGGCACACGACCCACAGCGGTGGAAGCCCTGCAGGCGGCGGCCGCCGTTGGGCAGGGGCAGTTGATGGCCCTCTACCAGGATGCGTTTGCCGTGCGCGGCCTCACGGTGGCCCAGGTGCTGCTGACCCGCGGCGACCTGGCCTCCAGGCGTCGCTTCCAGAACGCCCGGCGCACCCTTGAGCAGCTGCTGGCCTGGGGGGTGGTGCCCGTGGTGAACGAAAACGACACCCTGGCCACCGACGAGCTGCGCTTCGGCGACAACGACACCCTCTCCGCCCTGGTGGCCGTGGCAGTGGAGGCCGATGAGCTGATCCTGCTCACCGATGTCGACCGGCTCTATTCCGGCGATCCCCGCCAGGACGCCAGCGCCGAGCCGATCGAGGAGGTGCGGGATCTGGAGGAGCTGGCCCGCCTCAGCCACGTCGCCGCAGGCGGGGGCCAGTGGGGCACCGGCGGTATGACCACCAAGCTGGCGGCAGCCCGGATCGCCACCTCCAGCGGCATCCGCGTGCGCCTGGCCGATGGCCGCGACCCCAACGTGCTCGATGCTCTGCTCGCTGGCGACCGGGTGGGCACCATTTTCCAGCCCGCCATCACCCCCCTGCCCGACCGCAAACGCTGGCTGGCCCATGCCCTGTTACCCAAAGGCAGCCTGTGGCTTGACGCCGGAGCGGAACGGGCCCTGGTGGAGCGGGGCGCCTCCCTGCTGGCGGTGGGGGTGACGGCCATCGAGGGCCTGTTCGTTGCGCGGGAACCGGTGCGGCTGCTCAGCCAGGACGGCCGCGAACTGGGGCGCGGGCTGACAGCCCTCGGCAGCGCTGAGCTGCGGGGGCTGATCGGTCGAGCCGGCGTGGAGGTGGTGCACCGTGACCAGTTGGCCCTGCTGTAGCAACAGCTGGCGCTCCAATGTGGGGCGGTCCACTGCGGGCGGTCCACTGCGGGCAGTCAGCTGCGGGCGGTCAGCCCCGACCGGCTGCCTACGATCCGGCCAGCCCGTTTCCATCGTGGCGCATGCGCTTCAGCCACTTGCTCGATCTGCTCCGCGCCCGGGGTTGCGGCCCTGACGACGGCGAGACGGAACGCTTCCTGGCGGAAGATCCTGTGTTGACCGGCGCCGCGGCCCTGGATCAGGCGACAGCCAGCCAGCTGAGCTTTGTGGAACCCGGCCATGCTCTGGCCGGGGCGGCGGGAGCCACCGATGCCGGCGCCGTTCTGGTTCCCGCCAGGGGCGACGAGGCCGTCGCGCTGCAGTCACTGCTGCGGCAGCGAGGGGTGGCCTGGGCCGCCCTGGCGGACCCGCGCCTCGCCTTCGCAGAGGCGCTGGAGCTGCTGCATCCACCCCGGCAGCGTCCGCCCGGCATCCACCCGAGCGCCGTGATCGATCCCTCGGCCCAGCTCGGCAGCGGCGTTCATGTGGGGGCCCAGGTGGTGATCGGGGCCGGCGTGCGGCTGGGCGACGGCTGCGTGCTCCATCCCCGGGTGGTGCTGGATGACGACGTGGCGCTCGGCGCCGGCTGCGAGCTGCATGCGGGCGCCGTGCTGCAGGCCGGCAGCCAGCTGGGCGAGGGCTGCGTGGTGCAGGCGAACGCAGTGATCGGCGGCGAAGGATTCGGCTTCGTTCCGACGGCCGCAGGCTGGCGCAAGATGCCCCAGACCGGCCGCGTGGTGCTGGAGGACGGCGTGGAAGTGGGCAGCGGCAGTTGCATCGACCGCCCGGCTGTGGGCGAAACCCGCATCGGCGCCGGCACCAAGATCGACAACCTGGTGCACATCGGCCATGGGGTCACGACCGGCCGCGGTTGTGCCCTGGCCGCCCAGGTGGGCATCGCCGGAGGGGCCCGCCTCGGCAACGGGGTGATCCTGGCCGGCCAGGTGGGCCTGGCCAATCGGGCGGTGATGGGCGACCGGGCCATCGCCTCCTCCAAATCCGGGGTGCATGGCGAGGTGGCTGCCGGCGAAGTGGTGAGCGGCTACCCCGCCATCCCCAACCGCCTCTGGCTGCGCTGCGCCGCCGCCTTCAACAGGCTGCCGGAGCTGGCCCGCAGCCTTCGGCAACTGGAGAAGCGCAGCCACGACTGAGTGCGGGGCCACGGCCTAACCTCCAGACCCTTCCGTGCCGTCGGCCGCCACCATGACCAGTTCCCGGATCACCCTGCTCCCCGGAGATGGCATCGGTCCGGAGATCATGGCCGTGACCCGCCAGCTGCTGGATGCGGTGAGCCGCCGCCACGGCTTCGCGCTCACCTACGACGAACAGCCGATCGGTGGCGCCGCCATCGACGCCACCGGCGAACCGCTGCCCGCCAGCACGCTGGAAGCCTGCCGCGCCAGCGATGCGGTTCTGCTGGCGGCAATCGGCTCTCCCCAGTACGACAGCCTGCCCCGCGACAAGCGGCCGGAGACCGGGCTGCTGGGCCTGCGCGCCGGCCTGGGCCTGTTCGCCAACCTGCGCCCGGTCAAGATCATTCCCGCCCTGATCGAGGCCTCCACGCTCAAGCGTGAGGTGATCGAAGGGGTGGATCTGCTGGTGGTGCGGGAGCTCACCGGCGGCGTGTACTTCGGCACCCCCAAGGGCCGGGTGGAGGCCGAAGGCCGGGTGCGTGCCTTCAACACGATGGCCTACTTCGACGACGAGATCGACCGCATCGCCAAGGTGGGCTTCGACCTGGCCCAGCAGCGCCGTGGCCGCCTCTGCAGCGTCGACAAGGCCAACGTGCTGGACGTGAGCCAGCTCTGGCGCGACCGGGTGGAAGCGCTGCACGCCAGCAGCTACCCAGCTGTGGAGCTCAGCCACATGTACGTCGACAATGCCGCGATGCAGCTGGTGCGCAACCCCCGCCAGTTCGACGTGCTGCTCACCAGCAATCTCTTCGGCGACATCCTCAGCGACGAGGCTGCCATGCTCAGCGGCTCGATCGGCATGCTGCCCTCAGCCTCCCTGGGAGCCGGCGGTCCGGGCCTGTTCGAGCCGATCCACGGCTCCGCCCCCGACATTGCGGGGCAGGACAAGGCCAACCCGATGGCGATGGTGCTCAGCGCCGCCATGCTGCTGCGGATCGGCCTGCAGCAGGACGCCGCCGCCGCCGCCCTGGAAGCCGCCGTGGACCGGGTGCTGAGCGCCGGATACCGGACCGGTGATCTGATGGCCGAAGGCTGTACCCAACTGGGATGTCGGGCCATGGGCGAACAGCTGCTGGGGGCGCTGGAGAGCGATCTGTCCCCGACTTGACGGGCAGGATGGGGGAACGGACCCGCGACCTGCCAAACTCAGTCGCGGTTTTCTCCCCCTGCGTCGATGTCGAAGCGTCATCCGGTCGTTGCCGTCACCGGTTCCTCCGGCGCAGGCACCAGCACTGTCAAGCGGGCCTTCGAATACATCTTCAGCCGGGAGGGGATCACTCCGGCCGTGGTCGAAGGCGACAGCTACCACCGCTACGAGCGCGCAGCGATGAAGGAGGCCATGGCGGCCGCCTTGGCCAAAGGGGAGAACTTCTCCCATTTCGGCCCCGAAGCCAACCTGTTCGACAAGCTGGAGGAGCTGTTCCGCACCTACGGCGAAACGGGCAGCGGCGAGAAGCGCTACTACCTCCACTCCACAGAGGAGGCCGCCGAGCACAATGGCCGGCTGGGCACCAGCCTGGAGCCCGGTCAGTTCACCCCATGGGAGCCCATCCCCACCGGCACCGACCTGCTCTTCTACGAGGGTCTGCACGGTGGCGTGAAGGGCGAAGGCTACGACGTGGCCGGCCTGGCTGACCTGCTGGTCGGTGTGGTGCCGATCGTGAACCTGGAGTGGATTCAGAAGATCGCTCGCGACAACCAGGAGCGGGGCTACTCCGCCGAAGCCACCGTGGATACGATCCTGCGCCGCATGCCGGATTACATCAACCACATCTGCCCGCAGTTCAGCCGCACCGACATCAACTTCCAGCGGGTTCCCACCGTGGACACCTCCAACCCGTTCATGATCCGGAATATCCCCACACCCGATGAATCCTTCGTGATCATTCATTTTCGCAAGGGTGCGCGCGAAAAGTGGGGGATCGACTTCCCTTATCTGCTCGACATGATCCATGATTCATTCATGTCCAGCCCCACCTCAATCGTGGTTAATGGTGGCAAGATGGGCTTCGCCATGGAACTGATTCTCACCCCTGTCATCCACAGGATGATCGAAGAGAAGAAGAAACTGGCCTGATCGCTGACAGCGTTTCAGTCAGCTCTGTGATTCACCCTTAATCTGGTTGACAACCCGGAGACGGTGAGGCCATCAACCACGCTCCCCCCCAGAGTCCGCCTCCGGATCAACGCTGGCCCTCCTTCCTGATCGCGGGGGCGATCGGGACCCGGGCCCAGGAACTCCGTCTCGACCGCATCAACAGTCAGGCGGTGTTTCAGCAGGCCAGGAGCGTGATCTATCGCTACCTGGAGCACTGCCCAGGCGGGGCCGAACCCCACGGAGTGGTGCTGCAGGGGGATCGGGGCCGGGTGGTGTTCGATCAACCGGTGCTGTTGCCGGATGAGCAGTTCATCCCACTGGCGCTGTTGCGCGGCAGGACGTCGACCCGGCCGAACTCCCGCCTGCGCATGCCTCGGAACCGCTGAACCTGACCCCGATGGCATCCACGCTGCTGTTTCCGCCCCTGCTGGCCGCGGTCCTTGGCGCCTGCGTGGGCAGTTTTCTGAATGTGGTGGCCTGGCGGCTGCCCCGGCAGGAATCGCTGATCCATCCCGGCAGTCACTGCCCCCGCTGCGGCACCGGCCTGCGCTGGCGCGAGAACGTGCCGGTGCTGGGCTGGCTGCTGGTGGGCGGACGCTGCCGCCACTGCGGGGCATCCATCGCCGTGCGCTACCCGCTGGTGGAACTGCTCACAGCCGGGCTCTGGGTGGCCGCCTGCCTGGCGCGCCCGACGGCCATGGGCTCCGCCGCAGAGCCGCTGCTGCTGGTGCTGGCCGGCTGGCTGCTGTTGAGCTGGCTGGTGCCGCTCACGCTGATCGATCTTGACAGCCTCTGGCTGCCGGAATCCCTCTGCCGGCTCGGCCTGTTGCTCGGTCTGGCCTGCACGGCCGGGATCGGCCTGCTGCAGGGCACCGCAATCGCGGCCGCCTTGCTGTTCCAGCACCTGCTGGCCGCCGGAGTGGGACTGGTGGGCTTTGAAACGATGAGCGCGCTGGCGGAACGCCTGATGGGGCGACCGGCCCTGGGCCTGGGGGATGCCAAGCTCGCGGCCCTGCTGGGGGCCTGGCTCGGACTGACAGGCCTGGGCCTGGCCGTTGCGCTGGCGGTGCTCAGCGGCGCCGTGATCGGGCTGGCGGGTCGGCTGAGCGGTCGGCTCGGGCCAGGCCAGCCCTTCCCGTTCGGGCCGTTCCTGGCCAGCGGCGGCGCGGCTGTGTGGCTGCTCGGCAACGGCTTCTGGCTGAGCCGCCTGGTGCCCCAGATCTGACAGCCTTTAATGGGTGGGTGCCCCGTCGGCCTGGGCGCCTGACCTTCTCTGGAACCCCATGTCCCTGTTCGACTGGTTCGCCGACCGGCGCAAGACCGCACCAGCCGTTCGCCTCGTCCAGGAGCCTGAAGAAGGGGATGGCCTCTGGAGCAAGTGCCCGGAGTGCGCCCTGGTGGTGTATCGCAAGGATCTGGTGACCAACGCCAGCGTCTGCAAGGGGTGCGGCCACCATCACCGCATCGACAGCGAGGAGCGGATCCGGCTGATCGCTGATGCGGGCAGTTTCGAACCGCTCGATTCCGACCTGAGCCCCACCGATCCGCTCGCCTTCAAGGACCGGCGCAGTTACGCCGACCGGATCCGCGACAGCCAGCGGGGCACGGGACTGCGCGACGCCGTGGTGACCGGACTGTGCCGCAGCAGCGGCATGCCTCTCGCCCTTGGGGTGATGGATTTCCGGTTCATGGGCGGCTCGATGGGGTCGGTGGTGGGGGAAAAGCTGACCCGGTTGATCGAAACCGCCACCGCCCGGCGCTATCCGGTGCTGATCGTGTGCGCCTCCGGCGGCGCCCGGATGCAGGAGGGCATGCTCAGCCTGATGCAGATGGCCAAGATCTCCGGAGCGCTGGAGCGCCACCGGGCGGCGGAATTGCTCTACATCCCCCTGCTCACCCATCCCACCACCGGCGGCGTCACCGCCAGCTTCGCCATGCTGGGGGACCTGATCCTGGCGGAACCGAAGGCGCTGATCGGTTTCGCCGGCCGGCGGGTGATCGAGCAGACGCTGCGGGAGAAGCTGCCGGAAGGATTCCAGACGGCGGAGTACCTGCGGGACCATGGTTTCATCGACGCCATCGTCGAGCGCCCGGACCTGAAGACCACCCTGGCGACCCTGCTGCAGCTGCATGGCTGCCGGGCGCTCACACCGGCATGACCATGCGACGACTGCGGGAGCTGAAAGGAGTCCTGAGCCGTCTCCGCGACCGGGCCCACACCTTCGTGTCAGGCCTGATCGCGCTGCTGCTCTGTGCGGCCAGCCTGAGCCTGCCGGCCACGCCGGCCATGGCCGGCCCGGTTGACTGGCAGCCGGTGGCACCCACGGCGGAGGGCCAGCAGTGGTGGGATTCCGGCAGCCTGCGCATCAGCCGGGACGGCAATCTCAGCGTGCTGAGCCGCTTCCTGCCGGCCGATCCGGATACCGATCCGGATAGCGAGCCGGAGCAGCGGGGCCGCGGCCGCATGGGCGATCTCTATGTGATGGAAATCGACTGCGGTCAGAAGCTGTATCGCGACACAAGCGTGAACGGCATCCCCCGTTTTGGTGCACCGTGGCTGGCTGCCGGCAACGAGGTCCTCATCAATGCGGTGATCGAAGCCTCGTGCGAGGCGGGGGCGGGGCTGCTGCAGGCTGGCTGAAGCGTTCCCCTTCCGCACCATGTCGGTCCATCGGCCCATCGGGGTGGCCATCGCCGGGCTCGGTTTCGGCCAGGCCGTGCACCTGCCTGCCCTGAACGCCTGCAGTGGCACGGTGCCAGTCGCCCTCTGGCATCCACGCCACGACCGCCTGGAAGCGGCCTGCCAGCAGACAGGACTCCCGGGCAGCAGCGACTTCGACGCGATCCTGGCCGATCCCAGGGTCGAGGCCGTGGTGATCGCCACGCCGCCGGCGCCACGGGCCGAACTGGCCCGACGTGCCCTGGAAGCAGGGAAGCACCTGCTGCTGGAGAAACCGGTGACCCTCAATGCTGATGCGGCGGAGGCACTGCAGCGTCTCGCCCTGCAGCGCGGCCTCAGCGTGGCGGTGGATTTCGAATACCGGGCCGTGCCCCTGTTCCAGCAACTGCAGGAGCTGCTGGCCGGGGGCGTCCTGGGTGAACCGGTGCTGGTCAAGCTCGACTGGCTGATGGGCAGCCGCGCCGACCCCGCCAGGCCGTGGAGCTGGTACTCCGATGCGGCAGCCGGAGGTGGCGTGATCGGTGCGCTGGGCACCCATGCCTTCGATCTGATGCACTGGCTGGTGGGTCCCACTCGCACCCTCCAGGCCCAGCTGAGCACAGCCATCCGTGAACGCCCGCTGGCCGATGGCAGCGGCAGACAGGCCCCCGTCGATGCCGAGGACATCGCCCTGCTCCAGCTCGAACTGGAGGGAGCCGATGGTCAGGCGGTTCCTGCCCAGATCAACCTGGCATCGGTGACCCGCCGCGGGCGGGGATGCTGGCTGGAGATTTACGGCCGGGAAGGCACGGCGGTGCTCGGCTCCGACAATCAGACGGACTACGTGCATGGCTTCAATCTCTGGCTGTCCCGGGGCGGCGAGCCGTTGCGCCGGCTGGAGCCCGATCCACGCTGGGCCTTCGCCCGAACCTGGGCCGATGGGCGGATCGCACCGCTGGAACGGCTGCACAGCTGGTGGAGCGCGGCGATCCGTGAGCAACGGCCGATGGTGCCGGGCCTGACCGAGGGGGTGGCCAGCCAGCGCTGCTGCGACCTGGCCAGGCGGAGCAGCTGACCCTCGGGATGGGGCTCAGCTCTGCGTTGGGCTGGGCGGCGGCGAGGGTGGGCGCCGGCATCAGTTGCTCGACGGAAGCCAGGTCTGGCCCCGAGGGGACATCCCCTAGAGTCCGCCCATCCTCAATCCTGTCTCCCGAGGTTTCCCATGGCGCTCGTCCCGCTTCGGCTGCTGCTTGATCACGCCGCCGAGAACGGCTACGGCATCCCGGCCTTCAACGTGAACAACCTGGAGCAGGTGCAGTCGATCATGGAGGCGGCCCATGAGACCGACTCGCCGGTGATCCTGCAGGCCTCCCGCGGTGCCCGCCAGTACGCCGGTGAGAACTTCCTGCGGCACCTGATCCTGGCGGCCGTGGAGACCTATCCCGACATCCCGGTGGTGATGCACCAGGACCACGGCAACAGCCCCGCCACCTGCTTCGGTGCCGCCGCCAACGGCTTCACCTCGGTGATGATGGATGGCTCGCTGATGGACGACGCCAAGACCCCGGCCAGCTACGAGTACAACGTGGCGGTCACCAAGGAGGTGGTGGACGTGGCCCACGCCATCGGCGTGAGCGTGGAAGGCGAGCTGGGCTGTCTGGGTTCCCTGGAGACCGGCATGGGTGAGGCCGAGGACGGCCATGGTTTCGAGGGCAAGCTCGACCACAGCCAGCTGCTCACCGATCCCGCCGAGGCCGCCGACTTCGTCGCCAAGACCAAGGTCGATGCCCTGGCCATCGCCATCGGCACCAGCCACGGCGCCTACAAGTTCACCCGCAAGCCCACCGGTGAAGTGCTGGCCATCAGCCGCATCGCCGAGATCCACAAGGCCATCCCCAACACCCACCTGGTGATGCACGGCTCCTCCTCGGTGCCCCAGGAATGGCTGGACATGATCAACAAGTACGGCGGTGCCATCCCTGAGACCTACGGCGTGCCCGTGGAAGAGATCCAGGAAGGCATCCGCAACGGCGTGCGCAAGGTGAACATCGACACCGACAACCGCCTGGCCTTCACCGCCGCTGTGCGGGAGGCCGCCGCCAAGGATCCTGCCAACTTCGATCCCCGCCACTTCAACAAGCCCGCCCGGGCCTACATGAAGCAGGTGTGCCTGGATCGCTACCAGCAGTTCTGGTGCGCCGGCAATGCCAGCAAGATCAAGCAGCGCGACATCAACTACTACGCCGGTCTCTACGCCAAGGGCGAACTCGACCCCAAGACCGCCGTCGCTGCCTGAACCTCGCTCACACCATCAGCCTGATTGGGTTCCACTCCGATCCGGCACACCATCTGGAGGGGCTGCAGGCCCCTCCTTTTTTAGTGGTTGCGGGGACTGTGATTCCACCGTTGAGCCGCGCCGGGCCCCAACCGACGCAGGCTTCAGGGGGCAGACGGACTGAGGGGGCGAGCCGGCCCGACCTCTGCCAGCTCAGGAAGCTCCGCACTGCTCGGTTGGGACCGTCCTGAATCCAGCAGGGCCTCAATCGCCTGATCCAGGGTCGGTTCCATGGCAATCCGGGTGCCATCGCTCACCACCACCCGGATCAGGGTGGGCAGTCCACCCTGACGGGCTTTGAGATACACGGGCTCGACGTACAGCAGGGCACGGCCCACCGGCACGACCAGCAGATTGCCCTGGATCACTTCGGCACCCGAGCGGTTCCAGAGCCCGAACTGCTGGCTGATGCGAGGGTTCTGGTTGATCAGCGCCGTGATCTGCTCGGGCCCGAGGATCGGGGTCTGACTGGGGAAGCGCAACAGCTCGAGCTGGCCGTAGTGCGGTGCGTCGCTGCGGGCCGCCAGCCAGGCCACCAGATTGGGACGGGCCAGGGGGGTGAGGGGCTGCAGCAGCAGAAATTCCGGAGGGAGATCAGGTGCCAGCTGGGCACTGACGTGATAGGGCTGCATCGGCACCAGCTCGGAACCGTAGATCTCCTTGGGGATCTGCCAGACGTCATCTCCGCTGTAGAACACCCCTGGCTCGGTGACGTGATACCGCAGCAGCTGGGTGGTCTGCAGCTGGAACAGGGGCATGGGGTAGCGGATGTGGGCCTGCAGGGGAGCGGGCATGGCGCTGATCGGCTGGAACAGTTCCGGAAACAGGCGCCGCCAGGATGCGATCAGGGGGTCATCCGGTTCAGCCACGTAGAGCGCGACACGGCCGTCGTAGGCATCCACCACCGCCTTGACGGAGTTGCGCAGGTAACGCAGATCGGAGCGGCCCGGCAACGGGGCGCTGTAGGGATAGGAGCGGCTGACGGTGAAGCCATCGACGATCCAGAACTGGTGCTGGCCAGGGCGGAAAGGACCTGTCTGGTGCTGGAGGCGCACCGAGACCAGATAGGGATCGGCCTCAAAGCGAACGAACGGCACCAGCCGTTTGACCCGTTCCCGCACCTCGCGACGCAGCAGCAGGCGGGTCTGGGGGGTGAGTGCACCGGCCACCAGCAACCGCGGTTCGGCCAGATAGATCGCGGCAGCGAGGCGAGCCAGGGGATGGCGCAATGGCACTCCCGCCTGGCCGTTGTAGCGGCTGTAGAAGTTCATGTCGCCCTGGGGGTAGTCGAACTCCCACACCTCCGTGGGGGCCAGGGCGTAAGGGGCAGCGATCGAGCCGAAGTAGAGGGAGGGACGACCGATCGGAATGGCAGCCTTCACCTGCTCCCGGGTGATACCCAGCTGGGGGCTGCCGCTCACCCGGCTTTTGGGCCCTAGGTCACTGATGAAGTATTCGGGCAGACCATCGGGGCCGCTCGTGTTGACCGGCGACACGGTGAAACCCTGGCCGTGGGTGAAGACGAGATGGCGGTTCAGCCAGGTGCGGGCGGAGGGTTGCAGACCGGAGCTGTCCATCTCCCGCGCGGTGATGATCACCTGCTGTTTGCCGGTGCGCGCCACCTGGCCGATGCCGTAGCGATCGACCGTGGGCTCGGAGAACCGGTAAAAGACCCGCAGCTGCTGCAGCTGGCGGTTGGTGGCCAGCAGGGGTCTGGAATCCCAGAGGCGGATGTTGCGGATCGTCGCCTCGCTCTGCGCCAGATCCTCGCGGGTGAGCCGGGGGCGCGGATTGACGTTGCGGGTGCGGATCCGATCGAGCTGAAACGCAGCCCGGGTCGCGTCGATCGAGCGGCGCAGGTAAGGCGATTCCCGCTCCAGCTCGCGGGGCGTGACCACCAGCAGCTGCACCAGCGGCAGCAGCACAGTCTCCAGCAGCGGCACCAGCACGGCGAGGGCGGCCACCGAAGCGACAGGGCGCCAGCGGGTGAAGATCACCAGCACGGCAGCAGCCAGGGCCAGCACCGCCGCCAGGCTGCGCAGGGGCAGGGCCAGATGCACATCCACCCAGCCGGCTCCCGGCACGCTGCCCGCCGTGCTGAGCAGCAACTGGTGACGCGCCAGCCAGAACCCAGCGGCTGCCAGCAGGGCGAACCCCGCCAGCGGCCAGCGCAGCAGCTGGAGCTGAGCCACCGTGAAGCCGGCAAAGCGGCCATCGCTGAGCTGGGGCGGCTGGGCCAGCTGCCCCCAGAGGGCGGCACCCAGATGCACCACCAGCAAGGCGATGAACAGCGTCAGCAGCAGGGCAAGGGCAGGGAAACGGGCCAACGTGAAGCTCACGTCCGCTCCCAGCAGTGGCTCAGCGGCACCACTGGCCGGGGTGAGGGCAGCCAGGCTCCAGATGCCCCAGCCGCGCGCCAGCACCACCGCCCCGGCTGCGGAGCCGAGCGCGGCCACCACCCGTGCGGCCTGGCGGGGACGCCACAGCAGCCAGGCCAGCAACGGCACCAGCCCAACGAGCAACAACGGCTGGAGGCCACCAGGGGCGCCTTCGAACAGCGCCACCAGACCATGCAGGCGGTGGGGATCGAAGGCATTGACGGTCAGGCGCTGGGCCAGGCGCAGCAGCAGCAGCAGCGCAATCAGCTGACAGACCAGCACCGTCAGCAGGGTTGCGGCATAGGGCAGCGGCGCGAGGGCGGCACGCCGGGCCGCGGCAGGGGTCCGGGCCCTCCCCAGAGCCCAGAACCGACCCAGCAACCGCTGCAGAGCGAAGCCGAGGAGCAGGCCCAGCGCCGCCAGCGCCAGCTGCAGAGCCAGGCGCCGCAGCAGCACCAGTCCCCAGCCGAACTGGCTGAACCACTGCCACTCCATCCACAGCCGCGCCGCGCCGACGAGCAGGGTCAGAGCAACACCCAGAACAATGACCAGCCCCAGCAACAGGCCTCGGGGCCTGGCGATCCGAACCGTCACCGGCCAGCGCCCCCAGCGACGGTTCCCCGCGAACGCACCCAGAGAACGCACCGCACCGCGATCGGCATCAAGGGCTGGGTTGAGGCTAGGCAGCGGCGGCTCCCTCGACCAGAATCCACTAAACAGATGTTTCAGGTCGGGCTTTTTGGGGGGACCCGGTTGCCGCTGTTAGCTTTCAGCTCACTCCTGGACCCTCACCGTGACCGCAACCCTGTCGCGCACCACCTTCACGGGGCTTCGCTGCAAGGAGTGCGGCCATCCCTACGCCTCCGGGGCGCGGCACGTCTGCGAAGACGTGTGCTTCGGGCCGCTGGAGGTGGTCTACGACTACGAGGCGATCAAAAGCCGCGTCAGCCGAGCCACGATCGAGGCCGGCCCCGCCTCCATCTGGCGCTACCGCGAATTTCTGCCGATCGAAGGGGACCCGATCGATGTGGGCACCGGCTTCACCCCCCTGCTCAAGGCGGGCAACCTGGCCAGGCGCCTGGGCCTCAAGAGCCTCTACATCAAGAACGACGGCGTCAACATGCCGACCCTCTCGTTCAAGGACCGCGTCGTGAGCGTGGCCCTCACCCGGGCCCGGGAACTCGGTTTCAGCACGGTGAGCTGCGCCTCCACCGGCAACCTGGCCAACTCCACCGCCGCCATCGCCGCCCATGCCGGGCTGGAGTGCTGCGTGTTCATCCCCAGCGATCTGGAGCTGGGCAAGGTGCTCGGCACCCTCATCTACAACCCCACCCTGATGGCGGTGAAGGGCAACTACGACCAGGTGAACCGGCTGTGCTCAGAGGTGGCCAACACCTACGGCTGGGGCTTCGTGAACATCAACCTGCGCCCTTACTACTCCGAGGGCTCCAAAACCCTCGGCTACGAGGTGATTGAACAGCTGGGCTGGGAGCTGCCCGATCACATCGTGGCGCCGCTGGCCTCCGGCTCCCTGTTCACCAAGATCCGCAAGGGTTTCGACGAATTCATCAAGTGCGGTCTCGTCGATGAGAAGCGCGTGCGCTTCAGCGGCGCTCAGGCCGAAGGCTGCAGCCCGATCGCCCAGGCCTTCGCCGAGGGGCGTGACTTCATCACACCGGTGAAACCCAACACAATCGCCAAGTCGATCGCCATCGGCAATCCGGCCGACGGCCCCTACGCCATCGACATCGCCACAGCCACCGGCGGCGCGATCGCCGCTGTGAGCGATGCCGAGATCATCGAGGGCATCAAGCTCCTGGCCGAAACCGAGGGGGTGTTCACCGAAACCGCCGGCGGCACCACGATCGCGGTGCTCAAGAAGCTCGTGGAGCAGGGCAAGATCAACCCGGAGGAGCGCACCGTGGCCTACATCACCGGTAACGGCCTCAAAACAACAGAAGCCGTTGCCTCCGCCATTGGCCAGCCCTACCTGATCGAAGCCCAGCTCGACAGTTTCACGGCGGCCTGGCAGCAGGCTCAGGCCAGCCAACAGGGCTGATGCCCCCAGGGCACGTCCCCGCCCTGAGCCAACCGTTCACCTTTTTGAGAGTTCCATGGCCGTTCAGGTTCTGATTCCCACCCCCCTTCAGAAGTTCACCAACAACGACGCCAGCGTGGCCATCGAAGCCGGCAGCGTCAGCGCTCTGGTGGATGCCCTCGAGGAGCGCTATCCGGGGATCCGGGCACGGCTTTGCGATGAGAACGGCAAGCTGCGGCGCTTCCTCAACATCTACGTGAACAGCGAGGACATCCGCTTTCTCGACAACGAAACCACCGTGCTCGGTGACGGTGACGAGGTGTCGATCGTGCCTGCTGTGGCCGGGGGCTGAGGCCCAGGCTGCCAGGCCAGGCCGTAGCCGCTGAGGCAGACCTCCAGGGCGAGGCTGCCGCTCAATAGGGTTGGCCCATCCGTTCAGGCTCAACGCGGGAGCTCCCCACCATGACCCAGACGCCGGTCCCCTCCACCTCCAGCCCCCGCCTGGATGATCAGGCCGCCGACAGCTCCTGGCAGCACAAGGCCCAGCTGTTCGACTACCGACAGGCCGCCAATCCGGTGCGGGCCGGCCTCACCGAGCCGATCCCCTACCGCAGCTGGTCTGCCGCGCTGCATGGCAGCGGACCGACGCGGGTGATCCCGCTGGACCTCAGCGAGCAGCTCGGCTGCGAGGGACCGGCCACCAGCCCGGCCCTGGCGGCCCATTTCCTGAGGGTGCTGGCCGGCGAGGGATTGAAAGCCGACACCAGCGCCACCAGCTCGCTGTTCTACGTGATGGCAGGCAGCGGTCAGCTGAGCTGGAACGGCCGCAGGCTGAACTGGGCCAGCGGTGATCTGGTCGTGCTGCCCTGGGGCGAGGACACCCCCCTGCTGGAAGCCACTCACACCAGCGTTCTCTACTGGGTGCACGACGGCCCCCTGTTGCGTTATCTGGGCGTGCGGCCGGAGCGGGCGGCTTTTGAAGCGACCCACTATCCGGCTGCACTGCTGGAGAGCGAACTGCAGAGCCTGCTGGACGATCCGGCGGCGGCCCGCAGCAATCGCCTCAGCGTGCTGCTCGCCAACGCCGACCTGCCCGCCAGCCGCACCGTCAGCCACACCCTCTGGGCCATGTTCGGTGTGGTGCCGGCCGGTGCCATCCAGCCGCCACACCGCCATCAGTCGGTCGCCCTTGATCTGATCATCGACTGTGATCCTGGCTGCTTCAGCCTGGTGGGCACCGAACTGGGCGCCGATGGTCAGATCAGCAACCCGCGACGGATCGACTGGGAACCGGGTGGCGCCTTCGTGACGCCTCCCGGCCACTGGCACGCCCATGTGAACGAGAGCGGGCGTAACGCCCGGCTGCTGCCGATTCAGGACGCGGGCCTACACACCCACTTGCGCAGTCTCGACATCCGCTTCAGCGGCAACCTGGCCGGTTGAGCCGAGAGCGGCCTGGTCATCAGCGTTGACCAGGCCACGGAAGCGCTCACCATCCAGGGTCTCCTCGGCGATCAGCAGGTCCACCAGTGTGTCCATCAGCGCCCGGCGCGGCGCCAGAAGGGCCACGGCCTCATCTTGGGCCAGACGTGCCAGTTGACGCACCTGGGCATCGATGCGCCGGCCGGTGTCCTCCGAGTAGTGGGGCTGGGCCCGCAGCCAGTCGCGGCCGAGGAACACCTCGCTGCCGTCCCCATCGAGAGCCTGAGGTCCCAGATCGGAAAATCCGTAGCGGGTCACCATCTCGCGGGCAATCCTGGCCACAAGCTGCAGATCACCGGCAGCGCCCTGGGTGACCTCAGCCGCTCCGAAGACCACCAGTTCCGCGGCCCGGCCACCCATGGCCACCACCAGTCGCGCCCGCAGGTAGGCCTTGCTGATCAGGCCCGAATCCAGCACCTCCTCGTCGGGCATGGTGCGGGCGAAACCGCCGACTCCGCCGGCCCGGGGCAGCAGGGTCACCTTGTCCAGCCGGTCTGCGTGGGGCACCAGGGTGGTGAGCAGGGCATGGCCCACCTCGTGATACGCGATCAGCCGTTTTTTGGCGGAATCCTGCAGCGGCGCCACAGCCAGACCCATGGTGATCCGCTCGAGCGCATCGTTGAGCGTCGATTCATCAATGCTGCTCTGCTGGCGACGGGCCGTGAGTATGGCGGCCTCGTTAAGCAGATTGGCCAGATCGGCACCGGAAAACCCTGGCGTGCGACAGGCCCAGTCAGCGAGGGAGACACTGTCCGCCAGGGGGCGACTGCGCGCATGCACGGCCAGGATCGCTTCGCGCCCAAGGCGGTCGGGCAGATCCACGCTGATGCGCCTGTCGAATCGACCGGGACGCATCAAGGCGGCATCCAGCACGTCCGGACGGTTGGTGGCCGCCAGCAGGATCACCCCAGAGTTGTCGGCGAATCCATCCATCTCGGTGAGCAGCTGGTTGAGGGTCTGCTCCCGCTCGTCGTTGCCGCCGCCGATGCCGGCACCGCGCTGGCGCCCCACCGCGTCGATCTCGTCGATGAAAATGATGCAGGGTGCCTTGGCCTTGGCCTGGCGGAACAGATCCCGTACCCGGCTGGCGCCGACGCCCACGAACATCTCAACGAACTCGGACGCGGCCATCGAGAAAAAAGGGACGCCTGCCTCGCCGGCAATGGCACGGGCCAGCAGGGTCTTGCCGGTGCCTGGCGGCCCCACCAGCAGCACCCCCTTGGGAATCCTTGCGCCAACGGCGGTGTATTGATCGGGGGAACGCAGGAAGGTGACCACCTCCTGGAGCTCCTCCTTGGCCTCGCCGATCCCGGCCACATCCTCGAAGCGCACGGGCACGCTTCCCTCGGCCTGGAGCCTGGGCTTGCTGCTGCCGAAGCCCAGGGTGCGGCTGGCCACCTGGGCTGATCGACGCAGCAGCAGCACCAGACCGGCGATCAACAGCAGCACCAGCAGCCCGTTCGACACGAGGGCGGCGCTGGCCGCCTCGGCGCGGTCGTCGCGCACGCTGAGGGGAACGCCGGCTTTCTCGGCCCGGCGCAGCACCTGCTGCTCGTTGGTGAACACCGGCACGCGGGCAGTGCGTCCGTCCTTGAACTGGACGCGCACCTCCCGTTGCTGCGGCGAAAGCTCGAGCTCCTTGACCCGGCCAGCGCCGATGTCCCGCAGCAACTGGCTGTAGCTCGGTGCTGGGATGTCCCTGCCCGTCAGCAGATCACCCAGCGTGGGCGCTGAACGCTCCTGGGATCGGCCTGCCGGAACGGGAGCAGGGGCCGGGGAAGGGCTGGTGCTCACAGGCCTGCGTCGTTGCCTGGAGCTTAGCGATTTGACGAAAGGACAGTCGGCCAGAGAAGATTGTTGTTTGGCTGTGAGTCGGGGATGGCTGTTCCCAAGAAGAAAACCTCCAAAGGCAAGCGCAATCAGCGTCATGCCCACTGGAAAGCCAAGGCCGGGGCTGCGGCTCAGCGGGCCATGTCCCTGGGCAAATCCGTGCTGAGCGGCCGGGCCCAGGGATTTGTGTATCCGATCAGCGAATCTGAGGAGTCCGAGGAGTCCTGAAGTTGGTTGGCGGCCCCGTTGGCCGATCTCCCGTGGCGACACGGGTTAGACGGCGTGTAGGACCTTCATCCTTGTGACTGGACCCGCCGATCCGATCTCGGTGGCTCACACTGTTTTGGTGATGTGAGCTCCAGTGCTCATGACAGATCCAGCGCTCGAAGCTCTGGTGATGGCAGGGCCATCAACGGCAAAGCCATAGGAAAGCCTTAAACGGGAGCGCTGGGGCAGGGAGGGCCGTCGATCTGACGTCCGGAGTGTCTTGCCTCTGGCTGACTCCCTGGAGCCCTGCAGAAGTTCGGCACGAGCCAGGCCCGCTCAGCCGGTGGTCTCACCATGGCTGTGATCAACCATGGCTGAGATCAACCATGGCTGTGGCACACCATGGCTGTGAACAGGTGTGACTGACCGCCAGTCGTTCAAGCCATCGTCGTTCCGGGCTCACTCGCGCACCGCCAGCCTCTGCAGCCGTCTTCGCCCGTCCAACCAGGCCGCGGCCAGCACAACGGGCTGCTGATCCGGCTGCTGATCCGGAGCCAGGGCAGTTGAGGGCAGAACCGAAGGCTGTGGCCACGGTGAGGGCAATGGCTGCTGAAGCGAAGCGACCAGAGGGTCCTGATACAGCTGGGGCGGCAGGCTGCAGAGGCTGGCTCGCACCAGGCGATCCAGCGCTTCGGCCGGCAAGGCTGCACCCCGGATGCGCCGCTGACGGGCTTCCGCCTGGAAACGCCAGCGGCGGGGCAGACTCCAGTCCAGAGGCCGCATCAGCCAGAGTTCATCCAGCCGGGCCCAGGCCGGTTGATAGGCCTGCAGCGCCCGATCCCATCGCGGCAGACAGCCGGTTTCCACCTCGGTCAGGGCCGGGGAGCCCCCGGAATCCCGATCGAGCCCCAGGGGGCTCGGCTCAGCCATCAGGCCGGCCAGCGCAGGGCCGAGCGGGCGACAGCCCACCAGCCACCCCTCCAGCAACAGCGCATCAGCCTCCTGCCAACCGGCGTCGCAACGGTCCCCTTGGCCACCGCGCCGTGTCTTGTCGAAACGGGGCAGCCGCAGGCCATCTCCCGAACGCCAGTCATCCAGCACCGCACAGAGCAGCGCTGGATCGTGACTGCCGGGCGGCACCCGGGACACGCCGAAGGGATTGCCGCTCATCGCGGCGGATCGCGCTGCCCAGGGCAGGTAGAAATCATCGATGGAGGCCACCGCCAGTCGCAGCTGCGATGCAGCTGCCAACTGGGCCACCACCTGACAGAGACTGGTCTTGCCGGATCCCACAGGGGCATTGAGGGCCAGCACCGGACGACGGCCCGCGGCCACCAGGCAGCGCAGCCGCTCCAGCAGCGGCAGGGCAAACCAATGCAGCAGCTCGGGATCGAGCGGGGCGGCCAGAGGCCCCGCAGCAGCCAGGCGTGAGCGACAGGTGGTGGTCCAGGCCGCGGGATCGGCCACACCGCAATGACGCAGCAACCGGCTTGCCGCCTGGAAAGGCGCTGGGGCCAGCAGCGGATCCCGGGCCGATGCATCAACCCCCATCAGGTGCCCAGCTTGTAGGCCTCAAGGACCACCGAATACACCATGCCGATGCGCAGGTTGTCGGCGAGGCGCCAGCCCAGGCCGGGCGATCCGCTCACCAGCCGGCCGCGCAACCGCACCACCAGCTCCAGACCCAGCACCAGCACCAGCACCAGGGCGGGTCTGCCGCCGGGAAAAAGCGGCAGCACATAGGAGGTGAGATTGCCGCCGATGTAGAAGCCCGCAAGCAGGGCGATCAGCACCGCGCTGCGATGGCGCCAGCCCCCGCCCAGCTGACCGAGCAGCCCTTCGCCGAGGCTGGCGGAGAGCCGCTGGAAGCGGGTGTTCTGGGGACGAGCGCCCGGGGAACGGGATGATGGCGAAGGTGTCACGGCCCAGTCTTCACAGCACAGTCTTCACAGCAAAGCCCTCACAGCAGCGCCTGCAGATAGGAGAGCGTGACCGGCCCCGCCGGGCAAGCCGGTCCGGCCAGCACCTGGGCAGCAGGCCCAAATCCGGAGAGCACGGCGCGGGCGGCGCTGAACCGCTCCAGGGGTTCCAGTCCGCCGTAGTGGCTGCGGCTGATCAGGCAGGGCACCCCGGCGGCACGGGCCGCCTCCAGACCCGCAACCGAATCCTCAATGGCCAGCATCCGCGCTGGCGGCAGGTCCAGCCGTTCGGCGGCGAGGCTGTAGGCCTCGGGGTGCGGTTTCTTGCGGGTCACATCCTCACCACACACCCAGAAGGCAAACAGAGGCTCGCCGGCAGGCAGCAACTGCTCCAGCAGGGCGCCGACGGCCCGGCGGCCGCTGGTGGTGACGATCACCTGGCGCAGGCCAGCGGCCCGGGCCTGCACCAGCAGGCTGTTCACCCCGGAACGCAGCTGCAGAACGCCACTGGCCACCAGTTCGCTGTAATGCAACTGCTTGCGCCGATGCAGCCGGCTGACCTGTTCCGGCGGCGGATCCACCCCGTCCAGGGCCAGCAGCGCCGCCCGAATCCGTTCGGCCCCGCCACTGATCGCAAGCCAGTCGGCATAGGTGGCCGCATCCCAGTGGATCGGGATGGAAGCTTCGGCAAAGGCGCGGTTGAACGCCCGCCGATGACCGTCGCGCTCGGTCTCTGCCAGGGTGCCGTCCACATCCCAGAGCAGAGCTTCCAGGGCCATGACAACCGCCCTCCGGCAGATCCGGCTCAGGCTAGGCCGGGCCGGGGTCGTGCCCTCCAGAATGGGACGCTCTGCCGGCCGCCCTTGCTCCCCGCCCTCGACGCCCAGCGCTGGCAGCTGCCGGCACCGCTGGGGGCCCTTGGGGCATCCGCAGCCCTGAGCCGCCTCAACCCGGCGACGATGGAGCCGCTGCCCGAGCCCCTGCTGGCCCTGCTGGCGCGCCGCGGCCACAGCACGGCCGCCGCGGTGGCAGCCCTGCTGGATCCGCCGGACGCTCCAGCAGCGCACAACCATTTCCCGCAGCTGCAACAGGCCGTCGATCGCCTTGAGCTGGCCTGCCAGCGGGGGGAACGCGTGGCGGTGTGCGGCGACTACGACGCCGACGGCATGACCAGCACCGCCCTGCTGATGGGGGTGCTGGGGCGACTGGGGGCCAGACCGGAGGCGGCGATCCCCAGCCGACTGGAGGAGGGCTATGGCCTCAATCCGGCGATGGTGGAACGACTGGCCGCCGCCGACGTGGCGCTGTTGGTGACCGTCGACAACGGGGTCTCCGCCACCGCAGCGCTGGTGCGGGCGGCCGAGCTGGCAGTGGAGGTGATCATCACCGACCACCACACCCTGCCGGAGCAGCTGCCGCCCCATCACGCCCTCCTTCATCCGCAGTGCACACCCGAGCAGTCGCCCTATCGGGGACTGGCCGGCGTGGGGCTGGCCTACGTGCTGGCGGCGGCCCTGGCGGAGCGGTTCGGGGATCAGGCCGCCATGGGCAGGGCCCGCGATCTGTTCTGCATCGGCACCATCGCCGACATGGCCCCCCTGCAGGGGGTGAACCGACGTTGGCTGATGGATGGGCTGCCCCAGCTGGCGAGCAGCGATCTGGCCGGCCTGCAGGCCCTGCAACGCCTGGCGGGTGTGGATGGCTCCAGCCTCGACGCCCAGACCATCGGCTTCCAGATCGCTCCGCGGATCAATGCGGTGGGTCGGCTGGGGGATCCGGCCCTGGTGGTGGAGCTGCTCACCACCGACGACGAAGCCCGAGCGCTGGAGCTGGCCCGCAGCTGCGACGCCCTCAATCGGCAGCGACGGGAGCTGTGCGAGGCGATCGAGGCCGAGGCCCTGGCCTTGCTGGAGGCCGATGGGGAGCGGTTGCCTGCCTTCCTGCTGCTGGCACAGAACCACTGGCACCACGGGGTGATCGGCATCGTGGCGGCCCGGCTGGTGGAACGGCTGGGCCGACCCTGCGCCCTGTTGGCCGGAGAAGGGGGCGGCAGGCTGCGCGCCTCGGTGCGGGCGCCGCGGGGGTTCGCGGTGGATCAGGCCCTGAGCACCTGCGCCGATCTGCTGGAGCGCTTCGGCGGCCATCCCGCCGCCGGAGGCTTCAGCGTGCGGGCCGAGCTGCTGGCAGCCCTGCAGGAACGCCTGGAGGACCAGGCCCGCGCCTGGCTGGCACGGCGGGGTGATGGACAACCGGTGGAGCCAGAAGCACTGCTGAACCTGCAGGCCATCAGCGCCGCGTTTCTGGATCAACAGCAGCGGCTCGCGCCCTTCGGCATCGGCCAGCCGCAGCCTGTGTACTGGAGTTCCGGCTGCCGGGTGGTGAGCCGCAAGCGACTGCGCGGCGGGCACCTGCAACTGGAGCTGGAGCAGGAAGGGAGCCGCCGCCGCGCGATCGGCTGGCGCTGGCCAGGGGAGGCCGAACAGATCCCGGCCCGGGTGGATGTGGCCTTCCGGCTGCAGCGGGAGTTCTGGCAAGGCGAGCAGCGGATCCAACTGGAGCTGGTGGGGCTGCGGGCCCACCCCGGTGAGGAGGTGGTCCTGGAACGGTGCCAGCGCCTCTACTGGTGCCGCCGCCAGGGAGAGGGGTTGGTGGTGCGGAATGCCGCCGGAGAGGAACTCTGCAGTGACAGCGCCCCCGAGCACCCCTACCTGCGTGCATTGCTTCAGGATGCCGCCATGGCCCTCGGCATGGCTGCCTGATGCCCCGTTCTCCCTGGCCTCTGCGAAGCGACGACCTGCTGAGGGGGACGCGCCTGGTCCTGCTCGGCCTGCTGGTGGGGCTGGCCTGCTGGCCCCTGAATCTGGTCGATGGCTGGCAGGAGGCTCTGCTGGCCAGGCTTCCGGGACCATCGGGCGATCCCTGGCACCTCGCCACCCTGGCCCTTGCGGTGGCACCGGTGCTGGTGATGCCCCTGCTGCTGGTTCTGCAGGGTGGACGGCTGGCCAGCGGGGCCGGATCGGGAATCCCCCAGACCATGGCCAGCCTCGAGCAGCCGGCCCGGGCGGATCGGCTGCTGGGGCTGCGGCCCACGGTGGCCCGGCTCAGCCTCTGGACGGCGGCAAGCCTGGCGCTGATGCCGCTTGGCCGGGAGGGTCCGGTGGTGCACGTGGGCGCCGCCGTGGCCCAGGCCCTGCGGCGTTGGGCACCGGGACTGATCGGTCCGATCAACCCTCAGTTGCTGATTGCGGTGGGTGCCGGGGCCGGCCTGGCCGGAGGGTTCAACAGCCCGCTGATGGGAACCCTGTTCGTGATCGAAGAGCTCACCGGCAGCATCGCAACGGCCCTGATCTGGCCTGCGCTGGTGGTGTGCTCGGGTGCGGCTCTGGTCAGCAACCTGGCCGGTATCCCCCTCTTCCCCCTGGGCATCGTGCCCACCGACACCCCGGAATGGCAGCAGCTGCTCTGGGCCATTCCCCTGGGTGTGGGCGGTGGCTGGCTGGGCGGACTGTTCGCCCGCAGCCTGCTGGCAACCGGGCGGGGGCTGAGGGACAGACTCCAGCACCAACCATGGACACTGGGTCTGGCCCTTGGGGCTGGCCTGGCAGGGCTTGCTTTGGTCACCGGCGGATGGAGTGGCGGCGATGGAGAGGCGCTGATGCGCCACCTGCTGCATGCGCAAGGGGTACTGCCCCGGCCTGGTGATCCAGGCAGCCTGCTCAACTGGCTGGTGTTGCTGGTGAGCCGGCTGGTGGCCCCGGTGCTGGCCCTGGCTGCAGGCGTGCCGGGGGGCCTGATCGACCCGGCCTTCACCATCGGGGCTGTCTTCGGCGGAGGGGCACTCTCCCTGCTGGGTGGGGACGCCCAACTGGGAGTTGCCCTGGGGATGGCTGCAGGCCTGGCAGGCGCCACCCAGCTGCCCCTGATGACGACCGTGTTCGCCCTCCGCCTGGCCGGCGACCAGCAGTGGCTGTTCGGCATCCTGCTGAGCGCCGTGCTGGCAGCCTGGGTCGGTCGACGGATTCAACCGAAGCCCGT
>CAMDLO010000001.1 GCA_945901765.1 Cyanobium sp. NIES-981 | reverse complement strand
TGGGCGGTGGGCACGCCCAGCTGCCAGCAGGGCCGGTGCGGGCGGTGCTCCACTTCGCCGCCTACGCCTACGTGGGCGAGAGCGTGAGCGATCCGGCCCGCTACTACCGCAACAACCTCGGCGACACGCTGGTGCTGCTGGAGGCTCTGCGGGAGGAGGGTCAGCGCCGCGGCAGCGCCGTGCCATTAGTGTTCAGCTCCACCTGTGCCACCTATGGCATCCCGGCCCCTGAACACCTGCCGATCCGCGAAACCACCCCCCAGCAGCCGATCAATCCCTACGGCCGCAGCAAGTGGATGGTGGAGCAGCTGCTGGCCGATTTCGGTGCCGCCTATGGCCAACCCAGCGGGATCTTTCGCTACTTCAATGCGGCCGGTGCGGATCCGGCCGGTGACCTGGGCGAGGATCACAGCCCTGAAACCCACCTGATCCCCCTGGTGCTGGAGGCCCTGGCTGGGCGACGCGACGGCATACAGGTGTACGGCCGCGACTACCCCACGCCGGATGGCACCTGCATCCGCGACTACATCCATGTGAGCGATCTGGCCAGCGCCCACGTGCTGGGATTGGAACGACTGCTCACCACGGCTGGGCAGTTCACTTACAACCTCGGTACCGGCAGCGGCTTTTCGGTGCAGCAGGTGATTGATGCCGCCCGGCAGGTGACCGGCCTGGATCTGCGGGTGACCGATGCACCCAGGCGTGCGGGCGATCCAGCCGAACTGGTCGCCGACCCCGCCCTGGCCCAGCGGGAGCTGGGCTGGCGGCCCCAGCGCTCCGATCTGCCCACTGTGCTGGCCGACGCCTGGCGCTGGCATCAGCGCCGCTGGCTCAGCAGCGCGCCCTGAGCGCGGCGGCACCCTTGCGCAGCTGGGCCTCGGTGGCGGCGTACACCGCTTCCGCTTCGGCAGGGCTGCGGCCGATGCAGGTCATGCCCAGTTTGCCGAACTCCGACAGGCACCCCAGCAGATGGAACACGCTGCCGCGCAACTGGGCGGGATCGAAATGCAGACCCGCTTCGGCAACGATGTCGATCAGATCCAGCGGCAACAACCCCTGCAGATCGGGGTGCTGGAGGTTGTCGGTGGCCCGGTAGGCGAGCGTGGTGCCGGTGGGCGCGTGGTAGGTGCCGCTGACGGGGTCGCAGCTGCCGCCGGTGATCGCCTCCAGGGCCATGAACGGGTGGGTGGTGCCCCCCTGGCGCAGGTTCACCTCGATCGCCTGCAGATCCCAGCGGTCGCCGAAGCGGCGGGCGATGAAATCCACCGCGTAGCGTTCCAGCGCTCCGGCCTCGGCCAGGGCCTCTCCCACCGCCTGGCCGTGGCGGAGCAGCTCCTGCCGATAGGGATCGGCAGCCGGAAACCGACAGCCCAGATAGGTCTGGCCGCTGGGGCCGCCCAGCACCTGCTCATGGCTGGAGAGCACCTCCACCGCACCGGTGCAGCCGCCCTGCCCTGGGTGGATCGTGCCCTGCACGCTCGGGGAGCGCAGCTCTTCGCCTCCCGTCAGCCAGGCTTCCACCAGCGCCCCCTGGGCAGTCACCAGCTCCCGCCAGCGCTGCGCCGGCATCGGCAGGGTTTCGATGGCCTGACGCAGCAGGCGCCGGCGCTCAGCGGCTGAGCGGGTCGCCAGCTCCAGCGGCTTCAGCGGCAGCGGCGCATTGCCTTCGCCGCTGAAGCCCTCGTTCAGCTTCACCACCAGCTGCTCCAGCTGGGGATGGTCTTCCCACAGGGCGGCGGCGGCCTCCGTCAGTGCATCGAGGCTGTGCACCAGCGGGCTGCCGGGGGGATGCGGCACGCCGCACCGGGCGAACAGCTCCCGGCTGCCCGCCTTGCTGCCCCAGTGGCTCAAGGCCGGATCGCAACCGAGCAGCGGCACCTGCAGCTGCTCCGAGAGCTGGCGTTCCAGATCGCTCACCACGAAGCAGCTGATGAAACTGCGGCCTGGTCGCAGCAGTTCGGCGATGCGCGCCAGCAGGGCAGGCCTCTCCAGCAGTTTGGCGGTGAGCGGTCGGCTGGAGGCGTCGTCGGTATCGAACAGATGCAGGCGGCGGCGGGCATGGGAGGTGGGCACCCCCGGCAGCAGTTCCAGCACCGCGTCCACCACCAGCTCCGCCAGGGGTTTGCTGGAGGCATACACCATGCGCACGCCCGGATCGCGCAGGCGCATCAACGCGAACAGCTGGCGCTCCTCGTAGTGATGGGCACCGGTGACCAGCTCCATCTGGTTCCGGTCCATCGACAGCGAGGGCACCAGCAGCACATCCACATCGGGTCCCTGGGCCCGCGGCGCCTGCGACCACTCGGGTTGGAGCTGGGCCTGCAGCTCCTGGAAACTGAGGGGCACGGCGATCAAGCGGCCAGCGCCCATCCTCTCAGGCGTGGGCGGCCCGATGCAGGGGGCCTGGCGATGGCGCTCAGGCGCTGAACGCCTTGCGCGCCGGGATCGGGTAGGGGATCCTTCGGTGGCGCATCCGCTTCCACACCCGCACAAAGGCACGGATCAGCTGTTCCAGCTCGGCGCGACCGAGGCCGCTGCCGGTCAGCTGGCCATCGCGGCGACGCGCCTCCAGGATGCGCCGCACCATCTCGGTGGCTTCCTGCTCGCTGGTGCCCGGCGGCAGGGAGCGCAGGGCCGCCTCACAGCCATCGGCCAGCATCAGAATCGCCGTTTCCGGACTGCGCGGAATGGGGCCGCGATAGCGGAACCGCTCCTCCGGCACCGCTGGATCCCGTTCGCGCGCCTGGTGCAGGAAGTAGCCCATCTTCAGGGTGCCCTGGTGCTCGGGAATGAAATCGGCCAGCGGCCGTGGCAGGCGATAGCGGCGCGCCAGTTTCAGGCCCTCGTCGACGTGGGCCTGCAGGATGGCGGCGCTGGCATGGGGATTGTCGAGGTCGTCATGGGGGTTGGCGCCACCCTCCTGATTTTCGATGAACCACTGCGGGCCGTGCAGCTTGCCCACATCGTGATAGAGCGCGCCGGTGCGCACCAGGTCGACATCGGCGCCGATGCTGCGGGCCCCTTCCTCCGCCAGGCCGGCGATCATCAAGGTGTGTTCGAAGGTGCCGGGGGCCTCGCACGACAGCCGCCGCAGCAGCGGCCGCTCCAGGTCGGCGAGTTCCAGCAGCCGGGCCCGAGTCAGCAGGCCGAAGAAGGTCTCGACCAACGGTGCCAGCAGCAGGCCGAGCATCAGCAGGCCCGCAAGCATCAACCCTTCGCTGAGCAGATCGATCTGGCCCGGCAGGCCTCGGCCCTGCAACAGCAGCCATTGGCTGAGCACCGCCCCTGCCGGCAGCAGCACCGCCAGCTGCAGCAGGCCGGCGCGGTTGCGCTGGCGACCAGCGGCCATCGCCGCCACCGCTCCCGTGCCAGCCGCCACAAGCAGTCGCAGGTCGGCGCCGGCGGTGCTCGCCACCGGCCACAGCAGGGAGGCGGCGGCCAGCCAGGCCAGGCCGCAGCTGGCGCCGAGGCCCTCAGCCAGCAGCAGGGTGGGCGGCACCAGCAGCAGGATCGGGCTGGCGAGGGGGCCGAGCCACAGGGTCACCCCCTGCACGGCCAGCAGGGCGGCCAGGGCGAGCAGGGCCTGCCGCGGTTCCAGGCTTGGCCGCCAGCGCCGCAGCAGCAGCAGCATCGCGGCGCACACCGCCAGGGATTCCAGAAAGTGCCCCAGCCAGGCCAGGGGGCGGGGGCGACGGTTGACCACCCCAAAGAAGTCGAGAACGTCGAAGGCCTGAGGGCTGATCCGTTCCCCCTGCTGCACCACCAGATCGCCTTGTTTCACCGCAATGGTCGGGATCCCGGCCTGGCTGATCAGCGCCTCGATGCGCCGCTGGCTCAGGGCCGGATCACTGCGCAGATTCGACTGGCCCTGCAGGGCGTGCACCAGCAGCCGGGCGCCCAGGCCCCGGCCGGGTTCGGCCTGCTGCTCCAGCTGCAGAGTGGCGGCCTGCAGCAGCTGCCCTTCCGCCACGCCGGGGGCCAGGCCCTGGCTGAGCATGCGCAGCTGGGCCTGGCGGATCTCCCGTTCCCAGGCGGTGCGCTGCAGGGGGGTGAGCTCCATCAGCCAGGTGCGTTCCGCTTCGCTCAGTCGCACCGGTTTCAACAGGCCGTCGCGACTGTCGGACTGGGCTTCGATCCCCTGGATGCTGTCGTCGAGGCGCTGGCGCAGGTCCCGGTTGGCGTTTTCATCCACCACCTGCACCGTGGTGCGCGGCAGCATCTGCTGACGCCGCTGCTCCAGGGCCGTGCTGTCCACCACCGTGGCGCTGCGGGGGGCGCGCAGGGTGAATGGTGCAACCATGCCGGGGCGCAGGTTGGGTTCAACCAGCCAGGGCCAGCTGGCCAGCAGCGCCACCAGGGCGCACACCAGGAGAACCGAGGCCGTGTCCTGCCCGCGCCACCAGGCCAGGGACTGCCGGGGCTGTTCCGCCCGCAGCAGCTGACGCCACCGGTTCCGCAGCCACTGCCGACGCATGCAGGCAACCTAGCTGGAACGGGCCGGTGCAAGCTGGAGCCAGTCCCGTTCCCCCCATGGCCATCCGCCTCGACGGCAAGCAGCTCGCTGCGGAGCTGGAAGCGCGCCTGCGGTCGTGCATCGCCGCCCGTCTACCTACTGTCGGTCGCGCCCCCGGCCTGGCGGTGCTGCGGGTGGGTGACGACCCGGCCAGCGGCGTCTACGTGGCGAACAAGGAAAAAGCCTGTGCCCGGGTCGGCATCACCAGCCTGGGTAGCCATCTGCCCGCCGAAACGTCGCCGGCGGCGGTGCTGGCGGCGATCCGAGACCTCAATGCCGACCCCGCCTGCGATGGCATCCTGCTGCAGTTGCCCCTTCCCGCGGGTCTCGAGGAGGGGCCGCTGCTGGCGGCAATTGATCCTGACAAGGATGCCGATGGCCTGCACACCCTCAACCTCGGCCGGCTGCTCAAGGGGGAGCCTGGCCCCCGCAGCTGCACCCCCGCCGGTGTGATGGCCCTGCTGGCTCGCCACGGCGTGGAGCTCAGCGGTCGGCGTGCCGTGGTGGTGGGCCGCAGCATCCTGGTGGGCCAGCCGATGGCCCTGATGCTGCAGGCGGCTGATGCCACGGTGAGCGTGGCCCATTCCCGTACCGCCGACCTGGCCTCACTCACCCGCAGTGCGGATGTGCTGGTCGTTGCGGCAGGCCGGCCGCGGCTGATCGGCGCCGCTCATGTGAAGGCCGGCGCGGTGGTGGTGGATGTGGGCATTCATCGCACCGAAACCGGCCTCTGCGGAGACGTGCGTCAGGAGGAGGTGGACCCGCTGGCTGCGGCGATCAGCCCGGTGCCCGGGGGGGTCGGGCCGATGACCGTGACCATGCTGCTGGTGAACACCGTGGTGGCCTGGTGCAACCGCCATGGGCTGGCCCACGGCCTTGACGACCTGATTCCGTGACCACCGGTCTGGTCGGGCTCTCAGACGTTGAACAGAAACTCCATCACGTCGCCCTCGGCCACCACATAGTCCTTGCCCTCCGCCCGCAGCCAGCCCTTGTTGCGAGCCTCTGCCAGGGAGCCGGCCTCCAGCAGTTGCTGGTAGCCGATGGTCTGGGCGCGGATGAAGCCCCGTTCGAAATCGGTGTGGATCACGCCGGCAGCCTGCGGGGCGGTCATGCCGGCCTTGATCGTCCAGGCACGGGTTTCCTTCTCGCCGGTGGTGAAGTAGGTGCGTAGGCCCAGCAGGGCATAGGTGGCCCGGATCAGGCTCTGCAGACCGCCCTCGTCCACCCCCAGACCCGCCAGAAATTCGGCGCGCTCCTCCTCCGGCAGTTCGATCAGCTCGGCCTCCACCTGGGCTGAGATCCGCACCGTGCCGGCTCCTTCCTGCTTCGCCAGGGCCACCACCTCCTCGCAGTGGGCGTTGCCTGATGCCAGATCGTCCTCGCTCACGTTGGTGGCGTAGATGATCGGCTTGGCGGTGAGCAGCCCCAGGGGCTTCACCATCGCGGCCTCCTCGTCACTCAGGCTCACGGTGCGAGCTGCCCCTCCGGCCTCCAGCTCGGCCTGGATCCGCTCGAGCGCCCCATCCTCCGACTGGGCCTCCTTGCTGGTGCGCACCTGTTTCTTCAGCCGCTCCCGCCGCTTCTCCACCTGGGCCAGGTCGGCCAGGCCCAGCTCCAGATTGATCACCTCGGCGTCGCGCGCTGGCCCCACCGAGCCGCTGACGTGAATCACGTCATCGTTCTCGAAGCAGCGCACCACGTGCACGATCGCGTCGACTTCGCGGATGTTGGCCAGGAACTTGTTGCCCAGCCCCTCCCCCTGGCTGGCCCCCTTCACCAGACCGGCGATATCCACGAATTCCACCCGGGTGGGCACAATGTCCTTGCTGGAGCTCAACACGGCCAGTTGATCCAGCCGCGGGTCGGGCACCGCCACCACGCCCGAGTTCGGCTCGATCGTGCAGAAGGGATAGTTGGCGGCTTCGGCCTGGGCGTTGGCCACCAGAGCGTTGAACAGGGTCGATTTGCCCACGTTGGGCAACCCGACGATTCCGGCTTTGAGCATGCTGAGAATCTACGGGCCGCCGGTGGCCCCTCCTAGCGGCGAGACTGGGTGGACTGACCGTCAGACCGATTTCCAATTCTCCCCAGCCCGACCTCGCGCCACACCGGCCGGCGGCCCCGCTCAGCGGCAATGGCCGGCCCGCGCCGTTGCCGCCCGCCGCGTCGGCAACCGCAGGTGGCGGCCCGGCCGCGCGGCCCCTGTGGCGTCGCCGTCGGCTCTGGGCCGGGCTGCTGCTGGTGACCGTCGCCGCGGGCGGCGCCATCGCCTGGCAGCGTCAGCGCGGCGCCACTGCCCAGGCCAGCCTGGATCCCTACACCGTGGTGGCCCGCTCCGGCGATCTGCCCGGCGTGGTGAATGTGTCGGGCGAGCTGGAGGCGGAGCAGCGGGTGAACGTGAGCCCGAAGCGCCAGGGCGTGATCGAGGAGCTCTACGTGGTGGAGGGCGACCAGGTCAGCAAGGGACAGCCTCTGGCCCGCATGGATGCCAACGATCTGCGGGAGCGGCTGGCGGAACTGCAGGCCAACCTGCGCTCGGCCGAGGCCGTGCTGGTCCGCAGCCGCAGTGAACTGGATCGCAACGAGAGGTTGTTCCGCGAGAGCGCCATCAGCCTCAGTGACTTCAACACCGTGCGCAGCGCCTACCAGGTCGATGCGATGGCCGTGCGGGCTGCCCGGGAGCGGTTGGAGGCCCGCCGGGTGGAGAGCGCCGACCTGATCGTGCGCGCTCCCTTCGCCGGGGTGATCACCCAGCGCTTCGCCGACCCAGGCGCCTTTGTCACCCCCACCACCACAGCCTCTGCCACCGCCGGTGCCACCAGCTCCTCGATCGTGGAGCTCTCGCGCGGGCTGGAAGTGGTGGCCAAGGTGCCTGAAAGCGATATCGGCCGGGTGCGTGAAGGCCAGGGGGCCAGCGTGCGGGTTGACGCCTTTCCAGACCGCCGCTTCGCCGCCCGGGTGAAGCGGATCACCCCCCGGGCTGTGAAGCTCAACAACGTCACCTCCTTCGATGTGTCGTTGCGCTTTGTCGATCCCCAGCCTGAGCTGCGGATCGGCATGACAGCCGACGTCGGTTTCCAGACCGGTCGGGTGCAGGCCCAGACCCTCGTTCCCACGGTGGCGATCGTGACCGAGAACGGCCAGCCGGGTGTGCTGCTGGTGGATCGTGACCGTCAGCCCCGCTTCCAGCCGGTGGAGCTGGGCCTGAGCGGCGGCAAGGACACCCAGATCATCTCCGGCATCAACACCGGCACCCGCGTGTTCATCGACCTGCCGCCCTGGGCGAAGAAGCGCCGTTAAGGGACGGCCAGAAAGCGCTGGGCCGCGGCGACGATCCGCCCGCTGGCCTGGCCGTCGCCGAAGGGGTTGTGGGCCCGGGCCATGGCCTCGTAGGCGGCGGTGTCCCTCAGCAGCAGGCTGGCTTCGCTCACAATGTCGGCACTGGCGGTGCCGATCAGCCGGGCGGTGCCGGCCTCCACCGCTTCCGGGCGCTCCGTGGTGCGGCGCAGCACCAGCACCGGTTTACCCAGGGCCGGGGCCTCTTCCTGCAGGCCGCCTGAATCGGTCAGCACCAGGGTGGCGCCCCGCATCGCCGCCACCAGCTGGTCGTAGTCGAGCGGCTCGGTGAGAAAGGCGCGTGGATGGTTGCCCAGCAGGGCCTGCAGCGGTTCGCGCACCGTTGGGTTGCGATGCAGGGGCAGCAGCAGGGCCGTATCCGGGAACCGTTCCAGCAGTTGCAGGAAGCCGGCGCCGATCTCGCCCAGGCGCTCGCCCCAGTTCTCGCGTCGGTGCACCGTGGCCAGCAGCACCCGTTGCCCCTGCCAGTCAAGCCCCGGCAGCTCGTAGGCCGGCGCCTGATCCGCCATCTGCAGCAGGGCATCAATCACGGTGTTGCCCGTGACCAGCACCTCGCCCACCACCCCCGACGCGCGGCAGTTGGCCGCCGAGCGCTCGGTGGGGGCGAAATGCAGCTGAGCTAGCTGAGAGATCAGCCTGCGATTCGCCTCTTCGGGAAAGGGATCGAGCAGATTGTCGGTGCGCAGGCCCGCCTCCACGTGGCCCACCGGGATCTGCTCGTAGAAGGCGGCCAGGGCCGAGGCGAAGGCGGTGGTGGTGTCGCCCTGCACCAGCACGAGATCGGGCCGGTGGGCGGAGAACTCCTCTTTCAGCCCGCCCAGGGCGGCGCAGGTGATGTGGGTAAGGGTCTGCTTCGGAGCCATCAAGGCCAGATCATGGTCGGCCTGCAGGCCGAACAGCTCCATCACCTGGCTCACCATCTCCCGGTGCTGGCCGGTGAGCACCACCCGGGTACGGAACGCGTCGGCCGACTGGAAGGCCCGGATCACCGGTGCCAGCTTGATCGCCTCGGGGCGGGTGCCGAGCACGATCGTGACCAGGGGCAGGGGCACGGCAGGCGTCGGCGAATGGTCGGATCCTACGGAGCCCCATCCGGGCTGACAGAACCGCTCCGCCCAGCGAAGCTGGAACTGACCTGGTGGCCCCCGATGACGTCGTCGCCCATTCCTCCGCCACCCTTTGCCGCCACTCCCTTTGCTGGGGCCCCTTTCCCGGCGGCACCCTTCCCCACCGTTCCGCTCCCCGCTGCCCCCCCGGCCTCCCCCAGCGTCGGCCCCTTCGGCCCCCTGCCGGAGAACCTTGAGGGGATCGTGCGGCTGGCCAACGAGCGCGGCGTGTCCGACGTGCACCTGGGGGTGGGCGAGGAGCCTCGGTACCGCAGCCGCGGCGACATGCTGCGCACCGAATGGCCGGTGACCGATCAGGTCACCTTCAACCGCTGGGTGAGAGAGATGCTCAGCCCGGCGGAGGTGGACCAATTCAACCGTGACAAGGAGTTCGATGGCTCCTTCACCTTCCCGTTCGTGCGGGTGCGAATCAATCTGATGGATTCCTTCCGCGGGCCGGCGATGGTGCTTCGGCTGATTCCGCAGAAGATCTCCACGTTGGATGAGCTCAGGCTGCCGGCGGTGCTGAGCGAACTCTGCAACCGTCCCAAAGGGATGATCCTCGTTACTGGCCCAACCGGCTCCGGCAAGAGCACGACGCTGGCCGCGATGATCGATTGGATCAACCGCAACTGCCGTCGTCACATCCTCACGATTGAAGATCCGGTGGAGTTTGTGCACGAAAGCCGCCAGTCCCTGATTCGGCACCGAGAGGTGGGCGAGCACACCAAGCTCTTCCACAACGCCTTGCGTGCGGCGCTGCGGGAAGATCCCGATGTGATTCTGATCGGCGAAATCCGCGACCAGGAGACGCTCGCGACCGCTATCGAGGCCTCCCAGACCGGCCACTTGGTCTTCGGCACCCTGCACACCAACTCGGCCGTCAAGACGGTGGAGCGGGTGCTTGGCATGTTTCCTCCGCAGGAGCAGGACAGCATCCGGCGGGCCGTGTCGGAAACGCTGCTGGCAGTGATCGCCCAGGGGCTGCTTAAAAGCACCGATGGCAAGCGCTGTGCCTATCACGACATCCTGATCAACACGGATGCCTGCAAGGACTACATCCAGCGCGGCGAACTTGATGAAATCGAGGAGATCATGCGTCGCAGCGGATTCGACGGCATGCAGACAGCCAATCAGGCTCTGCTGCAGCTGGTGCAGGACGGTCGGGTCGAGGCGGAGGATGCCCTGGCTCAGAGCCTCAGGCCCAACGAACTGGCGCAGGATCTGCGCGGCCGGGTTTAGGCAGGACCGACCGGGCCGCCGGCACGTCCCTGAGATCGGCCGGCTTCAGGCCGTCGCCAGCCGAACCAGCAGCAGCACGGTCAGGCCGAGGGACAGGCCGAGCATGGCCAGCCGACCGTTCCAGATCTCCGCCTGGGGGGTGAAGCCCCGGCGCCAGGCATTCAGTTCACTGGGGCTGACAGGGGTGCCGGCAGGGTCGAAGCCATCAGGCTGATCCGCCGTCACGGGCATCGGCCTTGGGTCGGGAGCGGCCATGGCGTGGCGGGGCGATCGGCCGGGATTTTACGCGGCCTAAAACGCGGCCGGCGTCTGGTACAGACAGTCCGACTGATCCAGGGGCAGACGGGCCGCCACCCCAAGGTCGAGCGGGCTGTTCAGCCCGGCGCTCAGGCGATGGCAGGCCGCTATGCCGATCATGGCCGCGTTGTCGGTGCAGTAGGCCAGCGGTGCGATCCGCAGTTCCAGCCCATCGCGATGGCAACCGATCGCCATCTGCTCCCGCAAACGCCGGTTGGCGGCCACGCCACCGACCAGCACCAGGGTGGTGAGACCGTGATCGCGGGCGCAGCGGCAGCTCCGTTCCACCAGCACCTCGGCCACCACCCGCTCAAAGCTGGCTGCCAGATCAGCCACCGGCAGGGGGGCGTTCGCTGTTGGCCGCTGTTGCTCCAGAGCACGCACCTGGCGCAGCAGGGCGGTCTTCAGACCGCTGAAACTGAAGTCGTAGGGGTGGAATCCCCCTTCCGGCAGGGAGATCCGTCCCTTGGGCAGCGGGTAGCGGTTGCCGTCGCCGCCCAGCGCTGCCGCCTGGATCGCTGGACCGCCCGGGTAGCCCAGCCCCAGCAGGCGAGCTGCCTTGTCGAAGGCTTCGCCGGCCGCGTCATCGTGGCTGCGCCCCAGGCGCAGATACCGGCCAGCACCGTCGACCCGCACCAGCTCGGTGTGCCCGCCGCTGACCAGCAGCACCAGGTACGGCCCTGGCGGCAGGGGCTCCCCCAGTTGCACGGAAGCCAGATGGCCCTCCAGATGGTGGATGCCCAGAAACGGTTTGGCGTGCAGCCGCGCCAGGGTGCGGCCCGTGACGGAAGCGACCAGCAGCGCCCCCACCAACCCGGGCGCCACCGTGGCCGCCACCGCATCCACCGCTGCCACCGGCAGATCGCTTTCGGAGCAGACCCTCTCAATCAACTGAGGCAGGGCTTCCACATGCCGCCGTGACGCGATTTCCGGCACCACCCCGCCCCAGCGGGCGTGTTCCTCCACCTGGGATGCCACGGCGGCGGCGAGCACGGCACCGTCCCGCACGAGGGCGGCCGCCGACTCGTCACAACTTGTTTCGAGGGCCAGAACCGTTGTCATGTGCCCGCAGGGGCGCCCCTACTGTCCGCTGGTGACATCCTGCACCGCGATGCGCCGTCTCTTCCCCCGCCTGTGCGCGGTTCTGCTTTCAGCCTTCCTGCTGTTCGGCTTCGCACCCGTGGCCAGGGCGGATGCGTCGGTTGCCGGCCTCACCCCCTGCGCCGAAAGCCCCCGTTTCCAGCAGCGCGCCGCCGCCGCCAAGACCGACCAGGCCAAGGCCCGCTTTCAGATGTACAGCCAGGCCCTCTGCGGCACCGATGGCCTGCCCCACCTGATCGTGGATGGCCGCTGGAGCCACGCCGGTGATTTCATCATCCCCGGCATCGCGTTCCTCTACATCGCCGGCTGCATCGGCTGGGCCGGCCGCACCTACCTGATGGCGATCCGCGGTAGCAAGGACGCCACCATGAAGGAGATCCAGATCGATCTGCCGCTGGCCTTCAAGAGCACGCTGGCAGCAGCCACCTGGCCGCTGGCCGCCTTCGGCGAGTTGACCGGCAACAAACTCACCGAGGCCGACGACAAGATCACCGTTTCGCCTCGCTGATCCTTTTCCTGTTCACCTCCACCACGGCCCCGACGATGAAGAAATTCCTGACGACCGCTCCGGTCTTCTCCGCCATCTGGTTCACGATCACCGCCGGCATCCTGATTGAGTTCAATCGGTTCTTCCCTGATCTGCTCTTTCATCCGATGTGAGCGCTTCCGGCCCCTGCCGCAAGCTCATACAGGCGGCCCAGCTGGGCCGCCTTTTTGTTGGTTTGGGCCGTCTGCTCTCTCGGCTGGAGAGCAAGCCGCAGCACTGTTTCGCAGCACTGTTTCGCAGCACTGTGCCGCAGCACTGTTCAGGACAGCGCCATCCTCCGTTCCAGTTCGGCCAGGGCCTCCTCCAGATCACCGTTCACCAGCGCGGCATCGAATTCCGCTTCCGCGGCCAGCTCCACATGGGCCCGTTCCAGGCGCCGCTGGATGGCTTCGGTGCTGTCAGTTCCCCGCGTGCGGATGCGTCGTTCCAGTTCCGCGAAGCTGGGCGGTTTGATGAACAGCTGGAAGGCATCGGGAAACGTGTTGCGCACCTGGCGGGCCCCCTCCAGTTCGATCTCCAGCAGCACCGGCCTGCCCTCCGCCAGATGGGCCTCCACCGGCTGCCGGGGGGTCCCGTAAAGGTTGCCGGCGAACTCCGCCCATTCCAGAAATCCTCCCGCGGCCACCTGCTGCTCGAAGGCGACCCGCGTGAGAAAGAAGTAGCTCTGGCCTTCCAGCTCCCCGCTGCGCGGTGCGCGCGTGGTCGCTGACACCGACAGCCAGACCTGCGGGTGGCGAGCAAGCAGGCGCTGGACCAGGGTGCCTTTGCCGACGCCGCTGGGACCGGTGATCACGGTGAGACGGGCCATCGCTGCGATCGACGCTGGGATGGGCTGCAGAGTAGGAACTCCCGTTCGCCGTCCCCGGAGTTTCGTGTCAGCCACCTTCCGGCTGCAACCGATGGATCTCACCAGCCTGCGGGCGGTGCTGGCTGAGTGGCGCCCGCTGCTGCTGCCCAGTCGGTTCGAGAAGGCGCAGCAGGGAGAGGGCCAGACGGTGCAGCTGGCCCTGCGCCATCTGCACGGCCTTCAGTGGCTGGAGCTCAGCTGGCAGGCCGAGGCCGCCCGGGTGCTGGCCATCGACCCTCCCCCGCGCCAGGGTGAGGGGAGCACGCTGGCGCAACAACTTCAACACGGCTTGCGAGGGCTGGCTCTCACGGCGATCGAGCAGCCCGGCTGGGAGCGGGTGGTGCGCCTGGTGTTCGCCCGCCGCCCCGGGGATCCGCCGGAGCGCTGCCTGGTGATCGAGCTGATGGGCCGGCGCAGCAACCTGTTCCTGCTCGACGCTGAGGGGCGGGTGATCGCGATCGCCCGTCAGGTCAAGCCCGGTCAATCCAGGCTGCGTCCGATCGGCACCGGCGATCCTTATCAACCGCCGCCGCCGCTGCCCGGTCGCCTGCCGGATCGCACCGAATCCTTCCTCAGCTGGCGGCAACAGGTGCAGCTGCTGCCGCTGCCCCTGGAGCAGGCCCTGCGCGACGCCTATCAGGGGGTCAGCCCGGCCCTGTGCCGCCAGCTGGCCCCCTCTGCCTGGCTTGTGCAGCCGGTGGACCGTCTCAGCCCGGATCAGTGGGAGCAGCTGTGGAGCGCCTGGCAGGGATGGCTTGAGGCTCTCGCGCAGCAGCGATTCCTCTGGCGCGTCGACCAGGACGGCTACTGCTGCTGGCAGAGCGGCTGTGGACCTTCTGGCACCCCCTGCGGGGACGAGGCGGGGCAGCCGTTGCCGATCAACCGGGCGCTCTCCCGCTACGTCAACACCCATCTTCAGCGGCGCCGCCTGCTGGAGCTGCGTCAGCAGCTCCAGCAGCAGCTGCAGCGCCAGGCGGAGCGAGAGGCGCAGCAGGCGGCAGAGCAGCAGCGCCTGCTGGAGGCCGCCACCGGCAGTGCGGCGCTGCAGCGCCAGGCCGATGCCCTGCTCTGCCAGCGCCAGCCCAGTCGCAGCTGTATTGACACCGCCCAGAAGCTGTATCGCCAGGCCCGCAAGCTGCGTCGTTCCGTCGAGGCGATCACGCCGCGACTGGCCCTGCACCGTGAGCGGGGCCTGGCGATCGAGGCCAGCCTCACCTACCTCGACCAGGCTGGCAGTCCGGCCGAACTCGAGGCGATCCGCCAGGAGCTGGAGGAGCTGCTGGGCCCGGGCGGGCGGCAGGGGCGTCGATCCCGTCGTGCGGTCGAACCACCGCCGGGCCAGCCCATCCCTCTGGAGGTGCGCACCGGTCGGGGTCTGCTGCTGCAGGTGGGCCGCAACCACCGTCAGAACGAGTGGATCTCCTTTCGTCAGGCCCGACGTGGTGATCTGTGGTTCCATGCCCAGGAACTGCCCGGCAGTCATGTGGTGCTGAAGAGCTCGGCGATGCAGGCCGAAGCTGCCGACCTGCAGGCGGCGGCTGATCTGGCCGCCCATTTCAGTCGGGGCCGGGCCAATGGCCGGGTGCCGGTGGTGATGGTGCCCACCGATGAGCTGCAGCGGATTCCCGGTGCCGCCGCCGGTACCGTGCGCCACCGTGGCGGCACGGTGTTGTGGGGAATCCCGGAGCAGGCCCTTAGCCTGCTGCCAGCGCAGCATCCATGAACAGCACCACGCCCACCCCCGCTGCGGGAGCCCCGCCGCCGATCCGGATTCCCCGCACCACCGAAGCACCATCCACCGAGCGGCTGCAGGCCGATCAGTTCCCAGGGGAAGTGGAGATGAGCCTGGTGGACCATCTCGAGGAGCTGCGCCGTCGGGTGCTGCGCAGCCTGCTGGCGGTGGTGCTGGCGGCGGCCGGCTGCCTGGTGTTCGTCAAGCCGCTGGTGCGGCTGCTGGAGATGCCGGCTGATGGCATCCGCTTCCTGCAGCTGGCCCCGGGTGAGTTCCTGTTCGTGTCCGTGAAGGTGGCGGGCTACGCCGGTCTCTGCCTGGCCCTGCCCTGGGTGCTTTACGAGAGTCTGGCCTTCGTGCTGCCCGGGCTCACCCGGCGGGAGCGGCGCCTGGTGGCACCGGCGGTGGCCGGATCGGCCGTGTTGTTCCTTGCCGGCCTGGCTTTCGCCTGGTGGGCCCTGGTGCCGGCTGCCCTGCGATTTCTGGTGAGCTACGGCGCCGATGTGGTGGAGCCCAGCTGGTCGATCGAGCGTTATCTCGATTTTGTCCTGCTGCTGATGGTGGCCACCGCCCTGGCCTTCCAGCTGCCGGTGCTGCAGTTGATTCTCGGTGCCCTCGGCCTGATCAGGGCCCGCACCATGCTGGCGGCCTGGCGCTGGGTGCTGCTGGCGGCCGCAGTCGCCGGCGCCGTGCTCACCCCCTCCACCGACCCGGTGACGATGCTGCTGCTGGGTGGTGCGATCACGGGCCTCTATCTGGTGGGTGTGGCCCTGGTGGCCCTGAGCGAACGGCTTCGCCCCGGCCCAGCCGCCGCTGCCCAGGCCGGTTAGATCAGGAACTCCCCACGCCGCTCAGGGGGTAACTCCAGGGCCAGCCCCAGGGCCCGCCCCAGCCGGGGCTTGTCGCTGGTGGTGCTCAGCCACTGCCGCACCTGGCCGGCCACGCCCATGCCATTCAGCATGCCGGCCACCTCCTCCAGCCGGTCGGCGTAGGCCTCGGGCGAGAGCGGAAACGACTGCTGCTCCAGATAGGCCCACATCACCTGCAGGTACAGGCGGCCTCGGCGCTGCACCAGTTGCAGGTCGTAGGAGGCCTGCCAGCGCCGGCGCAGCAGGGCCAGAAGTTCCGCCCCGCTGAGCGGCGATGAGGGGGCAGACGGGGGAATGGTGGGCTGCAAGACGGACGGGGCGGACCGGAACAGGACGCCTGCTTGACCACTAGCAGCAAAGGCGTGTCGCGGCACGGCGGCACGCTTCCGCACAACAGCTTGTTGCAGTGGGGCAGGGCCGCCCGGATGCCGCGGCGGTGTGGGGAGGGCAGGACTTAATGTGACCGCCACGTTGCACCGGCTACACCGGCACGTTGTTCATGACCCAGATCCCAGCCAGCGCGAGTGGTGATGTGCCCGGAATGGGTCGTCGGCAATTCATGAATCTGCTCACCTTCGGGTCGCTCACCGGGGTGGCCCTCGGGGCCCTGTACCCGGTGGTCAATTACTTCATTCCCCCCAAGGCGGCCGGTGGGGGCGGCGGTACCACCGCCAAGGATGAGCTGGGCAACTCGGTCACGGCCAGCGGTTGGCTGAGCAGCCACAAGGAGGGCGACCGCAGCCTGGTCCAGGGCCTCAAGGGCGATCCCACCTACCTGATCGTGGAGGGTGACGATGCCATCGGCAGCTACGGCATCAATGCCATCTGCACCCATCTCGGCTGCGTGGTGCCCTGGAACAGCGGTGCCAACAAGTTCATGTGCCCTTGCCACGGCTCCCAGTACGACGCCACCGGCAAGGTGGTGCGCGGTCCGGCTCCCCTTTCCCTGGCTCTCGCCCACGTGTCGGTCGACAACGACAACGTCTTTGTGAGCCAGTGGACGGAGACCGACTTCCGCACCGGCGACAAGCCCTGGTGGGTCTGACGCGACAGATCCCTTCCCTCCCGTCGTCCTCCCTCCCCATCCGATGCGCCGCTCCCTCTCCTCCCTGTTCGCTTCCCTGCTCGGCTCCAGCCTCGCGCTGGCCGTGATCCTGGGCGCTGCGAGCCCGAGCTGGGCCTATCCCTTCTGGGCCCAGCAGAACTACGCCAGCCCTCGTGAGGCCACCGGCAAGATCGTCTGCGCCAATTGCCACCTCGCCAAAAAGGCCACCCGGGTGGAAGTGCCCCAGGCCGTGTTCCCCGACACGGTGTTCAAGGCCGTGGTGGAGATCCCCTACGACACTTCCGTGCAGCAGGTCGCCGGGGACGGCAGCAGCACCGGTCTGAACGTGGGTGCGGTGGTGATGCTCCCCGATGGCTTCACGCTTGCCCCCCAGGACCGGCTCAGCGATGAGCTGAAAGAGGAGACCGCCGGCGTCTATTTCACCCAGTACTCCGAAGACCAGCCCAATATCCTGCTGGTCGGCCCCCTGCCTGGTGACAACCATCAGGAGATCGTCTTCCCGTTGCTCTCGCCGGATCCGGCAGCCGACAGCAGCATCCATTTCGGTAAGTATCAACTCCACGTTGGTGGCAACCGTGGTCGCGGTCAGGTCTATCCCACCGGTGAGAAGAGCAACAATGGCGTTTACAACGCATCCGTCGCCGGCACCATCGCGGCCATCACGCCGGCCGAGAACGGTGGGGTCACGGTCGAGATCACCACGGCCGACGGCGCCTCGGTTTCGGATGCCATTCCCCCCGGTCCTGTGATCACTGTTGCCGTCGGCGACAGCGTTGCGGCCGGCGCTGCCCTCACCAACGACCCCAACGTGGGTGGCTTCGGCCAGGTTGACACCGAGATCGTGCTGCAGAATCCTGTGCGCATCTACGGCCTGCTCGCTTTCTTCGCCGCCATTGCCATCGCCCAGATCATGCTGGTGCTGAAGAAGCGCCAGGTGGAAAAGGTGCAGGCTGCCGAAGGCATCGTCTGACCTTGCTGGCGTGAGTGGCCCCATTTCCTGTTCCATGCTTGCCACCTTCACTTCCCCGGGGCCCCTGGTCTTCCAGCTGGGCCCCTTTTCCCTGCGCTGGTACGGCCTGCTGATTGCGGCCGCCGTGCTTGCGGGGCTGGCCCTGGCCACCAGGCTGGGCCGCGCCAGAGGCATTGAGCCTGCCCTGATTGCTGATCTGCTGCCTTTGCTGGTGCTCGGTGCCGTGATTGGGGCACGCCTCTACTACGTGGCCCTCGAATGGCGTCAGTACGCCGCCAATCCAGTGGAAGCTCTGGCCATCTGGCGGGGCGGCATCGCCATCCACGGTGCCCTGATCGGCGGTGCACTCACCACGATCCTTTATTGCCGCTGGCGTCGGCAGCCCTTCTGGCCTCTCCTGGATGTGCTGATGCCGGCTGTGGCCCTGGGCCAGGCCATCGGCCGCTGGGGCAATTTCTTCAACTCCGAAGCCTTCGGACTGCCGACCGATCTGCCCTGGCGTCTGCAGATTCCAGCGGCCAATCGGCCGCCGGAGTTTCTTGATCAGCTCTACTTTCATCCCACTTTCCTGTATGAGTCCCTCTGGAATGTTGGGGTTCTTGTCTTGCTGCTGATGTTGTTCCGCCTGGCCAGTCGCGGTCGCATCAACCTGCCTGCCGGTGCCCTCAGCTGCGTCTATCTGATGGCCTACAGCGCAGGCCGGGTATGGATCGAGGGTCTGCGCATCGATCCTCTCTGTCTGTTTGCCCAGCCGCCGTTCTGTGAAGGGGGCATTCGCATGGCCCAATTGGTGAGCCTGCTGTTGATTGCCCTGGGCGCCGCTGGCCTGTGGTGGCTGCTAGCCCGTCGTCGGCCGTTGCCTGATCCTGCCGGAGTGGCCCATTGAGCGATTCCGTTCATCCAGCCCCTGAGCGGCTGCCTGGCCCGCGCGTCTGGATCGTCGGGGCCGGGCCAGGGGCTCCTGATCTGCTCACCCTCCGTGCCGCCCGGGCGATTGAGCGGGCCGAGGTGCTGGTGGTGACCGACTCGCTGGTCAGTCCCCAGATCATCGCCCTGGCCCCCCCGGGCTGCGAGTGCATCCGCACCAGCACTCTCACGCTGGAGGAGCTGATGGCTCTGGTGGTCGAGCGGGCTGAGGCGGGTCTGCGAGTGGTTCGTCTGCACGATGGCGATCCTTGTCTGTACGGGGCGCTGGCCGAGCAGATCTGTTGTCTGGCCGATGCCGGCATCGGCGTTGAGGTGGTGCCGGGAATCAGTGCCTACCAGGCCACAGCCGCTGCTCTGCAGACGGAACTGACGGTTCCAGGCCTGGTGCAGACCATCGTGTTGTCCCGCGTGGGAGGGCGCACCGGCGTGCCGGCGTCTGAATCCCTGGCTCGGCTGGCCGCCCTGCGCGCCTCCCTCTGCCTGTATCTGTCCGCCCGCCATGTGGAGGAGGTGCAGGCTGAACTGCTGCAGCACTATCCCGCCGAAACCCCAGTGGCGATCGGTTATCGGGTGAGCTGGCCGGATCAATGGCTCACCGTTGTGCCCCTTTCCGAGATGGCGCAGGCAAGTCGCGAGCGAGCCCTGATCCGCACCACGCTCTATGTGGTGAGTCCTGCCCTGGCGCCCCCCGAGCAGGCCCGTTCCAGGCTCTATTCGCCCAGCCACCGCCATCTGTTCCGCGGTGGTGCACCAGAGGATGGCCCCCCGGACAGCTCGGCTTCCGCCGGCAGGGCCCGATCTGCGGCCACGCCAGCGGATTGAGCTGCGGCTCCATGAACCCCGCCGACTCAGCTGCCGGCCCTGGACTCCCCGTACAGTTCACGGGCGAGACGTTCGTTGTCGAAACGGCAGCCGAGTCGATCGACAATCGCCTCGAGATCCCTGGCCGCATTGCCCAGGCAGCAGGTGCCTCCCGGCGATGGCGTGACATTGAACACCAGGCCAGGCAGGGCGGGGATGCTGGCTTCGCCGAGCATCAGCCTGCGATTGCGCTTGTCGATCAGTTGGGGGCGCACGCCGCCGTAGCCCTCGGCGAACCGCAGATCGGCCAGCTTCATGCCGGGCACAATCTTGCGGGCATCGGCCAGAAACAGCCGCCGCCGCAGCCAGGGCACTTCAAACAGCAGGTTCTTGAGGATGTAGTTGCGGATATCGGCGATCCGCAACAACTGCCAGAACACCGCCAGCACGGCCCAGTCGAGCCGCAGCACCTTCAGAAACTCCCAGAAGGAGGCGGGTCTGTAACGCTCCAGCAGGGGCAGCAACAGGGCGGTGGGGCCGAAGCGGGTCTGGCCGGGGGCCCGCACGTCGGGATCGCCGTGGATGGCGGCGAAGGGCAGTTTGTCGTTCTGCACCGTGTAGACCTTGCCCCTGAGCAGGTCGGGGGTGAAGTAAAAACTGCCCGCCACCGGCAGACAGGAGTACTCCAGGCCGAAGCCCATCCGCTGGGCCATCAGCAGGCTGTGGGCGCCGGCGTTCACCACCACATGGCGTGCCAGCAGCTCCGCTGGGGCCAGCGCCGTTCCGTCGGCTGCCTGGCCGGATCGGCAGCCTGGGGTCGGGGCCAGGGTCACCCGGAACAGATCACCGTCCTGGGCGATCTCCAGCACCGAGGTGCCCAGATGCAGATCGAGCCGGCGAGCTCCAGCCGCACCGTCGGCGCTGGCGTTGCTGACCTCGATGGCCGCCCGGGCCTGATCCACGAACGACTGAGACAGCTCTTCGTAGTCGACGGCGGTATAGGTGCTGCGGATGCCGATCGCCACCAGCTCCTCGGGCCGCAGCTGCCCATCCACCAGGGCCACATTCGGCTCCCACTCGGCGATCTGCGGCTTCTCCAGCAGTTCCATCGCCGGGAAATGGGGCGAGAAGCGCGCAAAGCGCTCGCGCAGGCCGGCGCACTCCCTCTCCCCCACGGCCAGCACCATCTTGGGGGTGCGGAACACGCACCGCTGCCGCTGCTCAGGCGGCAGCAGCTCGGCGTAATGCACGATCATCTCGGCCGTGCGCTTGACCTTCACAGCCTTCTCCAGGGTGTAATTGGTCTCGATGTCGCCGCAGTGGATGGTCTGGCTGTTGTTGGTGGCCCTGGAGTTCACCCGCGCCAGTGCGTCGTAGCGCTCCACCAGCGCGATCCGGCTCAGATCGGTGTAGCGGGCCAGCTCAAACAACAGAGCCGTGCCGCAGACGCCGCCCCCCACGATCAGCACGTCGAGCGGCGCCGTGGTCGCCGCCACCGGTGCACCGCCCGCAGGAGCGGTGGCGGGAGCGGGCGCGTCGCTGGTAGAGCCTGGGGCGGTGGGCAAGGCCGGAATGGTGGTTGCTTCCCTATGGTGATGGATCGTGGCACGACCCTGGTGAGGCGCTGTTGGTCGGCAGGCCTGCCGGAGCGGTCATGAGGTACGATCAGATCGTCGTCAGACAACGTCCAAGACAACCGTCTCAGACAACCGTCTTAGATGGCGTCTCGGGCAAACGTCTCAGACAGCTGTCTGCAAGGCAGCTGTGATCCGGCAGTTCGTCTCTCGGATGGATCCAAGGCAGATTTTTCTGCCCCATCCAGCAAGGCAGATTTTTCTGTCTTGTCCCACCCAGAGTTCTCTGCCCGGCCTGCTCCCCGACAGTTCTGCCCAGTGGCAGTCCTGAAACTGGTTGAGGCGCCACCTGATCTTGACGTGTCATCGATGCGAATTAGTCAGCCTTAGTTGAACCGGTCAGCTAAATTGTTGATGAACTCCAAAAAATCTGTCGACCCATAGTCGTAGCAGATTTTGCATCCGTGATTGACGACGACAATGGGCGATTAGCACAGCGGTAGCGCACTTCCTTCACACGGAAGGGGTCACTGGTTCGAATCCAGTATCGCCCATATTTTTAACACTCAGCCTGCTTCTTTGGTTTGTATCTAGAAGCGCTGAGAATCTTTTTCGGTTGCGGCCCTGAGTTGTGCCGATCAACGCAGGTGACGGGGGCAAGCCACGCTCTGGACAGGGGCTTCACAATGCGTTCATTCCGCCTGGCGGGTTTGCTCCTGCCGGGTTTGTGCCATCGGAGCCTTGAGCGCAGCGCAGAGTCCTGAACTTCAACGGTTAGGCCAGGCCCTTGAACAGGCCCGCCTGGCCAGAGGCATGTCGCGCGAACAGATGGCGGCTCGGCTCCACATGGGGGTCGAGCAGTTGCGGGCTCTGGAGGAGGGGGATGGAGAGGCCCTGCCGGAACCGGTCTTCGTGGTGGCTCAGGCCCGTCGGGTCGCCGCCAGTCTTGGCCTGAACATCGATGCGGATGTCGCCGCTCTGCGGTCCGGCCAGACCCGCTCGGCCCGTCCTGCTCCCGTGCCGCGCCGCGAGCCCGCCGTTGTTCCGCCTGCGGCCGCTGCCCCCGGGGGCGTCGGGCTGCCGCCCACCGCGCTCCGTGCGATCGCCGCTGCCGCTGCCCTTGGTCTGGGGTCGGCAGCCCTCTGGGGTGTGGTTCAGAATTGGGGCAGGCAAGCCCAGCCGCAGGCGCCGGCGAGGACTCCCACTCCAGCGACGACGCGACCACCTGTCGCAGCCAGGCCGCCCGAACTGCGGCTGCAGGCCAGCGAGCCCAGTTGGTTGGAGGTGCGGCGCAGCGACGACACCGTCCTGTTCCGGGGAACCTTCCGCGGTGAACGTCGGTTTCCTCTCACCGGCGAGCTGCAGGTGCTAGCCGGCCGCCCTGATCTGGTCACCGTCAGCGTGAACGGTGCGGCCCCCACACCGCTGGGCACGATCGAATCGGTGAGATGGAGCCGCTTCAGCCAGGCTCGCCCGTCGGCTCCAGCACCCTGAGCTGCAGACCGCTGGCCTCCATGACCACGTCGCTGCAGGCCCCCAGGCTCCACCGCTCCAGGCTGAGATCCACGGCCGGTTCACCCGGCGCCCCTTGGCGGGGCACCAGCTCCACCTCCAGACCGCGATCGCTGCCGGTCGCGATCGGTCGCACCCGGATCGTCGCGATCCCGTCGGCCGGGCGGCGGTCGAGGGCGGCGGCCAGCCGCAGCAGCAGTGCCATCGCAGCCACGCAGCGACGCTGCTCGCGGCCCGTGATCAGCTGCCACGCCTCGTGCCGCTTCTTGGGCAGGCTGCGGCGGTGGTAGCGGGCAATCGCCGCCACCATCAGGTGTTCCATGTGCGAGTACCCCAGCAGCTCCCCGTGACGGATCAGGTACCAGCTGTGTTTGTGATAAGCCGAGATGTTGATGCTCTTGCCGCAGGTGTGCAACTGGGCTGCCGCCCAGAGCAGCTGGCGCCCCTCTTCACCGCAGCCATCCGCGCTGTCGTCGTCATGGAGCAGGCCCCGGGTCTGGTCGTAGAGGCTCAGGGCGTAGCCCGCCACCCGGTCGGCCCTGCTCCTGTCCACCCCGAAGCTGCGGGCCAGATGGAGCACCGTGCGCTCCCGGATCGTGCTCTGGAACGAGAAGCGGTCGCCCAGGAGCTGGTTGCGCAGCATCCAGTCCACGATCAAGCCTTCCCGCAGGGCCCGGTCGCAGACCACCAGATCGCGTGCCCCCAGCATCGCCATCGTGGTCTGCAGGATCAGGGCCCCGGGCACGATGATCTCGGCCCGACGGTCGTTGATCGCCGTCAGCGCCCGCCGCTGCTCGGGCGTCATGGTCACCAGGCGCTCGACCAGCTGGTCGATGCGGTCGCGGCTGAGCCGGAAGCCTTGGAGCTTCAGGGGCGGGGCCTGGTCCTCGGCGGCTGCGAGAGCCGCCAGAGCCATCGCCGTTCCGCTGGTGCCCACGAGCTGGGGGATCTCCCCGGGCCTGAGGGCCCGTTTCAGTTCGGCCACCGCAGGATCCATCGCTCCCTGGATGTAGGCCTGCAGGAATCCGCGACGCTCCGCTGGGATCGGATCGGGCTGGCAGAACTCACGCTGCAGCCGCACGGCGCCGATACGGGTGCTGGTGAGCACGCGGGCGTCGGAGCCATCGGCCAGCACCAGTTCGGTGGAGCCGCCGCCGATGTCGATGATCGTGTGCGGCCGGTCCCCGAAGCTCATGCCGGAGAGCACGCCCAGGTAGATCAGCCGGGCTTCCTCCGGGCCGCTCACCAGATCGACGTCCAGGCCGAGCTGGTCTTGCAGGGCCTGCAGAAACTCGCGACCATTCGGCGCCTCGCGCACGGCGCTGGTGGCGGCGGTGACGATCTGCTCCACCCCATGGCTCTCCGCCAGCTGGCGGTCGTGCCGCAGGGTGCGAAAGGCGCGCTCGATGGCATCGGCGCTGAGGTCGCCGCTGTCGGGGTCCCGTTCACCCAGCCGGGTGGTGGCTTTTTCGGCCAGCACAACCGAGAAGCTGCGCAGCTGTTCGTCAACTTCGGCGATCAGCAGGTGGATCGAATTGGTGCCGATGTCGATGGCCGCCACACGCCGCCGATCAGCCTGCTGGGGCGCTGGGGCCTGATCCATGGGGCCGGACTGGCACAGGGCCGGGCCACTTTGCCACCCCCTGTAACCCCCTAGCCTGCATCGCACCTGAACACAAGCCTTGACAGGCTCGCCCACCGTTGCCGTGCCCCGTTGGCGCCTCTGGCTGGAGCTGGTGCGCTGGCACAAGCCGAGCGGTCGGCTGATTTTGCTGATTCCTGCCGGCTGGAGCCTGTGGCTGCTGCCGGCCGTGCCGCCGCCGCTGCCTCTGGTGGGCTGGATCGTGCTGGGTGGTCTGGCGGTGAGCGCTGCCGGTTGCATCGCCAACGACCTCTGGGATCGCCGCATCGACCCCCTGGTGGAGCGCACGCGCTGTCGGCCGCTCGCCGCGGGTCGGCTGGGTGTGCTCGAAGCCGCTCTGCTGCTGCTGGTCTGCCTCGGCCTGGCCCTGGTGGTGGTGGTGGTCGGTCTGCCCGCGGCCCAGCGGGGTCTGTGCCTGCTCCTGGCGCTGGCCTGCCTGCCCCCGGTGCTCCTCTATCCATCCGCCAAGCGTTGGTTTGCCTTCCCCCAGCTCGTGCTGGCCTTCTGCTGGGGTTTCGCTGTGCTGATCCCCTGGGCCGCCGCCAGCGGCGCCCTCACCGGCGGCTGGCCCCTGGCGCTCACCTGGCTGGCCACCCTGCTCTGGACTTTCGGTTTCGACACGGTCTATGCGATGGCCGACCGCGCTGACGACCGCCGCATCGGTGTGCGCAGCAGTGCCCTGAGCCTCGGCCGGCAGGCGCCGCTGGCGGTGACCCTCTGCTACCTGGGCACCAGCCTCTGCCTCGCTCTGGCGGCCGGCCTGCGCGGCCTCAACCCGTTGGGCTGGTTGCTGGGGCTGACGGCAGCTGTGGCGATGGTCGCCCAGGGGCTGCAGCTGATCCAACGGCAGCGCCGCGGCGGCGAGCCCACGCCGGCAGTCTGCGCCCGCCACTTCAGTCGCCAGGTGCAGTTCGGCGCTCTGATGCTGCTGGCACTTGTGGTGGGGAGACTGCCGTGATGAGCGCCCCGGCGCTGTGCTGGCCCAGGCCCTTGCGGCCTGGCGATCGGGTCGGGCTGGCGGCCGCCAGTTCCGCCCTCGCCGATCCGGCCGCACTGGAGCGGCTGGATGCGGGGATTGCTGTTCTGGAGGACTGGGGTCTGGTGGTGGAACGGCGCCCGCTGCACGGGCGCGTGTGGGGCTACCTGGCCGGATCGGACCAGGACCGGCGCGCTGATCTGGAGCGACCGGACCAGCACGCTGCGGCGCTGTTGGCCTGCCTGCGCGGTGGCTGGGGTTCGGCGCGGTTGCTGGAGCAACCGCTCACACTGCCCCCCCGCTGGCTGCTCGGTTTCAGCGATGTGACCTCCCTGCTCTGGGCCCAGCTGGCTCAGGGAAGCGGCGGGGCCGTGCACGGTCCGCTGCTCACCACTCTGGCGGCCGAGCCCGCCTGGAGCCGGCAGCGGCTGCGGCAGCTTCTGTTCGGTGAGCCGCTGTCTGCCCTGCCCGGGGAGTGCTGGAGCGCAGGCGTGGCCACGGGGCCGCTGCTGGTGGCCAATCTCACGGTTGCCACCCACCTGCTCGGCACAGCCCACCTGCCTGCTCTGGCGGGGGCGATCCTGGTGCTTGAGGACGTGGGCGAGGCTCCCTATCGCCTCGATCGGATGCTCACCCACTGGAGGCTGGCCGGTGCCCTGGGTCAGCTCGCCGGGATCGGCTTCGGGGCGTTCACCGATTGTGATGACACCGACTCTGAGCAGGGCGACCAGGCTTCGGCGGGCGCGGCCTCGGCCCATCGGCGGCTGGAGCAGGTGCTGCGAGAGCGCACGGCTGATCTCGGCATTCCTGTGTTGGCAGGGCTGCCGGTGGGCCACCGCTGCGGCAACGCGGCCCTTCCACTCGGCGCCAGGGCCCGGCTCGACGCCACGGCCGGCCTGCTGCAGCTGGAGATGCCCTGATCGGCCCCCTTGCCCGGCAGCTCTGCGCGGCAGCGGCAGCGGCAGCGCGGCAGCGCACAACCTTCAGCCGCGTCCGGCCAGCAGGGCCGCCGCAACGGTCAGATCGAAGGGTGTGGTGAGCTTGATGTTGGAGGCGGGCGCCTCCAGCACCTGCACTGGCCAGCCGAGCCGCTCGAACAGGGCCGCATCGTCGGTCACACTCCAGCCGGCTGCCTCGGCCCGGGCATGGGCCTGGCGCAGGCGCTCCACCGCAAACCCCTGAGGTGTCTGGGCTGCCCAGAGGCCGCTCCGCTCCGGCGTGGCGGTGATGGTGCCCTGGCCATCCACCTGCTTGATCGTGTCGGTCACGGGAGTGGCGGCGATCACGGCCAGACCGCCAGCCACGGCTTCGGCGCAGCGGTCGAACAGGGAGGGCTGCACCAGGCAGCGGGCGCCATCGTGGATCAGCACGCCTTCCGCGTCTTCAGGCAGTGCGGCCAGTCCCCGGCGTACCGACTCCTGCCGGGTATCGCCACCAATGATCCACTGCACGGGCCGGTCCGCCGCGGCGGCGGCGACGATCGCGGCGATCGGATCGGCATCCACCGGCTGCCCGACGATGCCGATCCAGTGCACGCTCGGCGAGGCCAGGGCCGCTTCAAGGGTCCACGCCAGCACGGGCCGGCCGGCCACCTCCAGCAGCAGTTTGTTGCCGGCTGCCCCCATGCGGCGGCCGCTGCCGGCGGCGGCGATCAGCAGATGCACAGACAACCTCGCCCCGCTGGGCCAAGACAGACAGGCTCCATACAATCAGGCCACCGTGCCCGACCATCTGCGATGCGCGCCCTGTTCCTGATCCCGGGCGACAGCAGCCGTCAGCTTCAGGCCTTCCCCGCTGTGGCCGCAGTGGCCGATCAGCTCCGCGCTGAGGTGCAGGTGGTGTGTGCGGCCGCGGCTGCCCCCATCTGGAGCCTCCACCCGGAGCGGGTGAAGCCGATTCCGTTCGCCTTCGAGGGCGCCACATTGGCCGACTGGGCCAATCTGCTCGGCACGGTGCGCGAACCCGATTTCCAGCTCTGCATCAACCGGGCCAGCGGTCGCCAGGTGGATCTGATGCTCTCGATGAGCCACATCCCCACCCGTCTCGCCACCGGCGGCTTTTCGGCCACCGAGCGGGTGGTGGCGCCCGGCGGCGGCTGGCCCAACCAGGCCGACTGGCAGGCCTTTCTCCGGCCCATCGGCGTCACGCTTGACGCCGACGCCTTCCGGCTCACCCTGCCTCAGAGCGATCTGGCCGATGCGGCGCCGGCCATTCCCGCCGGCGATGGCCCCCTGCTGCTGCTGGCTCCGCTCGGTGGCCCGGCTGACTGGCCCGCAGAGCGCTGGCAGGCTCTGCCTGAGCGCATCCGACGGACCTTGCCCGGACTGCGCACCATCGATCCGGGCGCGGGTTCGCTCCGAGAGCGGGCGGCTCGCATCGGCCTGGCCGATGTGGTGCTGGCCAGTGATCCAGTGGTGATCGAGCTGGCCCTGCTGTTGGGTCTGCCCCTGGTGGCCCTTGGCCGTGATGCAGCCGAATTGCCCGGGCGAGGAGCCGTGCAGGGGATCGGGTCGGCGGGCCAACTGAGCGGCCTCGCCCCGGAGACGGTGCTGGCCGGCCTGGGTCTGGCCTGAACCTGCGGCCATCCGCGGCCATACGATCGGGCCCGTTTGGTGCGCTGTCCCATGGCCCCCCTTCTTCCGCTCGCCGGGCAGGTCGCCCTCGTCACCGGGGCCAGCCGGGGCATCGGCGCGGCCATCGCCGCCGAACTCGCGGCCGCAGGGGCCTCTGTGGTGGTGAACTACGCCAGCTCACCGGATGCCGCTGAGGCCGTGGTGGCCTCGATCCAGGCGGCCGGCGGTCAGGCCTGGGCCCACCGGGCCAACGTGGCTGACGAGGAGCAGGTGGAGGCGATGGTGAAGGCTGTGCTGGAGAAGGAAGGCCGCCTCGATGTGCTGGTGAACAACGCCGGCATCACCCGTGACGGCCTGCTGATGCGCATGAAGAGCGCCGATTGGCAGAGCGTGATCGACCTCAACCTCACCGGCGTTTTCCTGTGCACCCGCGCCGTCAGCCGGGCGATGCTCAAGGCCCGCAGCGGCCGGATCATCAACATCACCTCGGTGGTGGGCCTGATGGGCAACCCCGGCCAGGCCAACTACAGCGCCGCCAAGGCCGGCGTGATCGGCCTCACCCGCAGCAGCGCCGCCGAGTTCGCCAGCCGCGGCGTCACCGTCAATGCCGTGGCCCCCGGTTTCATCGAGAGCGACATGACCGCCGCGCTCGACAAGGAACCGATCCTCAAGGCCATCCCCCTGGGCCGCATGGGTCAGCCTGCCGAGGTGGCCAGCGCGGTGCGCTTCCTGGCCGCCGACCCCGCCGCCGCTTACATGACTGGCCAGGTGCTGCAGGTGGACGGCGGCATGGTGATGCGCTGAGCCAGCTGCGGCTCAGGCGCTGCCCACCGGTTTCCCCAGCTCCTCCCGCAACTGGCGGATGCGCTGCAGCAAGCGCAAGCGGCGGCTCCGGGCGGTGAGGGTCAGGAAGAGCCGCAGTGGCACGTAGATCACGGCCATGCCCACCCCCAGCAGGGTGATCAGGGCGAAGATCATCGCGTTGGCGCTGGTGGTGGGGTCGAGCACCACCGGCGCGACGGCACCGTCAAGGGCCGATTCCATGGCGGACTGCAGCAGGTCGTCCATAGGGCCGCCAGAAGGTGGCGTTGAACCGGCACGGTGAGGGTCGCACCCTATCGAGTCCCGCCTGGGGCACCAGGCGCTGATTCGGCTTTCCCCACCACGCTCTGCCGGGGCGGCATGGGAGCCTGGTGGCCGTTCATCAGCTCTCACAATGGCCAAGCTGGTCAGCTTTTCCGAGGAGTCCCGCGCCGCCCTGGAGAGGGGTGTGAATGCCCTGGCGGATGCGGTGAAGGTGACCATCGGCCCCAAAGGCCGCAACGTGGTGCTGGAGAAGTCGTTCGGGGCACCGGACATCGTCAATGACGGGGTCACGATCGCCAAGGAGATCGAGCTGGAGGACCCCTTCGAAAACGTGGGCGCCAAGCTGATGCAGCAGGTGGCCACCAAGACCAAAGACTCAGCCGGCGACGGCACCACCACCGCCACTGTCCTGGCCCAGGCGATGGTGCATGAGGGTCTGCGCAATGTGGCCGCCGGCGCCAATCCGGTGGGCCTGCGTCGGGGCATGGAGAAGGCCGCAGCTCAGGTGGTGGCAGGCATCTCCGAACGGGCCAGGCCCGTCGCCGGGGACGCCATTCGCCAGGTGGCCACGGTGAGCTCAGGTAACGACGAGGAAATCGGCCGGATGATCGCCGAGGCGATGGCCAAGGTGAGTGCCGATGGGGTGATCACCGTGGAGGAATCCAATTCCCTGGCCACTGAGCTGGAGGTCACCGAGGGCATGGCCTTCGATCGCGGTTATGCCTCGCCTTATTTCGTCACGGACCAGGATCGCCGTGAATGTGTGTTCGAGACCCCGCTGGTGCTGGTGACCGATCGCAAGATCAGCGCTATCGCTGATCTGGTGCCGGTGCTGGAGGCGGTGAGCCGCGCCGGTCGTCCGCTGCTGATCATTGCTGAGGACGTGGATGGTGAGGCCCTGGCCACTCTGGTGGTCAACAAGAACCGTGGCGTGCTTCAGGTTGCCGCCGTCAAGGCGCCGGGCTTCGGCGATCGCCGCAAGGCCATGCTGGGAGACATCGCCGTGCTCACCGGCGCCACCCTGGTGAGCGAGGACCAGGCGATGACTCTGGAGAAGGTGAGCCTGGCGGATCTGGGCAGTGCCAGGCGCATCACCATCACCAAGGACGACACCACGATCGTTGCCAGCGGTGACCACCAGCAGGCCGTGTCCGACCGGGTCGGTGCGATCCGCCGTGAGCTCGATCGCACCGAGTCCGATTACGACCGCGAGAAGCTGCAGGAACGCATCGCCAAGCTGGCTGGTGGCGTGGCGGTGATCAAGGTGGGCGCCCCCACCGAAACCGAACTGAAGAACCGCAAGCTGCGCATCGAGGATGCCCTCAATGCCACCCGGGCGGCGGTGGAGGAAGGCATCGTCGCCGGCGGTGGCACCACCCTGCTCCAGCTTGCCGAGGGGCTGGCCGACCTGTCCGCCGCGAGTTCCGGCGATGAGCGCACCGGTGTTGAGATCGTGCGTCGGGCTCTGGCGGCTCCCCTTCAGCAGATTGCCGCCAATGCCGGCGCCGACGGGGCGGTGGTGGCGGCTGAGATCCTGCGGCGCGGGCAAGGCTTCAATGCCCTCAATGGCAGTTACGAAGATCTGCTGGTTGCAGGCATCATTGATGCAGCCAAGGTGACCCGCCTGGCTTTGCAGGACGCGGTGTCGGTCGCGGCAATGCTGATCACCACCGAGGCCGTGATCGCTGACAAGCCTGAACCACCCGCCCCGGCTGCTGGCGGTGGCGGCATGGGTGGGATGGGCGGCATGGGTATGCCTGGCATGGGCGGCATGGGTATGCCCGGCATGATGTGAGCCCTCGCCCTGGATCGCCCCGGCGGGCGGTCCCGTTCAAAGCGAACGGACGAGCTTGGCGTGGATGCGGCAAACGCTGAGGGCCTCGCGGGGCGGGCTGGCGCAGAGCCGGCCCAGCTCCCGGTTCAGGGCCTGCATCTGATTCAGATGGAAACTGGACAACGGCATGCCAAGCAGCACCGTGCTCATGAGAACGAGCCCGGTGCGCGTCCGGTTTCCAGCCCGGTTTCCAGCCCGATTGCCGCCCATTGCTTCTCCCTGCAGCCGTATCACTGTTTCCAGTGTGAGAGTGCGGCTGCCCGCCCCTCCGGGGGGCTTAGGAAAAATTTCAGCTCATCGTCACGTCACCAGTCCCGTCGCCGCCGCAGGTATTCCCCGAGGCAGGGGGAGCTGCCGTGGCTCAGATCAGGGCACGGCAGTAGGCAGCCACCTGCAGATCCACACCGGTGATCGCAGTGCCCACAACCACCGCATCGGCGCCCAGGGCCATGGCCCGTCGAGCCTGCTCGGCAGAGGCCACCCCGCCTTCACAGATCAGCGCCACCCCCGCTGGTAGCTGGGCCCGCAGGTCGCTCAGCACATCCCAGGCCGGCGGCCGAGATCCGCTCGTGGCTTCGGTGTAGCCGTAAAGGGTTGTACCCACCCAGTCACAGCCCAGGGCTGCGGCCTGAAGGCCGTTGGCGAGGGAATCCACGTCCGCCATCAGCGTGGCACCCAGTTCGCTGCGGGCGCGTTGAATCAGTTCCGCCAGCTGTTGGCCGCCAGGTCTGGGCCGGTCGGTGGCATCAAGGGCCACCACATTGGCGCCGGCAGCCCAGACAGCCTGGATCTCCTCCCAGCCGGGAGTGATGTAAACCTGGCTGCCGGGAGTGCTGCGTTTCCACAGACCAACGATCAGGGCGTCGGGGCATCGCCGGCGCACGGCGCCAATGTGCTCCGGGCTCTCCAGGCGCACCCCCGAGGCGCCATTGCGCAGGCTCGCCTCAGCCATGGCGGCGATCACCTCGGGCTGGCGCATCGGTGAGCCTTCAGGTGCCTGCACCGACACGATCAGGCCGCTGGCTGTTGTGATGGATCGGACGGCCGATTCGCGGGGGGACGCGCTGGTCATGACGGTGGAGTGACGGAGGTCAGAGCAGAGGTCAGCCTGTTGATCGCGGCGCAGACAGGGTTGGTGATCGGTGCCCGGGTCTGGGCGCCGATCAGCTGAGTTTGCGATCCAGTTGGGGCCGGATCACCAGGAACAGGCCCAGGGCCAGCAGCACGAGCACCGTGAGGCAGTTGGCGATGCTGAGTTGGCCGTAGGGGGCTTCCAGCACGATGGTGGAGAGCGAGAGCTGTCCGCCATAGGCGGCGCGGATCGGTTCGATCGCAAAGGTGAGGGGATTGAGAGCCGCCAGCCAGCCCAGCCAGGCCGGCATGAACGAGAGCGGGGCCAGGGCCGTGCTGGCGAACAGCAGGGGCAGGTTGGCGACGAAGATCACGGCGATCAGCTCGATGTGGCCGGGCAGGGCGAAGGCCAGGCCGAGGCTGAGGGCGGTGACGGCAAAGACGAGCAGGAGCAGGGTCAGCAGCACAAGGCCGAGGCCAGCCAGGCCTGGCCAGCCATAGCCGAGCAAGGCTGCCGTGCCGATGATCGCGATGCTCTGCACCAGGCTCAGCACGGTGATATACAGCACCGAGGCCAGCACGATCGAACTGCGCGATCGCAGGGGGGCCACCAGCAGCCTGTTGAGAAAACCGAATTCGCGGTCGAACATCACCGGCAACCCGGCGTTGAGGGCGCCGCTGAAGGCGGTGAACACGATCACGCCGGCACCGAGGAAGCGTCCGTAGCTGCCACCTCCAGGCAACAGGCCCTCGGGGGCTTTGGCGAACAGGGCTCCGAACAGCACCAGCCAGATCAGCGGTTGCAGCACCCCGGCGATCAGGGTGGAGGGGCGACGCCGCAGCTGCACGAACAGGCGCCGGGTCAGGGCCAGGGTTTCCTGGCTGATCTCCGCCAGGGCGGACGGTTCAGCTGATCGGACCGGGAGGACAGGGCTGGCGGTGGTCATGGTTGTGAATCGGGGCTGAAGGGCTCGGCAGTTGTTCCGGTGGAGCGCTGGGCTCAGCGCATGTTCTGTTTGCGTTCCGCCTTCGGGTCACGACTGCCGGCCACCGCCAGCTCCGCATCCATCAGCGTGCGGCCGGTCGCCTGCAGATAGACGTCGTCCAGGCTGGGGCGGCTCTGGGCCAGTGCGAAGACGGGCAGTTCCGCTTCCGCCAGCTGGCGGCGCAGCCGCTCCACCACGTTCTGATCGTCGACCACCAGGTTGAGGGAGAACCCCTGGGCCTGGTTCACCACCACCTGCCGCACCCCTTGACAGGCCTGCAGGAGGGTCTGCACCCGCGCCGCCTCGGCAGCGTCGCTGAATTCGCGCACCCGCAGGGTGACGCGATCACCTCCCAGGGCCTGCTTGAGCGTCGCCGGCGAACCTTCGGCGATCACCTTGCCCGCATCGATGATCGCCAGGCGGTCGGCCAGGGCATCCACCTCCTCGAGGTAGTGGCTGCTCAGCAGCACGGTGGTGCCGGAGCTGCAGAGCTGGCGCAGCACCTGCCAGATCACCGAACGGCTTTCGATGTCGAGCCCAACGGTGGGCTCGTCGAGCACGAGCAGTCTGGGACTGTGCAGCAGTCCTGATGCCAGATCGAGGCGGCGGCGCATGCCGCCGGAGTAGCTGCCGCAGCGGCGGTCGATCCAGTCCCCCATGCCGAGCAGCTCTTCGAGTTCGGCGATCCGTCGCTCTCGCTTGCTCCGATCGAGGTGATAGAGGTCCCCCTGGAGCTGCAACAGTTCCCGGCCCGTGAGGATCTTGTCGATCGCCACCTCCTGGGCCACGTAGCCCAGCAGCCGCCGAACCGCTCTGGGCTCGGCCAGGGCGTCGATCCCGGCCACCTGCACAGTGCCGCGATCGGGTGCCAGCAGGGTGCAGAGGATTCGCAGGGCAGTGGTCTTGCCCGCCCCGTTCGGCCCCAGCAGGCCATACAGGCAACCGCTCGGCACGGTCAGATCGAGGCCGTCAAGGGCGCGTACCGCCCGATCGCCGCGGCCGTAGCTCCGGTGCAGATCTCGAAGCTGGATGAGCGCTTCGCTGCCAGGCAGCGGGGATGCGCCGCTGTGCGCCTGCTCGACCATCGGAGCCGTCGCCTCAGGAATCAGGTCGCCAATGTAGGCAGCGCCACCGGCAGTGGCGTTGCCAGAGGGGGCAGGGCGATCGCTTCGGCCAGCGGCAACCGGGCCAGCAGCAGCAGCAGGCAGATGCCGAACAGATAGAGGATCGACCAGCGGAACAGGGCCCGGGCACGCTGGGGATCCTCCGGATTGCGCCCCAACCGCTGGCTCAGTTGCAGCAGGCGGCCGTTGAACGGCAGCACCAGGAGGGCATAGAACAGCCCTCCTGCGGGCAGAACCCAGGCACCGGCCAAACTGAGCAGCACGGTGGCCCACGCATAACGGACGATCGCCCGGGCCGTCACCGTGACGCCCCGTACCACCGGCAGCATCGGAATGCCCACTTCCCGGTAGTCCTCCCGCAGCAGCAGGGCAAGGGCCCAGAAGTGCGCTGGCGTCCAGACCATCACCAGCCAGAACAGCCACCAGCTGCCCCAGCCCGGACTGCCGGCCAGGGCAGCGGCACCCACCAGTGGCGGAATCGCGCCGGCGACTCCGCCGATCACGATGTTGCGGCTGGTGCGTGGCTTCAGCAGCACGGTGTAGAGCAGCACGTAGCTGCAAAGCCCCAGCAGGGCCAGGGCCGCGGCCAGGGCATTGACGCCCACCAGCAGCACGAGCACGGCTGCGCTGGTGAGCAGGGCAGCCAGGGCGAGCGCCTGGGTCTGATCCAGCCGTCCAGCGGGCAGGGCGCGCCTGCTGGTACGGGTCATCCGGCTGTCGAGGTCCTGTTCCCAGATGCAGTTCAGAACGCCGGCCGCGGCAGCTGCCAGGCTGCCGCCGAGCAGGGTGCAGAGCACGGTGAGGGCCAGGGGCCAGCCCTGCAGGCTGCTTGGAGTGAGGGCCATGCCGCCGGCGGTGGTGGCCAGCAGCAGAGGGATCAGCCGCGGCTTGACAATCTCAAGCCAGGCCGGCAACTGGCGGCGGGACGACGCTGGAGCCGGGCCGCTGCGGGACAGCTCCGGAGCGTGACCGCTGGCCGTGGGTGCGGCGCTAACCATGGGCCACCTCCAAGGGTTCTGGACCAGATCTGGAGGACATCAGGGATGGGGCGGAATCAACAGAGGGGGTGGAAGGGACGCCGTGGCTGGCCAGGCTGCGGCCCAGACAACCCGCCAGCAGGGCGACCAGCAGGGCAGCGCCGCTCTGGTGGGCGATGGTCACCGCCGGTGCTGCCAGGCTGAGACGCAGGGTGGCGATGCCGAGACCGATCTGGACCATCACCAGCAGCGCGGCCGCCAGAGCGCCCCGGCGGAGCCAGCCCCGCGTGCCGCTGGCCGCCAGGCTGGCTGGAAACAGCAGCAGCGGCAGGAGAGCTGCTGCCCGGGCCCCCAGGCGATGGCGCAGCAGCTGGTCGCAGCCATCGCCAGTGCTGAGGCAGCGCTCGGCCCCCCAGGTGCTGGCCAGGCTGCCGCCGAGCAGGCACTGGCCAAGCAGCAGCAGCAGGGCCGCGGCCACCAGGGCGATCCACCAGCGAGGCAGGGAGGCAGGTTCGCCGGGGTGAGCGGCAACAGTCACGCGGAGGGCCTGGTGAATTCCGCTCAGAAGGGCCACCAGCAGCAAAGCCGTGGCCAGGTGCGCCGTAACGAGTGGAGCGGCCAGCAGACGGGTGACCGTGAGGGCACCAAGTCCGCCTTGCACGGCCACCAGCAGCAAGGCAAGGCCAGCGGTGAACGGCAGCCAGCGAGGCAGGCTCCGGCGCGCCCAGAGGCTGGAGGTGGTGAGCACCAGCAGGGCTACGCCCACCACGAAGGCATCAAGGCGGTGGAACCACTCCAGGAAGACCTGGGCGTTCAGCTGCCCGCCGGGCAGCCACTGGCCGTAGCAGAGCGGCCAGTCCGGACAGGCAAGGCCGGCCTGCATCACCCGGGTGGCTCCGCCGATCACGATCAGAGCGATCAGGGCCACCACCAGATGCCCCGTCAGCGCGCTCAGTCGGAAGGCGCTTGAGGCCGAGCCTTGAGCCACGTTCCCTGCCGATGCGGTCGTCCGGACGCTAGCCGCGTTGGCTGGGATGGGCCTGATTGCAACAGAGCTGCAGTAAGGATTTCAAGACAGGGTCTGTTTCAGCAGCAGCTTTGCAACGGCTGTTCTCCCCGCGGTGTTCATCCCGGCGAAGCTGATCCAACGGGGATTTCACAACACAAGCCCCCAGCCGCCACCACTCACTTGCCAACACCCATAGGCTGATCAGCAACGAAGTCGGAACCGTGCAGATCCGCACTGCCGTCACCACCGCTCTGGCGGCAACCGCCCTGATTGCCACCGGCATGCTGGTGGGAACTCAGGTGAACCTGCTGCCGGTTGATGCCAGCAGCAATGCAGCTGCCTACGACAGCCTCTTCAAGGTGCTGTTCAGCATTGGCACGATGCTGTTTGCCGGCATTCTGATTGTGCTGGTCTACAGCCTTGTGCGCTTCCGGCGCCGCGCCGGCGACGGGGCCGATGGGCCTCCCACCGAAGGAAATCTGCCGCTGGAGATCGTCTGGACCGCCATCCCGGCTGTGGTGGTTCTCTTTATTGGCATCTACAGCTACGACATCTACGAGCGCATGGGCGGAATGGCGCCACTTGATCACGATGCGATGCACCATCAGGCCAGCGCGATGATCGAGGCTTCAGTGCAACCCGCCGCCAGCCAAGCCATAGGCGAGGATCAGACCAGTGGCGAGCGCGTTTGGGGTGGGATCCGCCCCATCGATGGCGATGTGCTGCCTGTGGATGTGACGGCCATGCAGTTTGCCTTTATCTTCCACTACCCCGAGGGGGAGATCACAAGTGGTGAATTGCATGTTCCACTGGGCCGACCTGTGGAGCTGCGCATGAAGGCGCTAGACGTGATTCATGCCTTCTGGGTGCCTCAGTTTCGCCTCAAGCAGGATGTGATCCCGGGCCAGCCCACGGTGCTCACATTCACGCCGACCCGGGCAGGTACCTATCCGGTGATCTGTGCTGAACTCTGCGGTCCTTATCACGGCGGCATGCGCACGTCCGTCGTGGTGCACGAGCCGGATGACTATCTGGCCTGGGTGCAGGCCAACAGCCCCGCCATTACTAACACCTGATCGCGATGACCGTTGCCACCCCCCGGGATCTGGAGCCCCAATTGCAGGAACCGCTGCAGCCTGCAGGTTGGTTGCGCTATTTCAGCTTCAGCCTTGATCACAAGGTGATCGGACTGCAGTACCTCGTTTGTGGTTTTTTCTTCTATCTGGTGGGGGGGCTGCTGGCCGGCGCGATCCGCACTGAGCTGGCGACACCTCTGTCGGATTTCATGCCGCGGGACACCTACAACGAGGTGCTGACCCTGCACGGTACCGTCATGATCTTTCTGTGGATTGTGCCGGTGGTCAATGGGGCTTTTGGTAATTACCTGATCCCCTTTTATGTGGGTGCTCGCGATATGGCTTTTCCCCGATTGAATGCAGTTGCTTTCTGGATGATTCCCCCGGCTGGACTGCTGCTGATCAGCAGCTACTTCCTGGCGGGAGCGGCTGCTCAATCCGGTTGGACCGCCTATCCACCTCTCAGCCTGACCACTCCTGCCGCCGGTCAGATTGTGTGGATATTGAGTGTGTTGCTCCTCGGGGGAAGTTCGATCTTCGGTGCCGTGAATTTCATCGCGACTGTTCTGAAGCTGCGCCGCCCCGGCTTGAAATTGATGCAGTTGCCCATGTACTGCTGGGCCATGCTGGGAACCAGCCTGCTGGTCGTTCTTTCCACTCCGGTACTGGCTGGAGTTTTAATCCTGCTCAGTTTTGACATCATCGCTCATACGGGTTTTTTCAATCCTGCGCTTGGCGGCAATGTGGTCGTGTATCAGCATCTGTTCTGGTTTTATTCCCATCCCGCAGTCTATATCATGGTTCTGCCTGCTTTTGGATTGGTGAGTGAAATTCTGCCAGTCCATTCCCGCAAGCCTTTGTTTGGCTATACCACGATGGTGTATTCGATCATGGCCATCGTTTTCCTTGGTCTGATCGTGTGGGCCCACCACATGTTCACCAGTGGCACGCCCCCCTGGATGCGCCTGTTCTTCACGATTGCAACGTCTTTCATTGCAGTCCCAACCGGCATCAAATTCTTTAATTGGCTGGCTACTTTGTGGGGCGGAAAGATTGCCTTGAATTCGGCAATGTTGTTTTCTTGCGGCTTTATCCTCAACTTCGTTTTTGGTGGTATCACTGGTATCACGCTGGCCCAGGTTCCGTTTGATATTCATGTTCATGATACCTATTATGTTGTCGGTCACTTTCATTACATTGTCTACGGTGGCACTGTTTTTGTGATATTTGCTTCTCTTTACCATTGGTACCCGAAGTTTACGGGCCACCTTCTCAATGAAGATCTGGGTCGGCTCCATTTCGTGCTCACTTTCATCGGCTTCAATCTCTGCTTCCTCCCCCAGCACTGGCTTGGCCTCAACGGCATGCCCCGTCGCGTGGCTGAATACGATCCCACCTTCAGCACGCTTAACCAGGTGAGCAGTGTCGGCGCGCTGATCATGGCGATCAGCACCCTGCCCTTGCTGATCAACGTGGTGGTTACAGCGCTCTACGGAACCCCTGCCGGCGACAACCCCTGGAATGCGCTCACCCCCGAATGGCTCACCACCTCGCCCCCTCCCGTGGAGAACTGGAGTGGTGAAGCCCCGTTGGTCACCGAGCCCTACGGCTACGGCCAGCATCAGCCGGCTGGTCCGTCATCCCATCCGCTTACCCCAGCAGCCTGATGACGTCCATCTCCTCTTCCTCCGCCGCCTCAGCGGCTTCCGGATCCACAGCATCAGCGTCCACCACCAGGACCGACTCCTTGCTCCCTGAGGGGAGCGAACACCTGGCCTCCCAGGAATCCGCCGACGCTCACCACGATGCCCGGCTGTTCGGCCTGGCCACCTTCCTGGTGGCGGACGGGATGACCTTCGCGGGCTTCTTCGCTGCCTATCTCACCTTCCGAGCCGTCAACCCTCTACCGGAGGGAAGCACCTACGAGCTTGAACTGCTGCTCCCCACCATCAACACGGTGCTGCTGCTGGTGAGCAGCTTCACCTTTCATCGTGCCGGTCAGGCCTGCCGGGCCGATCAGCTCAGCAAGGCCCGCAGCTGGCTGCTGGTCACCGGCGGGCTGGGTCTGGCCTTCCTGGCGGGCCAGATGGTCGAGTACTTCACCCTCCCCTTCGGTCTCACCGACAACCTGTTCGCCAGCACCTTCTACGCCCTCACCGGCTTCCATGGGCTGCACGTTACCCTCGGGGCGATCTGCATCGGGATCGTCGCCCTGCAGACCCGGCCCGGCGGCGCGATCTCCGCCAGCAGCCACTTCGGCCTGGAGGCGGCTGAGCTTTACTGGCACTTTGTGGATGGGATCTGGGTGGTGCTCTACGGCATTCTTTATCTGCTGTAGGACACTTCGCTCGCGCCCGGCCTGGCGGCCGGGATCCAGGCGGGCAGGAGTTGCATCGGTGCCTTGCCGTTGATCCTGGTGATTCGGCATGATTTCACTCGTGAACCGACCAGAGATCGTCTCCCATGGCAGCAGGCGTCGGCTCCTCTTCAGGCGACATGCTTCAGGGCAAGGCCCTGCTCGATAAAGCTCGCGCCCTGAGCAACAGGCCGGAAGATCAGATCGCCCGGGCCTGCGGTTATGTCGGGCCGAGTGGGCGGGTTCTGCGCAAAAGCTTCTATCGGGCGTTGGTGGCAGCCAAGGGGTATGCCACCCCCGCCGGTGCGCCCGTTGCCGGATCGACCAGCAAGGGGCGGCAAGCCGACTTCCGCACCCGGGTTCACGGCAACGGCAACCTGCTGATCGGCAACGCCTACACCCGACGCCTGGGGCTGGAGCCGGGGCAGGAGTTCAGAATTGAGCTGCACCCGGACAGTGGCTCGATCTGGTTGTTGCCCCTGGAGCCGGGGCAGGCTGGCAGCGATGCCGAGCCCGGGTGCGAGTGAGCTTTGCCCGGCTTTCAGGGGTCATGAAAGCTGGCACTGAAGCTCAGCAGATCGACAGCGCTGAACAGGAAGCTCACGCCCACCAGCAGGCCGATCACATTCAGCAGAGCCGCCGCACCCATGCTGAGGATCAGCAGGCCGAGGGCCAGGGTCACCAGTCCGTTGATCAGACCCCAGGCCCAGCCTCGGATGCGGCGATGGCTCAGCGAGACCCCGAGGCAGACGAGGCCCTCGAGCACGAACACCACCCCGATCGCCAGCGCCAGGGTCGCCACAGGGGCGCCGGCGGCCGGGGGGGCGGAACCGAGCTGGCGGATCATGGTGCCGCCCGCCACCAGGAACAGGCTGGAGACCACCAGACGCCAGAACGTCAGCCAGCGGCCGAGCAGGGCTGAGCGCAGCAGGTTGTTGACCCAACCCACGATCCCGCCCACCAGGAAGGCCACCGCCACCATCGCTGTGACCCACGTCGAGGCGATGGCCGGGAACAGCAGGGCCAGGATCCCCAGCACCAGGCTCAGCACCCCTTCGAACAGGGTGAGGCTGCGCAGATCCGCAGCGCGTTGGCCGGCGGTCGACAGCTCGCGGGGCGGTGCGGAGGGCATCGGCAGGCAGCTGGGGCGTGCTGCTGCGACGCTAGGCAGTCCAGCCGTGCTCGGCCAGCCACCGCTGATCGAGGCCTGCGGCCGGGGCCTCCGGCTGCCGGGCCGCCAGCAGCCGTTCGGTGTATTTGGCCAGCAGATCGGCCTCCAGGTTCACGGCCGTTCCGGGGCGCAGGCTCGCCAGGGTGGTCTCCGCCCAGGTGTGGGGGATCACGGCGATCCAGAACCGCTCGCCGCTCTCGCTGCAGCCGGCCACGGTGAGACTGATGCCATCCACCGCCACACTCGCCTTCTCACACACGTACCGCCCATAGGTGGGATCGTTCCAGCTCAGCTCCAGATGCCAGGACGCCGCCCGCCGTTCGATCGCCTGCACCTGTCCCAGCCCGTCGACATGGCCACTCACCAGATGGCCGCCGAGACGATCGGCCAGCCGCAGGGCGGGCTCCAGGTTCACCCAGCCGCGGCGTTCCGCCTTGGCGGCCAGGGTGGTGCGGCCCAGGGTCTCTTCACTCACATCGGCGCGGAAGCCATCGCTGAGCCGCTCGGCGACCGTCAGGCATACCCCATCCACGGCCACGCTCTCCCCCAACTCCAGGGCGGCCGGTTCCCAGCCACCGGCTCCGTGCTGCCAGCGCAGCCGCACCCCACCGCTGCTGCGTTCGATCACGCCCTTGGCGCGCACCAGACCGGTGAACATCCCCCCTCCCTGGCTCCGCGGTCGTGTCTCCTGGTCATAATCGGCCAGAGGGCCTACCGGAGCGCAGCCGACCATGGTGGAAATGCGCGTCGCCGGCATCGCCCTGGATGCGGCCAGCCGCAGCCCGATCGTGCTGCTCCGGGATCCCTCCGGCCGCCGGCAGGTGCCGATCTGGATCGATCAGGCCCAGGCGCAGAACATTCTCGCCGGCCTCAGTGAGGCGCGTCCGCCGCGGCCCCTCAGCCACGACCTGATGGTGGCGCTGCTGGATGCCGGTGAACTGACCCTGGCACGGGTGATCATTCACGCGATCGAAGACAACACCTTCCGGGCGGTGCTCAAGCTCGAGCCGTCCGCTGGGGAGACCATCGAGCTGGATGCCCGCCCCAGCGACGCGATCGCCCTGGCGGTGCGCACCGCCAGTCCGATCTGGATGCTGGAGGAGGTGGTCGCCGACGCCTCGATTCCGGTCGATGCGGAGGCTGATGCCAAGGATCAGGACCAGTTCCGCCGCTTTCTCGATTCGGTGAGCCCGGCGGAGCTGGTGCGCCAGCGCAACCTGGCCCGGCCCGACTCCGATCAGGCCCCACCGGATGATCCACAGTCCCCTGGGCAGGACGTGGACGGCGATGATCAGCCCGGTGGCGGAGAGACCGCCGGGTGACCACAGGAATCGCGCGTCGGTTCGGCCGCGGTCCCGCGGTCTCGCCCTTCACGCTCGGCACCATGCGCGCCCTGGCCAGCCCGGCTCAGATGGAAGCGGTGTTGCGCGCCGCTTGCGCTGCGGGCATCAACCATCTCGAGACGGCCCCGGCCTATGGTCCGGCCGAAGCCTTTCTGGGCCGGGCTCTGGCGGCGCTGAAGCGCGACGGCCTGGAACCAGAGGGGGGGTGGCGGATCACCAGCAAACTGTTGCCCGGCTGCACGGCTGCCTCGGGCCGGCAGCAGTTGCGGGCGATCCTGGAACGGCTGGGGGTGGCACGGCTCACCACCCTGGCGGTGCATGGCCTCAACCGGCCTGAGCACCTGGTCTGGGCCAGCGAAGGGCCGGGCGCCGAGCTGCTGGCCTGGGCCCTCGCGGAGGGGCTGGTGGATCAGGTGGGCTTCAGCAGCCATGGCAGCAATGCCCTGATTGAGGCAGCCCTGGCAACGGGGCGTTTCACGGTGTGCAGCCTGCACCTTCATCTCTTCGACCAGAGCCGCCTGCCGCTGGCGCGTGCAGCGCTGGCGGAGGGGATCGGCGTGCTGGCCATTTCTCCGGCCGACAAGGGCGGTCGCCTTTACGACCCGTCCCCCGAACTGCTGGCTGCCTGCGCCCCGTTCCATCCCCTGGAGCTGGCCTACCGCTTCCTGCTCGATCAGGGGATCTCCACCCTGAGCGTGGGAGCGGAGCAGCCTGGGGATCTGGCCTGGGCCGCCGCCATCGATGGGCCCCCTCCCTGGCTCAGTGCCGCCCATGGCGCGGCCCTGGCGCGTCTGGTGGCGAGCGGAGACCTGCGTCTCGGCAGCGAGCGCTGCGGTCAGTGCCGCGCTTGTCTGCCCTGTCCGAACGGGGTGCCGATCCCGGAACTGCTGCGCCTGCGCAATCTGGCCGTGGGCCATGGCATGACGGTGTTTGCGGCAGAGCGCTACAACCTGATCGGGCGCGCCGGCCACTGGTGGGAGGAGCTGAATGCAGCGGCGTGTGGCCGCTGCGGCGCCTGCCTGCCCCGCTGCCCGCTCCAGTTGCCGATTCCCGATCTGCTGGCCGACACCCATCGCCGCCTGGCGGCGGCGCCGCGCCGGCGGCTGTGGGGCTGAAGGCTCAGGGAGCGGCGCCGGCAGCGGCATCCCACACCGTCTGGTAGGCGAGGCGTTGGGCCGTGCTCAGGGGTGGCAGATTCCAGCAGCGCTGCAGCACCGCTTCCGGCGGCAGCAGCAGGGCGGCCTGGGCCTCAGGCAGGCGCTGCAGCAGGGGAGCCAACTCGGGGCGTGGCAGGGGGGGCACCCAGCCCGCCAGCAGGAGCTGCTCCAGCAACGGTTGTTTCAGGATGGAGCCGATCCACTGTTCCGGCAGGGGAGCTGGGCTGCGGGCTGGGCGCAGCAGCAGCTGCCAGCTGAGGGGAGCGCCCCGTTCGGGAAGCACCACGCTCAGGCGGGGATCGCGTCGCAGCAGCGGGATCAGACGCCGCAACGGCAGCACCGCCGCTGCCGCCTTGCCGCTGAGCAGCAGGTTGAGCCCGTTGCGATCATCGTGGGCGAGGGCCTGCCGGCGCAGGGCGGCGATGCGGTCGAAATCCCGATCCATCAGGTCCATGCACAGGCGCGGACTGGAGGGCAGCACCAGTCGCCCGCGCAGGCTGGGATCAAGCAGCAGGCCCCACCCCTCGGCGCGTCGGGCCGCCAGCTCCGGCCGGGAGCGCAAGACCAGCACCCAGGGGCTGAAGGACCAGGGGAAGGCTACGGCCGGTGCGGCGGCGGCGAACAGGCGGCTGGCCGGCTGGGCCCAGGGCGCCAATCGAGCCAGCAGGGCCTGGGCCTGCAGGGGTTGCCAGGTGCTGCGCGGGCTGGAGCCGGCCCAGCCGTCGCCCAGCATCACCAGACTGGGTGCTGCCGGGGAGGGGGACAGGCGCGCGATCACGGCGGCCGGATCGCTGAGGCCCTGGGCCCGCCAGCCGGTCGGCAGCCGCCGCAGCCAGGCAGCCGGCAGCTCCCCTTCGGCGAACAGCAGCGATTGGCTGTCGCCACGGCGGCAGCCGCCCAGCCCGGCGGGCAGAGCCAGCACCGCACCGGCCTTCAGGCCAAGCCGCAGGACATCGCGGCGACGCAGCTTTTGATGCCGCTCGTTCATCGTTCGACCCTAAGCACCGGCTTCCGCCAGCAGCTCAGCGCAGGCCGCCTCGCAGGCCCGGGCCAGGGTTGCTGGTTCCCGGCCCTGGCCCTGCCAAAGCCAGGCCAGACCGCCAGCCCCCACACCCTCCTTCACGAAGCCGCGCTCGTAATCGGCCAGGGCACGGCAGCTGGATCCGTGAAAGCGCAGAGCGGCAACCTCCAGCCTTGGCCTCACCTGCCAGCGCTCACCGATCAGGGCCAGCAGGCGGTTCAGGTCGCTGTCTGACTCCTCCGCCACCCAGGCGGTGGTGGCCAGGCGCACCTGGCTGGCCAGGCCAGGCCGTAGCTCCGGAGCGGTGAGGGCCAGGGCCAGGGCCAACACCGCTGCCATCTGGCTGCCACCGGCCAGCAGCACCGCTACCCCCCGCCTGCTGGCTGCGCTCAGCAGGCCGGCCGCCAGCGCCTGCATCGGGTCTCCCACCGCCGCCAGCACCTGCTGCGGTGACCCCTGGCCACTGTTCAGAGCTGCAGCCGTGAGGCCTGCGTCCACCAGGGAGGCCTTGAGACCATGGGCGCTGCGGCGCAGGCTGCCGCTCACCAGGCCGTCGGCCGCCAGACCCAGGCCCCGCAGCACCGCCAGAGCGGTGCTGGTGCCGCCCGGCACGCATTCGGCCAGCACCAGCGGCCGGGTGGGGTCCAGCGCGGCCCCCCAGCGGTGGCCCCGCTCCAGCAGCGCCGTCACCCGCTGCGGATCCAGGGCCGCACCTGAGCTGAGGCAGTTTGCCGGTCCCGCCGATTCCAGTCCCGGCAGACGCAGATGGGGCACGGCCGGAGCCTGGTGGCAGCCCAGATCCACCACCTGCAGGCGCTCCAGCCAGCCCAGCTCGCGCAGCACCACATGGCTGATCAGAGCGGGGCTGACCCCCGCCGGCAGGGGGGGGAGTCCGTGGGGGCGGTGGTGGCCGGGCCCCCACACCAGCAACTCCGCATCGGCAGCGGCGGTGGCCAGCCGGGAGCTGGGCGTGGCACCGGCAGCCGAGATGCCGGGCACCGCTGCCGTCGCGGTGGCCGCAAGCAGCAACAGCACCCGACTGCGGCTCCAGTCTGGATCCTTCGTGGTGCCGAAGTCAGGGGGCGGGCTGCAGAGACGCGGCACCGCCGTCAGAGCGGATCCATCGCCACCAGCGCCCGCAGCGCCGCCGGGGGCTCGCTGATCGGCGCCTGCAGGCGGGGAAAGATCCAGTAGGCAACGGCGTGCAACGCCAGCACGACGATCACGTTCTGCACCCAGACCAGCAGCACCGCCGCCACCTGCACCTGTTCGATCTGGATCGCCGAGGCCAGCCCCACGCCCCCGGCGAGTCGCTCCAGCAGCCCCGCCGCTGCGGTGGTGATCACCACCCAGAGGTTTTCGCCCACCATCACCGAGAGCACCGCCACCCGCACCAGAAAGCCCAGGGCACCGATCACACTGCCCACCCCCCAGCTCAGCCACCAGCTGCAGCGGTGGCGCCAGCACCAGCCCAGCCACAGGGCCAGCAAGCCATAGGGGAACACCACCAGCGGGCCCCGGATCGGCCCCATCAGGGCGACCAGCAGCAGGGTTGTCACCACCAGCCCCTCGAGGGCGCAGCGCCAGCCGTGGCGCAGCTGGAGCAGGGCCAGGGGCAGGGGCAGAGCCAGACGGAACAGGGGGCTCCCCACCGGCAGGTAGTAGAGGGCAAGCCAGAGCAGGCCAGTGGCAGAGGCCAGGTAGGCGGTGTCCAGCAGCTGATGGGCCTGGCGGACGCTGAGGCGCTGGGGGCGGGACATCAGCGGGGGAGCGGCGCTGGCGCCGGGGTGGGGGCTGCGGTTGGGCTGGCCGGCGATGGCTCCACCACCCGCTCAATCCGTTCCACCTCGAAACGCAGGCCAGCGGCTCGCAGGGCCTGGGTGACGGCTTCGGCAGGGGCCGCGGGATCGGCCGCCGGCAGTTGCAGCGTCAGCCGATAGGGGGCCGGGGCCGCGGCAGGCGGCTTGGCACCTGGAGTCGGTGGCTTTGCCGACGGCAGTGGTTTTGCAGTGGCAGGCGGTTGTGCGGGCCCGGCCTGCCTTGACGCCGCAGGTTGCTTGGCGCGCTGCGGCTGTTGGGGAAGGGCCGCTGGCTTGGCTGACACGGGAGGACTGGCTGATGGTGCCGTGGTCGGAGCGGCGGCCGGCGCAGCGGCGGGATCGGAAAAGCTGCGGCTGAGCTGATCGCCGAATGGACTGCCGCTGCAGCCTGCAGTCCCCAGCAGCAGAGCCGCCGCCAGCCAGGCTGCGGCCCGCTGGGGCAGCGCTTCAGACGACCGTGTGCCGGAACCGGCTGCCATCAGCTCTCGGCGGGCTTGATCACCCGCACGGCGCTGGCGCGCAGGCGTCCGGTCTTGGTGGTGGCTGGCGCTTTCCGGGTGGCAGGGGCCTTGGCCGCCGCCTTGCCGGAGGCGGGGGACTTGGAGGCGGTGGATCGGGTCGCGGTCTTGCGGCCCGTCCCCTTGGCCTTGCCGGAGGTGGCTTTGGCAGCCAACAGCTCCTCAGCCTGCTCCAGGGTGATCGTCTCGGCGGTGGTGCCCTCCGGCAGGGAGGCGTTCACCTTGCCCTGCTTCACGTAGAGGCCGTAGGGGCCGTCGAACAGCTGGATCGCCTCATCCGCTCCTTCCGGAGTGCCCAGATCCTTGAGGGCGGTGCGGCCGCCACGGCCGCGCTTGGGCATCGCCAGCAGCTCCAGGGCGCGGCTGAGCCCGACCGCCAGCACGTCATCCTCGGCCTTGAGGGAGCGATAGTCCTTCTCCCCTTTGCCCTTGTGATGCACCACATAGGGCCCGAAGCGGCCCAGACCGGCCTCGATCCGGCCGCCCTCGGGGTGCTCACCCAGCTGGCGCGGCAGGCGCAGCAGGCCGAGGGCGTCCTCCAGCTTCAGCTCCTCCGGCTTCACCCCCTTGGGCAGGGAGGCGCGCTTGGGCTTGGGGGTCTCGTCGCTCACCTGGCCCCGCTGCAGGTAAGGCCCGTACTGGCCGAAGAGCAGGTAGATCGATTCCCCCGTTTCCGGATCCTCCCCCAGGGCTTCGGGGCCATCGGCCTTCTGCTTGAGGATCAGTTCCGCCTTCTCGGCATCGAGATCGGCGGGCGTGATCTCCTGGGGCAGGGTGGCCTTGAGCAGCTCTTCGCTGCCGTCGTCGGCCACGCGCTTGGTCTCCAGATAGGCACCGAAGCGGCCGATGCGCACCACGCAGGGCAGCCCCTCCAGCTCCACGGTGCGCGAGGCGCCGGGGTCGATGTCGCCCTCCCGCTGGGCCACCTGGGCCTCCAGACCCTTGTCCCCCTTGTAGAAACTCTCCAGGTAGGGCAGCCATTGCACCTGACCGTGGGAGATCTCATCGAGGGTGTGCTCCATCCGGGCGGTGAAGCTGGTGTCCACCAGGTCCGGGAAGTGCTCCTCCAGCAGGGCCGTCACCGCAAAGGCCGTGAAGCTGGGGGTGAGGGCGTTGCCCGCCAGGGTGGCGTAGCCCCGGTCGACGATCGTGCCGATGATCGAGGCATAGGTGGAGGGGCGGCCGATGCCCTCCTTCTCCAGCATCTTCACCAGGGCCGCCTCGCTGTAGCGGGCGGGGGGCTGGGTCTGGTGACCGAGGGCCTCCACCTCCTGGCAGCCGGGCTGGTCGCCGCTTCTGAGGGCCGGCAGCAACACCTCCTGACCCTCCAGCGCCGCGTCGGGGTCGTCGGAGCCCTCCACGTAGGCACGGAAGAAGCCGGGAAAATCGATGCGCTTGCCGCTGGCCCGGAAGCTGGCCAGCCCCAGCTTGCCGCCATCCACCTCCAGATCGACGCTCAGCATCGTGAGCCTGGCGTCGGCCATCTGGGAGGCCACCGTGCGCTTCCAGATCAGCTCATACAGCGCCAGATCGCGGCCATCGAGGCCGGTGGCTGAGGGGTCACGGAAGCTCTCTCCCGCCGGACGGATCGCCTCGTGGGCCTCCTGGGCATTGCGGGCCTTGGTGGAGAACTGGCGCGGGCTGGGGCTGAGGTACTCCTGGCCGTACTTGGCGCCCACGCAGCTGCGGGCGGCACTGATCGCCTGCTCGCTCAGGTGCACCGAGTCGGTGCGCATGTAGGTGATGAAACCGCGCTCGTAGAGGCCCTGGGCCGTGCGCATGGTTTCGCGGGCCGAGAGGCGCAGCTTGCGGTTGGCCTCCTGCTGCAGGGTGCTGGTGGTGAAGGGGGCCACCGGCTTGCGCACCGTGGGCTTCTCCTCCACCGCCGCCACGGTCCAGGGGGCGGCGAGCACCGCTTCGCGCAGTGCTCGCGCCTCGGCTTCGGCCAGCAGGCGCACCTTGCTGCCGGCCTTGAGGGCGCCGGTGGTTTCATCGAAATCGGAGCCACCGGCGATCTTCACACCGCCCAGCTGGCTGAGCTTGGCCTCAAAGCCACTGCCGCCCTGCTCCAGCCGGGCCTTGAGGTCCCAGTAGCTGCCACTTTTGAAGGCCCGGCGGGCCCGCTCGCGCTGCACGAGCAGGCGCACCGCCACCGACTGCACGCGGCCGGCGCTCAGCCCCCACGCCACCTTCTTCCACAGCAGCGGCGAGAGGGTGTAGCCCACCAGCCGGTCGAGGATGCGGCGGGTCTCCTGGGCGTGCACCAGCTCCATGTCGAGCTCGCGGGTCTGCTCGAGGGCCCGGCCGATGGCCTCCTTGGTGATCTCGTGGAACACCATCCGCTTCACCGGCACCTTGGGGCTCAGCAGCTGCAGCAGGTGCCAGCTGATGCTCTCCCCTTCCCGGTCTTCGTCCGTGGCCAGCAGCAGCTGGTCAGCACCCTTGAGGGCGTCCTTGAGCTCCTTCACCACCTTTTTCTTGTCCTTCGGCACCACGTAGAGGGGCTCGAAGTTGTTAGCGGTGTTCACGCCGAGGTTGGCCCACTTCTCGCCTTTTTGGGCCGCGGGGATCTCGCTGGCGTTGTTGGGCAGGTCGCGCACGTGCCCCATGGAGGCTTCCACCTTGAAGTCCTTCGGAAGGAAGCCGCGGATGGTGCGGGCCTTCGTGGGGCTCTCGACGATGACCAGGGTGTGACCCACAGGCAGGTGGACGACCGCTTCCCTCTTTATCGCACCGCCGTCCAGAGCGGTGCGAACAGCGCCGCTACAGTCGGCATCAGCAAACCCGGCCTGAGATCCGCTGTGACGCTCCTGGCGCCGTTCCTGGCGACGCTCCTGCCTGGCGCTCTCCTCAGCGCGGCAACCCCGGCGGCGACCTTGGGGGCGACCGTCGCAGCGAATCCCGCGATTGAGGCCATCAGCGGCGGTGCAGGGGTTGCCTCCCTGGCCTACCAGCTCAACGCCGCCGCCATCGCTCCGGAAGGGGCGGTGCTGATCGCCCTGCTGGCCTGCCTGCTGGTGGACCTGGCCGGTGAGAAGGCGGCCAGCCGCTGGGTGCCCCCGTTCAGTTACGCCGGCCTGGGGGGTGCCCTGCTGCTGCTCGCCCTGCAGTGGAACGATCCCGCCCTGGCCCCCAGCTTTCTGGGCAGCTTTCTGGCCGACAACCTGGCGATCGCCTTCCGCGCCGTGGTGGCAGCCTCCACTCTGATCACCCTGATGCTCAGCTGGCGTTACGTGGAGCGCAGCGGCACGCCGGTGGGCGAGTACGCGGCGATCCTGCTGGCCGCCACCCTCGGGGCGATGGTGCTGTGCGGCGCCACCGATCTGGTGAGCATCTTCGTGTCTCTGGAAACCCTCTCGGTGGCCAGTTATCTGCTGTCGGGTTACATGAAGCGTGACGCCCGCAGTTCCGAGGCGGCACTCAAGTATCTGCTGGTGGGCTCCGCCGCCGCGGCGGTGTTTCTCTACGGAGCCTCCCTCCTTTACGGCCTCACCGGTGGGGGCACCAGCCTGGAGGCCGTTGGCCTTGCCCTGCAGAGCAGTGCCAGTCCGATCGCCGCCCTGTCCCTGGTGTTCGTGCTGGCGACGGTGGCTTTCAAGATCGCCGCCGTTCCCTTCCACCAGTGGACTCCTGATGTCTACGAAGGATCGCCCACCCCCGTGGTGGCCTTCCTGTCGGTGGGGTCGAAGGCGGCTGGTTTCGCCTTGGCTCTGCGCATCCTGGTGGGCTGCTTCGACAGCTTCGACAGCCAGTGGAAGCTGCTGTTCACGGTGCTGGCGGTGCTGAGCATGGTGCTGGGCAACGTCGTGGCCCTGGCCCAGACCTCGATGAAGCGCATGCTGGCCTACAGCTCGATCGGCCAGGCCGGCTTCGTGATGATCGGCCTGGTTTGCGGCACCGAGGACGGCTATGCCGCCATGGTGCTCTACATGGCCGCCTACCTGTTCATGAATCTGGGGGCGTTCGCCTGCATCATCCTGTTTTCGCTGCGCACCGGTTCAGACCGCATCAGTGATTACGCCGGTCTGTACCAGAAGGATCCGCTGATCACCCTGGGCCTCAGCCTCTGCCTGCTCTCGCTGGGTGGCATTCCGCCGATGCTGGGCTTCTTCGGCAAGATCTATCTCTTCTTCGCTGGCTGGGCCGATGGCCAGTATCTGCTGGTAGTGGTGGGCCTGATCACGTCTGTTGTGTCCATCTACTACTACATCTCGGTGATCAAGATGATGGTGGTGAAGGAGCCCCAGGAGGCCTCCGATGTGGTGAAGGCCTATCCGGCCCCCACCTGGTCGCTGCCCGGTCTGCCGGCGCTGCGGGCGGGCCTGGTGGGCTGTGTGATTGTCACGGCTGTTGGGGGCATTCTCTCCAGTCCGTTGTTCACCTGGGCCAGTCAGGCTGTCACCGGCACGCCGATGCTGCAGGCCGTGCTCGGCTGATGGCGCTCGCCGATGTCGCCCCCGTCGCCGAACTGATCGGCGTTGAGAAGGTCTACGGCAGCGGTGATGCTGAAGTACGGGCCCTCGATGGCCTCGACCTGTGCGTCCAGCGGGGTGACTACCTGGCCGTCATGGGCGCCTCCGGTTCCGGCAAGAGCACGGCCATGAACATCCTCGGTTGCCTCGATCGCCCCAGCGGTGGCAGTTACCGGCTCAACGGCATCCCGGTCGAGAGCCTGGATGACGACGCTCTAGCAGATCTGCGCAACCGGCAGCTTGGTTTTGTGTTTCAGCAGTTTCATCTGTTGCCCCAGCTGAGTGCGCTGGAGAATGTGATGTTGCCGATGGTCTATGCGGGTGTGCCCCACGGGGAGCGTCGGCAGCGGGCCGTGGCGGCACTGGAGAGGGTCGGGCTTGGACAACGCCTGTCCAACCGGCCGAACCAGCTTTCCGGAGGTCAGCAGCAACGGGTGGCGATCGCCAGGGCCATCATCAACCAGCCGGCGCTGCTGCTGGCGGATGAGCCCACCGGCGCGCTCGATTCACGCACCACCGAAGAGGTGCTGGCCATCTTTGATGAGCTGCACCGCAGCGGCATCACCCTGGTGATGGTGACCCATGAGGATGATGTGGCCGCCCGGGCCGAACAGGTGGTGCAGTTCCGCGATGGGCGCATCACCGGCTGAGCAATCGGTCAGGGCTTGCTGAGCGCCGGCTCCCGGCGCGGTGCGGTGGCGCCGGCGCGGGCCTGCAGGGGGGCCTTGGGCCGCTCCAGACGTTGCAGCAGCTCACCCATCAGCGCGGCGATCGCATCGCTGCCTGCCGCAGCGTTGCCCGGGTCGAGATCACCGGGGTCGACGGCCACCCAGCCTCCCTCGCCAGGCAGCCGCAGCTCGAAGTGCAGATGGGGCCCGGTGCTGAGGCCGGTGCTGCCCACACGTCCGATCACTTCGCCCTGCCGCACCCGTTCGCCTGCTTTGACATACAGCTCGCTCAGGTGGCCGTAGAGAGTGCGACGCCGGGGATTGTCGTGTTCGATCTCGATCGCCAGGCCGTAGCCGCCTGCCAGTCCGCTGCTCACCACCCGGCCCGAGAGAGCGGCCACCACAGGTGTTCCCTCCGGTGCCGCCAGATCCTTGCCGGCATGCATCAGCCAGCTGCCGAGCACCGGGTGCAACCGGTAGCCGAACTCGCTGGAGGTGACCGCCGAGCCGATCAGAGGAAACAGCAGGCGGCGGTTGCCATTGCCGTTGGTCGGAGCCGGCCTGGGGGTGCGGCCGAACACGCCGGCCAGGCTGAAGCTGCCGCCCTCCCCTGCCAACAGAGCTGAGACCGGCACGGTGAGGGGTGTGGTGAGCGGAGCGCCGCTGGGGGTGCCGAGCGCCGTCGACGGCCCCCATGGCGAGCTCCCGAGGCCCTCCGCGGCGGGGCCGTTGCCCTCCAGCAGGTCTTGGGCGTTGAGCGTGTCGCTCTGCCCCTGGTTGCGGCCACGGAACTGCACCACGACACCACCGGCACATTCGCGGGCGCTGATGGCGCCTTGTTGGCAGGCTTCAGCGAAGGCGGGTTGCTGGCTCGGGGCCACCTTCGCGCCGCTGAAGCCTCCCCGTTTCCGTTCCGAGGGCGTGATGGCGCCTTCGCGTTCCAGTTGATCGAGCGCTTGATCGAACCCTGATCCGGGTTGATCGGGGCGAAGCGTCCGCGCTGGCAGATCCCCGGCTGGTGGGCGCAGGGGCTGCGGCTGGGGCAGGGGCTCAGCTGGTGACTGGCCGACGGCGGGGCCGGTTGGGGGAGTGGGCAGAGGCGGTGGTGCTGGAGCCTGGGGAGCGGTGACCTCGCCGCCTTCACCGGCAGCCAGCGCCACCAGCATCGGCGTTGACGCCAGGCCCAGGGCCAGTGCCGACAGCAGAGAAGCGCCAACGCTCGCCCCTGATCGCTGCTGGCTGCGGGGCTTGCCCGGGACGGATCCGATCGATGGGCGCGGAGCCATGCGGGCGGGGGAGGCTGGACAAATCAGGCCAGGGCGAGTTTAGGCAACTGGCGCCGTTCAGAAGTGGCGCTGCACCCGGCAGCTCTGGGTTCCCCGCCGCAGGCGCAAGGCTCCATCCAGATCCAGGCCATCGATCTGCCAGGTGCAGCCGGCCAGTTCGAATCCGCCGGCAGGCCGCCACAGCCGTTGCTCGGCCAGCAGGCGTACCCACTCCGGCCGGTGAGAGCTGGCCATCGCCCAGTTGAGCGCGGCCAGCACCCGCTGCTCCAGTCGCCGCGGACAGGCCTGAGGATGCCAGATCGGGAGGCGGCGCTGCCCGGGGACCGTCAGCGCCGCAGCCAGGCTGATGGCACCGGCCGGCACCCGATTCACCCCATTGAGGCCGATGCCCACCCGGGCCCAGCGCACCCGGTCGCCCCGCAGCCGCAACCGCGGCAGCAGCCCAGCCAGTTTGCGTCCCCTCACCAGCAGGTCATTGGGCCACTTGAGCCGCGGTTGAAGGCCCAGGTCCTCCAGCTGCAGCGCCAGACCGACCGCCACCGCCAGTCCGAGGGCGGCTCCGTCGGCGGCGGGCCAGGGCAGGGCGGCGCTCAGCCAGACCCCACCCTGCGGGGCCTGCCAGATCCGTCCTTGCTGGCCATGGCCATGGCGCTGCCGCTCGGCCCGCACGGCCAGGGGCAGGGTGGCAGCCGGATCGCTCCGCTCGGCGACGGCGAGCGTGGTCAACCAGCGGTCCAGTTCACGTTCGGTGCTGCCACACACCCGCAGCCGGCGCAGGCGCCAGGGGCGCGGCGGTGGCTCGGGCCGGATCACTGCTGAGCCAGCCAGGCCCTGATCCTTGCTGCTCCCGCGTCCAGTTCTGCATCGGGATGAACCAGAGCCAGCCGTGCCCAGCCCTCGCCGCCGGGTCCGAAGCCATTGCCGGGCGTGAGGGCCACACCGGTGGCTTCCAACAGGGCGGCACAGAAGCTTTCGGAGTCGTGTCCGCGGGCCTGAGGAGGCAGCTGCAGCCACAGGTAAAGAGCCATGGAGGGGAGCCGCACCGGCCAGCCGGCGGTTTCCAGGGCAGCAGCCATGCGATCGCGGCGGCGGCGGTAGACCGTTCGCAACTCGGCGGGCCACTCGGGCGCCTGCTCGATCGCCGCAATCGCCCCGGCCTGCAGAGCCAGGGACTGGTTGAAATCCACCACCCCCTTGAGCTGGCGCAGGGCCGTGATCAGCCATTCGGCGCCGATCGCGAAGGCCAGGCGGAAGCCCCCCAGGCACCAGCTCTTGGAGAGCGAGAAGAATTCGATGCCGCAGGCGCGCCAGGCCGGATTGCGCAGCAGGGCCGGCGCCTCGCCGTCGAGGGCCAGGTCTACGTAAGGGTTGTCGTGGGCCAGCACGAGACCGTGGGCCAGGGCCTTCTCCACCGCTGCATCAAGCCAGGTCTGATCGCCGGTGGTGGCGGTCGGGTTGTGGGGGAACCCCAGCACCATCAGCCGCAGCTGATTCCATTGCTGGGCGGTGATCCGCTCGAAGTCAGGCCGCCAGCCTGCCGCCGGATCCAGGGGCAGCAGCTGGGGCCTGGCGGAGGCCAGATGCAAGCCGCCGATGTGCGACGGGTAATAGGGATCGAGCAGCAGGGCACCGTCGCCGGGGTTGAGCACTGCCAGGGGCAGATGGGCCGTGCCTTCCTGGGAGCCCACCAGCAGCAGCACTTCCGTTTCCGGATCCACGGCTGCTCCAAAGCGGCGGCCGGCCCAGGTGGCCACGCAGCGGCGCAGCGGTTCGGTCGCGGCGTGCAGGCAGTAGGCAGCGCTCTCCGGTCTGCCGATCCGCTCCACCATTGCCGCGATCGCCGCCGGTGGAGGCTGCAGGTCGGTGGAGCCCAGGGAGAGATCGAGCAGGGGGGGCAGGCCCGAGGCCCGGTCCGCCGCAAGGCGGCTGTACGCCGCCTTGCGGCGGTCGTTGCGGGCAAAGACGCCGCTGCCCAGGCGGGAGAGCCGCTCAGAGATGGGCATCCAGGAAGGCCTTCAGCTGGGGCTGGGCCATGGCGCCCTCATGACGGGCCAGCTCCTCACCGGCGCGGAACAGCACGAGGGTGGGCAGTCCCTGCACCGCCAACCGATCGCGACTGGCGGGATTGGGGTCGGCCTCCAGCTTGCCCACGGCCAGGCGCCCCGCATATTCGGTTGCGGCCCAGTCCATCAACGGCGCCATCAGTCGGCAGGGGCCGCACCACTGGGCCCAGACATCCACGAGCACCGCTGCGGCCGCCTCCAGCACCTCGGATTCGAAGTTGGCATCGGTGAGCTGGACGACAGACACTGCGACTGCTGGGGAGTTGAGCCGATTGTATGGAGCAGCTGGCTGAGGCGGCCGGCTGCTCCGGATCGAAAGCTCAGAGCTTGTCGATCGAGCGCTTGAGGTCCTCCAGTTCCGCATCCACTTCGGCCACCTGCACCGGCTCCAGCTGCGGAGTGGGCCCGCCATCGGCAGGCAGGGCGATCGGCTCCTGATTGGGGGCCAGCTGATTGCTCTCCAGCCGGCTGCGCAGCGCCGCCAGTTCGTCATCCACATCGCTGCTCTGAAGAGCGGCGAACTGGCTCTCGAGGTCGGCGCCGGCCAGCTCGGCGGCGGCCTGGCTACGGGCTTCCAGCGACTGCACCTTCTCCTCCATGCGCTCGAAGGCCGCCATGGCGTTGTCGGTGCCCAGGCCGGTCACGGCGCTCTGCAGCTGCTCCTGGGCCTGGGCCGCCTGGGCGCGGGCCTTGAGCATGTCCTTCTTGGTCTTGGCTTCGGAGATCTTGCTCTCCAGCTGCAGCAGGCTCTTCTTGAGCTGATCCACCTGGCTCGACTGGGTCTGCAGCTGGGTGTTCAGGGCCGTGGCGGTGTCCTGATAAGTCTTCCGGCGGGTGAGCGCCTCGCGCGCCAGATCCTCTTCCCCCTTTTTCAGGGCCAGTTCGGCGCGCTCGTACCAGGTCTTGGACTGGCTTTCGGCCTGTTCGGCCTGGTTCTGGATCCGCTTCTGGCTGGCGATGGCGGTGGCCACGGCCTGGCGCAGTTTCACCAGGTCGCGTTGCATGTCATCGACCGACTGGTCGAGGATCTTGGAGGGATCCTCCATGCTGCTGATCACCGCGTTGGCGTTGGCGCGGAACAGGCGGCTGAGGCGTTCAAAGAAGCCCATGGACGTTGTCGCTCTTGCGGGATTGGGGGCCACTGGCGGCCAGCTGGTGGCCCGGGCGATGCTGGCAAGCTAATCATGATCTGGGCTGCTGATCAGCTGCAGTCAACACTCGGATCAGCAGCCGCCCACCCGGCCGGCCGTCAGCCGCGGGTCCGCTCAATCCCCTCGAAGCGCTTGCCGATGTCGTCAACCGGGTCCCGCCGCCAGTCGCCCCAGGGCTGGCGGCAAGCCTGGGTCCCTGACGGCTGGCGGGAGCAGCGGCGTGGCCTCACGGCTGTGCTGGCCCCGGCGGATCGCCCCCCCGCCACGGCGGTGGATCAGTGCCTGCAGGCTCTTCAGGCCCAGTGGCGGCAGGAGGGGCATCTGGCAGCGCTCTGGCAGCGCTGGCCGACCCTGGCGGGCCCCCAGCTCGCTCCCCACTGCCGACCGCTGCGGTTGCAGGGCTCCCTGCTCACCGTCGGTGCGTCGCCCGGCCCCTGGCTGCTCGCCCTGCAATACCACCGCCACCAGCTCCTCGCCGCCGTGCGGGGTGCGGGGTTCGCCGTGCGGGATCTGCGGGTGGAGCAGCACCATTCAGGCCCTTTGGCGCGGCTGGCCGGTGAGGAGAGTCGCAGTGATTGGGCGCGCCATCCCTGCAGGGTGGACGTGCATGGCCTGGCCACCTGTCCCCGCTGCGGCAGCCCTGCCCCAGCCGGTGAGATGGCCCGCTGGGGCCACTGCAGCTTCTGCCGGCGGCGGGAGCTGGCCGAGACGGGGTCCCTTCAGTAGCGCTCAGGCCTTGGGGCCCGCCAGGTGGCGTCCAACCCGGCCGCACGCAGGATGATCGCCCGTTGCTCCAGCTGGTCGCGCTCAAGCCGCCAGAGTTGGTAGATGCCGGCCTGATCGAGGATCCGAGGAGTGAGACCGCGCCAGTGGGGCAGGGCGGCCGTGGCGGTATCGATCACCAGGAGCAGGCTGGTGCCCCTGGCGGGGGTCGGCTGCTGGCCCTGGCGCCGTTCGGTGGCCAGCCGCTCCGCCAGGTTCAGCACTCCGGCAGGGCCGGCCTCCTCAAACAGAACCACCTGGCGGCTGTAGAAATGCAGTGAAGGCTTCAGCATCCCCACCATCGCCAGCGGGGTCGGGGCCGCAGGGGGGGACGTTCTCGCTGCCGCGTCGACCAGGTGATGCCGGGCCGCGGCGGCGAGCTGGCGCACCGGCTCGGCGCGCAGTCGATCGCCGAGCTCCGCCAGGGGCAGCAGCACCAGGGGCACGAACGCCACCAGCGGCAACTGCAGGGCCACAAGACTCACTGGGGTGCCGCGCCGCCAGCCGCTGAGCCCGGCTGCGGCAGCCAGGGCAAAGCAGCCGGCCGCCCAAGGCAGGCGTCCGCTCGTCAGCAGCTCTGCCGGCAGGGAGGGCATCTCGGGGGTGACGATCGCTGGCACCCACAGGGGAGCAGCCGCCAGGCCGGCCGCCAGCAGCGCGGCCAGCACCAGCATCAGCCGCCAGGCCAGCCAGGCTCCCCGTTGAGCAGCCAGGGCCACCAGCAGCCCCGCTGCCGGCGTGGCGGGGAGCCAGTAGCTGGGCAATTTGGTGGCCGCCAGGCTGAAGAACAGCAGCACGGCCATCAGCCAGCAGGCGGCGAACCGCTGCAGCGACAGCGCCGCCGGCAGGGGCTCCCCCCGCAGACCGCGGGTCAGCCCAAGGATCAGCAGCGGCGTCGCCGGCAGGCTGGCCAGCAGCAGCATCAGGCCGAAGAACCACCAGGGAGCCTGATGGTTGTTCACCACAGCCGTGAACCGCTGCAGGTTGTGGTACCCGAAGAAGCTGCGCCAGAAGGCCTCCCCCTCCCGCTGCAGGGCGAGGCCGTACCAGGGCAGTGCCAGCAACCCGGTCAGCACCGCCCCCCGCAGCGGGCGCAACCGGCGGATCAGGCCGCGCCAGTCGCGCTGCAGCCAGCCGAAGCCCGCCAGGGTGAGACCAGCCAGCAGCAGGGCCACCGGCCCCTTGGTGAGCATCGCCAGGGCCAGCAGGCACCAGCCCGCCCACCAGCGCCGCCCCGCGTTGGCGTAACTGCTCCAGAGCAGCAGCAGGCCGATCGCCAGGCAGCCGCTGAACAGGGCGTCGCTGACCGCGATCCGGCCCCAGAGCAGCACCAGGGGCGACAGGGCAAAGGCCAGGGCGGCGCTGAGCGCCGTCAGGGCGGGGTTTCTCCGGGCCTGAGGCCAGCGCAGCAGAGTGCGCGCCAGGGCCAGCATCACCGCCACGCAGGCCAGGGCCGAGGGGAGCCGGGCCGCCCAGGTGCCAAGCGGATCCCAGCGCCCATGGCCAGGCAGGCTGTAGATCAGACCCATCCCCCAGTAGACCAGGGGTGGCTTGTCGTACCGCGGTAGCCCGTTCACCCGTGGGATCAGCCAGTCCCCCGTTTCGGCCATCGCCCGGGCCGAGGCGGCGAACAGCGGTGGTGTCTCATCGACCAGACCGGTGTCGCCCAGCTGCCAGACGAAGAGCAGCAGCCCCAGAACCAGGGCAGTCCAGCTCACAAGCCGGGTCTGGCTGGCAGGGACAAGGGTGCTGGTCGGCTCTGGGCTCCGGGGCGGGACGGATCGGGTCGACACGGGCATCCCGGGGGCGGGGCCTGACGTTATCGGGCCCGTGTCCAGGCTTCGATCACCGACTCCAGCCAGGTCTCGATCCGGCCGGCGAACGCCTGCTGGGAACAGTGCTCGTCCACCCAGCTCCGGCATTGCGACCGCGGCACGGCCAGGGCGCGGCGCACGGCTGCCGTCAGGGCATCCAGGTCGTCGGGGCTGGCGAGGGCGCCGGTGCGGCCCTCCTGCACCAGCTCTGCCGGACCGCCACGGGCATAGGCGGCCACCGGCACGCCACAGGCCATGGCCTCCACCACTACATTGCCGAAGGCCTCATTCCACTTGGGCGTGTTGAGCAGCACGGCGCAATGGCCGAGTTCGGCCTGGAGCTGCTCGGTGGGCAGGAAGCCCCGCCATTGCAGGGTGCCGGCGGGCACGGCTGCCTCGACGCGGCGGGCGTAGGCGGGGTCTTCCTCCAGGCCCCACACCGCCAGGGGCAGCCCGATCCGGGCGGCGACCAGCGCCGCATCCTCCAGACCCTTCTCCGGGGCGATGCGGCCGGCCCAGCCCAGCAGGGCTTGGGGCTGCTCCTGAACGTGGTAGCGCTCCAGCGCAAAGCCGTTGCCCAGCAGCACCGGGCTGGTGCTGAGGTTGAAATCCGCCGCCTGGGCGGCGGTGTGGAAGGCCAGGTGGCCGGGATGGCTCCGATCGACATCAGCGATCACCGCATCGATCGCCGTCGCCACCGAACCCATGCTCACCAGGTGCACCAGGGGGGTGGCCGTGTGGGGCGTCAGCCAGAGGGGCAGCCAGTCGTAGCCGAGGTTCAGGATCACGTCGAAGTGCGCCTGCTCGCCCAGGGCCCGTCGCCAGAGCCGTGCCAGCAGGGCATCGGCCGGCAGCTCCACCGCCGCCTCGCGGGGGCGGTGCTGCCAGCTCGGCTGGTCGCTGCCGCGTTCGCACCACAGGCTGGCGGCGGCGCAGCCGGAGGGCAGGCGCGAGCCCTCCCCGGCCAGCACCGTGAGCAGATGGCCGCGCTCCAGCAGCCCGGCCACCAGGGCCGTCGCCGTCAGTTCCACCCCACCGCCGCGGCCGCTGCCCAGGGTTCCGACCGGTGTGCTGACCACAAGCACGCGCATCACGGTTGCTCCTGCCCATGGGGTTGGACCGGGGCGGGCTGCCAGAGCTGGGCGCGGCGATTGATCAGCAGCACCGATCCAAGCGCCAGCCCCGCCCCGAGCCACTGCAGCGGTCGCAGCTGCTCGTCAAGCCAGAGCACGCCGCAGAGCAGGGCGAACACGGGTGTGAGGAAGGTGAGTGCGGTGAAGCCAGTGAGGTCACCGCTGCTGGCGAACCAGAAGAACAGCCCGTAGGCCACGGCGCTGCCGAGCAGGGTGGCGTAGGCCATCAGGGCCCATTCGCCGCCTGTCCAGTCGGGCAGCCAGCCCGCGCCGGCCCGCACCGGCCATTCGGCCAGCAGCAGCAGCGGCAGCCCGCCGAGCAGCATGTGCCAGCCGGTCACGGCCACCGGATCGCTGTGGCGGCTGGCGTAGCGGCAGAGCACGGTGCCCACGGCCATCGCCGCCGCCGCCCCGAGCATCCAGAGTTCGCCGTGGCTCCAGGGGCGCGCGCCGATGGCCCTGGGGCCTTCCAGCCACCAGTGGCGCAGCACCGCTTCCGGCAGCCCCAGACAGAGGATGCCGACCAGGCCGAGCACCAGCCCCAGCCAGCCCACTGGATTGATGGCCTCCCCGAACAGGCTGCGGGCGAGCAGGGCCACAAGCAGGGGTTGGGAATCGATCAGCACCGAGCCCAGGCCGGCGCCGGTCTGGCCGAGACCGCGGGCCAGCAGGCCCTGGAACAGGCTTGCATCCACCAGGCTGAAGGCCAGCAGCCAGGGCCAGTCGCGACGATCCACCGCTAGAGGGCGACGCAGCCACAGGGCGGCCAGCAGCAGCAGTGCTCCGGCCGGCAGCAGCCGCAGACAGGCCACCTGGAGGGGGCTGCCGTGCTCGAGCAGGGGCTTCATCGCGGCCATCGCCGTGCCCCAGAGGGCGAACGGCAGCAGCATCAACAGGGCATTCAGGCTTTTCAGAGGCGGCAAGGGGCTCGGCAGAACGGGAGACATCAACACCGCCTGAGAGGGAACCGGAGAGAGATAGAGAGGGCCGGGGGCCCGCAGGACCACAGCGCCGCTTGTTTTTAAGATCCGATCATCTCAACAGCTCGTGCATGGCCTGGCCCTGGCGCCGCAAGTCCCGCCGCACCCTGGCCCGCATCGCCATCGAGGGGCCCATTGCCGGGGGCACCCGCAGGCGGGTGCTCCGGGCTCTGCGCCAGGTGGAGCAGCGGGAGTGCCCCGCCCTGCTGCTCCGGATCGACAGCCCCGGCGGCACCGTCGGCGACAGCCAGGAGATCCACGCCGCCCTGCTGCGGCTGCGCCAGAAGGGCTGCAAGGTGGTGGCCAGTTTCGGCAACATCTCAGCCTCCGGCGGGGTGTACATCGGCGTGGCGGCTGAGCGGATCGTCGCCAACCCGGGCACCATCACCGGCTCGATCGGGGTGATCCTGCGGGGCAACAACCTCTCCCGCTTGCTGGAGCGGATCGGCATCAGCTTCGAAACCGTGAAGAGTGGCCTCTACAAGGACATCCTGTCGCCGGACCGGGCCCTCACCGATGCCGAGCGGGATCTGCTGCAGGGTCTGATCGACTCGAGCTATGGCCAGTTCGTCGCCGCCGTCGCCAGCGGCCGGGGCCTGGCGGAGAGCCAGGTGCGCGCCTTCGCCGATGGCCGGGTGTTCAGCGGCGCCCAGGCCCTTGAGCACGGATTGGTCGATGAGCTGGGCGACGAGGAGCACGCTCGCCGCCTGCTGGCTGGCCTGGCGGGCCTCGATCCCGACAAGGCCAGACCGTGCGAGTTCGGCGCCGCGCCAAAACGATTCGCCGGTCTGCTGCCCGGCCGCTCCGCCCTGCGCGGTGTTGTTGAGGTGTTCAGCCTTGAACTGGCCTGGTCCGGCCAGCCCCTCTGGCTGTGGCGGCCATGAGCGGCGCGCTGCAGCTGCGCGCCCTGCGCGGTGCCACCACGGCCGAGGCCAACACCAGCGAGGCGATCACGGCCGCTGTGGCTGAACTGGTGGATGCGCTGGTCAGCCGCAACGGGCTGGCGGGGGAGCGGCTGGTGTCGGTGACCTTTTCAGTGACCGCCGATCTGAACGCGGTCTTTCCGGCGGCCGTCGCCCGCCGCCGCAACGGCTGGGAGCAGGTGGCCCTGCTCGATTGCCAGCAGATGGCGGTGGCCGGTGATCTGCCCCGCTGCATCCGGCTGCTGGCCCATGCCTGGCTGGAGCCGGAACGAGAACCCTGCCATCCCTACCTGCGCGAAGCCAGCCGGCTGCGGCCGGATCGCGCCAGCTCAGCCGCCGGCCACTGAAACCGGCGCCCGTCCATCTGTCCTGCTGAGAATCAAAACCCCTGAAGCCTGCCCCGATGCGCTTGTTCCCACCGCCACGGCGTGCTCTGCTGGCTTTTTCCGCTGCCGCCGGCCTCATCGCCGCCGCCGTCCCGAACATTGCGACCCTCGGCCGTGGCCTGCCTGGGGCCCTGGGTTCGGCTCGCTCAGCCCTTCCCGACCTGATCAGCTCTCCCGCCAGGGCTCAGGGGACGCCGGGTCTGATGGAGTTTCGCTGGGACAACAGCAGGGACTACAGGAAGCTTTACTTCTTCATGACCAACACCCAGCGCCTCAAGCGCTCGGAGTGGTATCTCATTCTGAGGCCGAAGGATCGCAAGACTGCGATCCTCAAGCTGAGCGTCACCATCCCCAAGGGCTTCGATGCCACCATCGATGCCAAGCGGGTCAAGCTGTGCCGGATGAGTGAAGGGGGAATGATGGCGCGCACCCGCTGCCTGGAGAAGATCCCCGCCACCATCGAAATCGCCGAGAACGGCGGTGCCATCGAGATCTTCCCGGACACGCCCGTCTCTGATAAGGGCACCATCGGGGTCTATCTGCTGCTGTTCAATCCGTTCAACGACGGCATGTACCAGTTCAATGCTCTGGCCCAGGCCCCCGGCGATGTGCCGATCTCCGGCTACCTCGGCAGCTGGCTGATCCAGATCGATCCGCCCAACTGAACCACCGCCCCACTGAACCACCGCCCCACTGAATCCCTGCCCAACTGAATCCCTGCCCAACTGAATCCCCGTGGCCAGGCGGCCTGATAGGTTGGCTCCTCAGCCCAGAAACGACGAGCAGAGAGGAGTCAGCCCCAGGCCATGACCAAGCGCACTCTTGAAGGAACCAGCCGCAAGCGCAAGCGTGTTTCAGGCTTTCGGGTGCGCATGCGCACCCACACCGGTCGTCGCGTGATCCGGGCCCGTCGTCGCCGTGGCCGCTCCCGGCTGGCGGTCTGACGCACTCCCTCGTTCTCCCGTCCGTCCCGTCTGATGGCCCTGCCGCAACGGCATCGGCTCAAGGGGCAATCCACGTTTGCCAAGCTCTATCGGCGGGGTCGTGCCATCCACGGCCCTTTTTTGATGTTGCGGTGGTTGCCGGCCCAATGCGATCGGCTTCCCCCCAGCCAGCGCGGCCGCGTTCAGGCTGCCTGGCGCTGTGGTGTGGTGGTGAGCGCCAAGGTGCACAAGCGTGCGGTGCGTCGCAATCGCCTGCGCCGCCTGCTGCATCAGGGTCTGCTGACCCTGCCGATCGGTCGGCCGGAGGGTCCGGTGTGGTTGCTGCTCAGTCTTCGCCCCGGCAGCGCCGAACGCACTGGGGCCGAGCTGCTGGGAGAATGCCTGGACTTACTTCAGCGCGCCGGCCTGATTCATGAGCAAGCCAGCCTCCCCTGACATTCAGGAAACCGTGTTCTATGAGGGTGGGCCTGCCCGAGGTGACCTCATCCTCAACCTGCTCTTCGGCCTCACCCTGATCGGCATCCCCTTTGCTGTGGGGGCAATCACGCGCGCTCTGTGGTTGCGCTTCCGCATCACCAGCCGCCGGATCGAGGTCAACGGCGGCTGGCTGGGCCGCGACCGCACCCAGGTGGTGTACAGCCAGATCCGGGAGGTGCGCAGTGTGCCGCGGGGCTTCGGCGCCTGGGGCGACATGGTGCTGGTGCTCAGTGACGGGGCCCGGCTGGAAATGCGCTCGGTTCCGCGCTTCCGCGAACTGGAGTCGTTCATTGAGGAGCGGCGTGGAGCGGCCGCCATCAGGTCGCCCCGCCCTAAGGGCATCGCCGCCTGACGCCCCCTCAGGCACACTGAGCCACGCTGACCCCCACCCACCTCTGCACCCCCAGCGCCGTGATCGGCTACATCTCCGACAACCTGCTGATTCCGATCCTCGATTTCTTCTACGGATTGGTGCCCAGCTATGGCCTGGCGATCATCGCCCTCACCGTGGTGATCCGCCTGGCTCTGTTTCCCCTGAGTGCCGGCTCGATCCGTAACGCCCGGCGGATGCGCATCGCCCAGCCGGTGATGCAGCAGCGGCAGGCGGAGATCCGGGCCAAGTACGCCAGCAATCCGCAGAAGCAGCAGGAGGAGCTGGGCAAGCTGATGAAGGAGTTCGGCAGTCCCCTGGCCGGCTGCCTGCCCCTTCTGGTGCAGATGCCGATTCTGTTTGCACTGTTTGCAACGCTGCGGGGTTCGCCGTTCGCTGATGTCCCCTACACCTTCAACGTCAAGGTTCTTCCCGCTGACCAGATCGCTGCTGTTGAACCCAAGCCGTTCAACACCCCAAGCCATGCCATCTTCCTGAGCAGCAGCAACCATGTGCCGGTGATCGGCACCCTGGAGTCGGGCACCAAAATCGGCGTCGGGGACCGGCAGACCGTGAGCCTGCACACCAGGGACGGGGCCAGCTTCAGCAGCGTGCTCAGTGCTGCCGAGAACGGCAGTCAGTTTCAGCCCAACTGGAGCGTCACCAAGGGCGACAGTGTGGTGAGCGTTGATCAGAACGGCATGATCACGGCGCTGGCTCCGGGTGATGCCACGGTCGAGGCCAAGGTGCCCGGTCTGGCAGCGCGCTCCGGCTTCCTGTTCATTCAGGCCCTCGGCCAAGTGGGCTTCATGGGTGATGGGGGCGTGAACTGGGACATCGCCATCCTGGTGGCGGCTTTCGGCGCTTCGCTCTTCCTCTCTCAGATCCTCTCCGGGAGCGGCATGCCCGCCAATCCTCAGCAGGCCACAGCCAACAAGATCACGCCGGTGATGATCACGGCGATGTTCCTGTTTTTCCCCCTGCCCGCCGGGGTGCTGCTCTACATGGTGGTGGCGAACGTGTTTCAGGCCCTGCAGACCTTCCTGCTCACCCGGGAAGCCCTGCCGGAGAATCTTCAGAAGATTCTTGATCAGCAGCTCGCCCAGCAGGCGGTCACCGTGGCGGCCTCCGCCGGTGGTGCTGCCGGCGACGCGGCCGGAAGGCTGCCGTTCGAGCCGAAAGGCCGCAAGTGATGGCCTGAGACCCTGAACCGCGTGCATCCCGTGGCTGATCTCCGCCCGGTTTCGATCCAGGAACTGGCTGGTCTGGCCGAAGGCCGCCACTGGGTTCTCGATCAGCACCTCGCTGGTCTGGACAGCCTCACCCCGGTGCGCGGTCACGTGCACGCCGTGCACCGCGGCAACCTGCTGGAGGTGGATGGGGAAGCAGCCACGATTCTCACCCGCTGCTGCGATCGCTGCCTGCAGCACTTCAACCAACCCCTCAGCTTCCGCATCCGCGACTTGATCTGGCTGGGCGAAGCGGCCCGCGACGGGGAGCCGGAGACCTGGCAGATCGAGGCGGGTGAGGCGGTGCTCGATCTCGATCCGGATGCCCTGAGCGAAAGCATCGATCCGGCCGGCAGCTTCGATCCGGCCCATTGGGCCTTCGAACAGCTCAGTCTGCGGATCCCGGCAGTGAGCCGCTGTGGTGCCGCCTGCCCCGGTCCAGCCAGCTGGGGCACGGCGGAGCCAGGCGGAGACCCGCGCTGGGCGACCCTGGCCCGCCTGGTCGAGCCGCCCGCTTCGCCATGACGCTCCCCCCCTGGGAGGATCAGCTGGATCTGCTGATCCGCTCACGCACCCCCATCCTCTGGATCCGCAGCCTGGAGGAGGAACGGGTGCAACGGCTGATGGTGCAGGCGGCCCAGCGATTGGGCAACCGCACCCTGCTCAGCTGGGATTTCATTGCCGGACTCAGTGGTGCCCCCAACCGAGAGGGGGAGGCGGCCCGCAATCCACTGGCGGCCCTGGCTTGTCTCGATCCGTTGCCACAGGAGCAAGGCGCGATTCTGCTGTTGCGCGATTTCCACCGCTACAGCGAAGACGCGGGCATCTGTCGCCGCCTGCGCAACCTGGCCACGGCCTTGCGGCAGGTTCCCCGCACCGTGGTGATCACGGCGCCGGCCTGGCAGCTGCCGCCGGAGCTCGACGACTGTGTCACCGTTCTGGAGCTGCCCCTGCCGGATGCGGCCGAGATCGGCCAGCTGCTCGGGGCGATTGCTGAGGCCAGTGGCAAGCCTCTGCCAGCCGCTGTGCTCAACCAGCTCACCAGCGCCTGCCATGGGCTGAGCGAGCAGCGGGTGCGCCAGTTGGCCGCTCGGGCCCTGGCCCGCCGCGGTCACCTCGGCGAGGAGGACCTCGCCGAGGTGCTGGAGGAGAAACGCCAGGCCATTGCCAAGACCGAATTGCTGGAGTACTGCCCCAGTGAGGCCACCCCCGCCGACATCGGCGGTCTGGAGGCCCTCAAGCACTGGCTGGAGCAGCGCCGGATGGCATTCAGCGAGGAAGCGCGCCGCTATGGCTTGCCCTTGCCCCGCGGCGTGCTGCTGGTGGGGCCCCAGGGCACGGGGAAGTCCCTCACGGCCAAGGCGATCGCCCACAGCTGGGCGATGCCGCTGCTGCGGCTCGATCTTGGACGCCTGTTTGCCGGCCTGGTGGGGGCCAGCGAGGCCCGCACTCGCGAGATGATCCAGCGGGCCGAGGCGATGGCGCCCTGCGTGCTGTGGATCGACGAGATCGACAAGGGTTTCGGTGGGGACAGCCGCAGCGACGGCGGCACCAGCCAGCGGGTGCTGGGCACGGTGCTCACCTGGATGGCGGAGAAGACCAGCGCCGTGTTCGTGGTGGCCACCGCCAACGGCGTGGAGCGTCTGCCGGCTGAGCTGCTGCGCAAGGGCCGCTTTGATGAGATCTTTCTGCTCGATCTGCCCAGTGTTGAGGAGCGGCGCGCCATCCTTGACCTGCAGTTGCGGCGCCGCCGGCCTGGCCATTCCATCCCGCTTGAGGTGCTTGTGGATCGCACCAGCGGCTTCTCCGGGGCTGAGCTGGAGCAGACCGTGATCGAAGCGATGCATCTGGCGTTCGCCGAGGGGCGCGATTTCACCGAGGCCGATCTGGTGGCGGCCGCCAGCCAGGTCGTGCCGCTGTCACGCACCGCCCGCGAACAGCTGGAGCAGCTGCAGGCATGGGCCCTGGGCGGCCGGGCCCGCCCCGCTTCCAGGTTGCGCGGTGTGACGAACTCCGACGCGGCGTAACAAGCCGGCTTGCCCAGCCTGGCGTTGCTGATCGCAGCCTCTACGGTCCGGTTCAGCCATCTCTGCCGCCGTGACCCCCAGCCCCACACCCCGTGATCGCAGCGAACTGGTGAGCCAGTTGTCTGTCGCCAGTCTTGGGGCGGGCATCGTGACCAGTCTGGCCGTGGCCCAGGGCCAGAATCCCCTCACCGCCCTCACCATCACCCTGTTCTCGGCGCTGGCGGCGGTGCTTGTGGCCCAGGTGCTCTGAAACAGCCGTGTTCCGCCTGGCTGCCGGGGAGTCATATCCGGTCACAACTCCGGGCCGATCAGTTTGGCTTCTGACAGATTCAGCCGGCACCATGACTGGTGACACCGTCTGAATCCATCAGGCGGGCTCCCTGTTCCTTTGATCCGACTTCCGATGATGAGGTTTCACCGGTCTCCCGAGCGGCCCGGCAGCTCTCCGGCCCTCCCGCCTGGCTTGCCCTCGCTGGCGACCGTGATGGCCGTGGTGATGGCCAGCACGGGTCCCCTGCCGGTTCTGGCAGCGGGTCGCAACCTGGCGACCACCGGTTCGACATCGGCGCCGATGACCCGGCTTGACGCTACCGCCGATCTGCTGGCCAATCAGGACGACAGCAAGACCAAGACCAAGGACAAGGACGCGAAGAAGAAAAACCAGCAACAGAAAAACCAACAACAGAAAAACCAGCATTCGGGTTCTGGCAGTTCGTCTCACACGAAGGATTCTGGTCACAGCGATCAGAAGCAGAACCTCAACAAGAAGCAGCGCGAGCGTATCTATGAAAAAGGCTATGAAGACGGAAAAGATAAGGGGCTGAATCGGGGCTACAAAAAGGGTAATGAGGCTGGCTACCAGGAAGGTTTCCAGAAAGGCAAGGACAAGGGGCTCGAAAAGGGCTATGACAAGGGCTGGGATGATCGCAAAGCCCGTGATAAGGATCGCTGGAAAGACTGGGACAGCAACCGTTGGCGTGATTACAACCGTCGCAACCGCAATATCTGGACCAAGCGGGTCGTGATCAACAACAATTATGGTGCCTACCCGGGCTGGGCTCGCCGATCCGGTTGGTACAACAACAGGCCCTGGGGAGGTAACTGGTATGGCGGCTGGAGTTCACCGCCGTGGGGCTGGTGGGCTGGCCAGTCGATTGTGTGGGGCGTCACCGCATTGACGACTGCCGCGATTCTCAACAACGCCATCAATCGCGCCATCACCCAGCGGCAGACTGCCATTGTTGTTCCCAACAGCAACTGGCAGCTTTACTACGGAACCGTGCAGCCCGTTCAGAACAGTGGGGTGACATTTGCTGTCAACAACGGATATGGCACTTATCAGATGGAGGCCGACTGTGAGCAGGGCCTGCTCAACGGTGATGTGCCCAGCACCGCTGCAGAGGCTCAGTTGATCAACGCTGCCTGCCAGGTCACCTACGGACGCGGCGCCTGAATCAGGACCGCATCAGCCCAGCGATGCTGGGCCGATCAGGCCGCACCCCAGAGACTCTGGAGTGCGGTCAGATCGGTTTTCGTGAAGTTCGTATTGCTCGTTTCGTTGTAGGACATGATCGTGTCCTTTGTGGTGTAGCGGGGTGACCACGGTCTTTGGTAAGGGTGATCGAGACCAAGCGCGTGGCCGATCTCGTGGACGATGGTGGATTTTTCGCTGCCGTTCATATCCTTGCCATTCCTGTCTTTCCAGGTGATCTCAAACCAGCTTTTGCGCCTGGTGGTTTGGCCAATCAGGCTCCTCGATTTGTAGCGAGGCACTTTGTAGAAATCGATTTCGGAGGGGCCGCGACGTTGTTTTTCCACCAGGCTCAAGCCCGTCAGCGCGTCGACACGCTTGAAGGTCTCTCGGATGAATTCCGCCTCTGCCGCTGAGATGGGATCGGCCTTGATCCCGTTCCCCAGCTTTTGCTCCTTGGTGTTCAGCCAGTAGTGCACCGTGGTGCCGCCAGCGAAACGCTTCAGGCTGCGGGCCCAGCCAGGACTGATGATGGCATCGATGGGCAGACTCATGGATTTCAGGAGTGATACCGGCAGCCCTAACAAGAGCCGCCGCAGCAGCATCAGCAGTAGCACCAGCAGCCTGCTCGACCAGGGTGCCGGCCTGGGTGATCTGCACCCTATCCAGGTCTCAACGGCCTCACCGGGGCAGCAGGCCGTTGCCGCAGATGTGGTGCGGCTGAGGGCCCAGATGCCGGCCCTGGCGAACAAGGTTTATTTCAACTACGGCGGCCAGGGGCCTCTGCCGACTCCATCGCTGGACGCGATCGTGGCCTGCTGGCGCACCATTCAGGAGCTCGGTCCATTCACCACCGCCGTCTGGCCGGCGGTGGAGGCCACGGTGGCCAGGCTGCGGCAGCGCCTGTCCCAATGGCTGGGAGTGCCCACAGCTCGGCTCAGCTTCACTGAGAACGTCACCTCCGGTTGTGTGCTGCCCCTGTGGGGGTTGCCCTGGCAGGAGGGCGACATCCTGCTGCTCAGCGACTGTGAGCATCCGGGCGTGGTGGCGGCCTGCCGGGAGCTGGCCCGCCGCCACCGGCTTGCGTTGCAGTGGTTGGCGGTGGCTGATCTGAGAGGTTCGGTCGACCAGGCTGAAACGCGGCTACTGGAGCGGCTGGAGCAGCAGCTCCAGCCCCGCACGCGTCTGGTGGTGCTGTCCCATCTGCTCTGGAACACCGGCCAGCTGATGCCGATTGGGCGGGTGGCCGAGCGGCTCGCCTTGCAGGCCACTCCCCCCTGGCTGCTGGTGGACGGGGCCCAGAGTCTGGGCTCGATTCCGGTGGCGGAGGCGGCCGCAGCGGCGGACATCTACGCCTGCACCGGCCACAAGTGGTGCTGCGGCCCGGAGGGCCTGGGGGTGGTGGCCGTCTCGGAGCGGCTGCTGGCCGAAGCCCAACCGACCCTGATCGGCTGGCGCAGCCTGCAGCAGGAGACTGATGGCCATGGCGGCTTTCACGCCGATGGGCGCCGCTTCGAGGTGGCCACCTCCTGCATCCCCTTGTTTGCGGGGCTGGATTGCTCCTTGCAGCTGCTGGAGGGCGCCGGATCCCCCGTCGAGCGCCTTGCGACCATTCGCAGACAAGCGTCAAGCCTCTGGCATGGACTGCAGGACATCTCCGCTCTGGAGTGCCTTCTCAGTGAGCCGCCTCCGGCCGGACTGGTGAGTTTCCGGGCGCGGCCGGGCTCTGGTCTGGAGAGCCCGGCACGATTGGTGGAGCGATTGGGGGGCGAGGCGATCTGGCTGCGCAGCCTGGATGAGCCGAGCTGTCTGCGGGCCTGCACCCACATCGTCACAACAGCGTCGGATCTCGATCAGCTGTTGGCTGCCCTCAAAGCACAACCCTCAGGCTGAAGCGGCCGCTGCTCGCATCCGGCTCGACCCGCCCGATCAGAAACCCTCCCCGCTGATCGATCAGGCAGCGGGGCGGTCCTGCAGCAGGTTGCGGTAGACCCAGCCGGCCAACAGGGCTCCGGCGATTGGAGCAACCCAGAACAACCACAGCTGAGCAACGTGCTCGCTGCCGGCCCACACGGCAACACCTGTGCTGCGCGCCGGATTCACCGAGGTATTGGTGACCGGGATGCTGATCAGATGGATCAGGGTGAGGGCCAGTCCGATCGGCACCCCGGCGAAGCCACTGGGGGCGAGCCTGTCGGTGGCGCCCAGGATCACCAGCAGGAAGAAGAAGGTGAGCAGCACCTCAATCACCAGGGCCGCATAGAAGCCGTAGCCGCCTGGGGAATGGGCTCCCCAGCCGTTGGTCGCCAGAGGGTTGCTGCCGGTGAGAGCAAAGCCATCGCGGCCACTGGCGATCAGGTAGATGAAGCCGCCGGCGATGATGGCGCCGAGCACCTGGGCCACCACATAGGTCACCATCTGGGAGCCTGGAAACCGGCCGCCGGCCCACAGGCCGAAGCTCACAGCCGGGTTGATGTGGCAACCGGAGATGTGCCCGATCGCGTAGGCCATGGTGAGCAGGGTGAGGCCGAATGCCAGGGAAACACCCAGAAAGCCAAGGCCGAATGGGTTGGTGGCCGCTTCGCTGTAAGGGAACGCCGCTGCCAGAACGGCGCTGCCGCAGCCTCCGAAGACAAGCCAGAACGTACCGAACAGCTCGGCGAGAAATTTCTTGGCCAAGGATGGACTGGTAGCCATTCACATCGGTGGAAAGCACATTCATGCTGCCAGTCGATCCGGTTTCGGCCAGCGATTGCGAGCAAATCGAAGCAGCCAGGGCGTCAAGTTCTGCTCGCAGGGCCAGCTTGGATGAATCGTTCCGGCCGGCGCGCTGCATTTGACAAATCGCGCGCTGATGCTGGTGTTTGTCCTGCTGGACCGCTCTGGCCCTGTTCGGGGTCGACCTGATCTGGCCTGCCCCCAGCTGGCTGGAGCTGAGCTGGCTGGTATGGAGCTGGCGGTCGCTCTCGGACTGTGCCCAGCACCTCGGACTGTGCCCAGCATGGTGAGGGTTAACAGAATGCGCTGATCTTGCGGCTGTTTCTGTTGCCATTTCCGCAGTCATGCATACGTTGTGTCTGCCGGGTCGGGGCTGCCGGGTCCGGCCTGTCCGTCCTGCATGCCCTTCCGGGGCGCATAGGAGTCCTGTCCTTGTCTCCCGTTCCTACTGAGCGAACCATGAACCAGGTGAATCATGCTGGCCTGCGCTGCGGGCTGCTCGCAGCAGCCACGGGGCTGGCCCTGTGCTGTGGTGCTGATGCGGTGCATGCCGCCTCCGCCGACGCGATGCTCGAGACCGCCAAGGCGGCATGCCTGGAAACGGCGGCCAGTCAGGGCTGGCAGACCGAATCTGCCAAGGTGGTGTCCAGCACGGCGATCGATGCCGATCGAGTGGAGATCGTGTTTGATCTCACCAAAGATGGTGTCAACACCGCTCGCCTGACCTGCCCCTACAGCGCCAAGCAGGGTGTGCTGGGCAAGCTCGGCAGCATCACCGGCGAAAAAGTTGACCGCAAGGATTTCGGGAAGGACTTCAGCCGCTCCCTGGCCACGGCTGCCGATGAAAGTCAGGCTGTCGATCGCTCCCGGGGCTGGTGGCTGCTGCTGCCGATCGCGCTGGGTGGGCTGAGCTGGGCAGCCCTGCGTGGGCGTGAAGAGGGCAACGACGCCTCGCGTTGAATTCAACCGCCCTGGCGGACTTCAACGCATTGCCGGGGGTTCCTGCTGACACGCTCCGACATCAATCTCCGATATCGGAGCGCGCTTTCTGCCATTGACACAGCGGGTCCTGGGGATCAGGCCATCAGGCGGATTCGCAGGGCTTTTTCCGCCTCCTCGCGGTCGTCGAAATGGATTTTGGTGGTGCCCAGGATCTGGTAGTCCTCGTGGCCCTTGCCGGCGATCAGCACCAGATCCTCGGGCCGGGCCGCTGCCACGGCCGCGGCGATGGCCCCGGCCCGATCCCCCTCCACCCGCAGGTCCGTGCCGGCAGGGATGCCGGCTACCACATCCTCGAGGATGCGGCTGGGATCTTCCGTGCGCGGGTTGTCGGAGGTCACCACCACCTGATCCGCCAGCCGGGCTGCGATCGCTCCCATCTGGGGACGCTTGCTGCGGTCGCGGTCGCCACCGCAGCCGAACACGCAGATCAGCCGGCCAGCGGTGAACGGCCGGCAGGCTGCCAGCGCATTCTCGAGGCCGTCGGGGGTGTGGGCGTAGTCCACCAGCACGGCGGGCAGTTCTGAATCAGCGCCCACCTGCACCCGCTCCATCCGCCCGGGCACCCCGCGGAATGTGGCCAGACCCTCCAGCAGCTGCGCCAGCGGCACGTCCTGCTGCAGCAGCACCCCCACCGCCTGCAGCAGGTTCATCAGGTTGAAGCGGCCCACCAGCGGTGAGCGAAACATCCCCGCTCCAGCCGGACTCACCAGTCGGCCACGCACGCCGTCGCTGCCCAGCTCCAGATCGGTGATCATCAGATCTGCATCCGGCCGCTGCAGCGAACTCCGCCAGCAGGGGCCGGCAGCGGCGCTGACGAGCCGCTCGGCCAGGCGCTCTCCCCAGGGATCGTCGACGTTCACCACCGCGCCACCGGTCAGCAGCGGTGGCGCGAACAGGCGTGCCTTGGCCTCGAAGTAGGCCTCCATCGACGGGTGGTAATCGAGGTGGTCCTGGGTGAGGTTGGTGAACACGGCCCCGGCGAACTGACAGCCCGCCACGCGGTGCTGATCGAGGGCATGGGAGCTCACTTCCATGGCGGCGATGCCTGCCCCTGCTTCAGCGGCCTGGGCCAGCTGGGCCTGCAGCAGATCGGCAAAAGCGGTGGTGTGCTGGGCGGTGACGCTGTGTCCCGGCCAGCGGTTCACCAGGGTGCCGAACAGGGCGGCGGGGCGGCCGGCGGCGGCAGCCAGGTGCTCGATCAGATGGGTGGTGGTGGTTTTGCCGTTCGTGCCGGTCACCCCGATCAGAGCGAGACGCTGACTGGGCTGGGACCAGAGGGCGGCGGCGAGCAGGCCAGCCCACGGTGCCACGGGCTCGCCCACCACCAGAACGGGATCGGTCTCGGCCGGCGGGTCGGCGGCGGCGGCGGCGGGGCCGATCAGGGCTGCCACGGCCCCATCCGCCAGCGCCTGCCGCCACAGGGTTCCCCCATCCACCCGGGAGCCGGGCAGCCCGACGAACAGGCTGCCGGCTCCCAGTCGCCGCGAGTCGCAGCTCACCAACCGAATGTCGGTGTTGGGCAGCGATGCCGTCACCGGTAACCCCACCTGGTTCAGCAGGGGATGGAGCAGGCAGGTCATCTCCGGATCGGGCGAATCGGCCCTGTTCTAAGTGGGATCGCGGCCGCCATTGTTCCGGGCGGACGAAACCTGATCCGCCGCGCCTTGCTCAGGCCTCCAGGTCCTGGCTGGCCAGCCATTGCGCCAGCTGGGTGCCGGCAAGGCGGGGGGAGACCCGAGGCAGACGCACCCGACCCGCAGCGGTGCGGGCGACCAGCACCGGCACCTCCAGCCCGTAGCGGGCCTGCAGCTGGGGATCGTCGTCCACATCAACCAGCTCCAGGCAGGGGGTGGGATCCAGTGCCCGCAACTTTTCCTCCAGCCCTTCACACAGGCAGCAGCCGCGACGGGTGTAGAGCACCAGATCCAGCATCAGTCGGGCACCGGATCGCAGCCGCAGGGGCTGAAGGGGTGGCAGCGCAGCAGCCGGCGCAGGGTGAGCCAGCTGCCCCGCCAGGGGCCGTGCCGATGGATCGCCTCCAGGCCATAGGCGCTGCAGCTGGGGATGAAGCGGCAGCGGGGCCCCAGCAGGGGGGAGAACCAGCGGCGGTAGGCGGTGATCACCAGCAGCAGCAGCCAGGCCACGGCGCTGCTGAGGCGGCCCCCCGCCCTGGCGGCAGCGCCCATACCCGGTTGTGGGGCGAAGCCGAGGGCTTCAGGGCCAACCGATAGGATGGATGGTTGGCGCTGCATCCTGAAACCACTGGGGAGATGTTCCCAGCATGGCTCAGCTGGTGGCGTCGCTGTCCTTTGAACGTTCTCCATGTCTCGCTACCGCGGCCCTCGCCTGAGGATCACGCGGCGCTTGGGAGACCTTCCCGGTCTCACCCGTAAGTCCGCCAAGCGGTCTTATCCCCCCGGTCAGCACGGCCAAGCCCGTCGCAAGCGCTCCGAATACGCCATCCGCCTGGAAGAGAAGCAGAAGCTTCGCTTCAACTACGGCATCTCCGAGCGGCAGCTCGTGCGCTACGTGAAGAAAGCGCGCGCCCAGGAGGGTTCCACCGGAACCAACCTGCTGAAGCTGCTCGAGAACCGTCTCGACAATGTGTGCTTCCGCCTCGGTTTCGGCCCCACCGTCCCCGGTGCCCGCCAGTTCGTCAATCACGGCCACATCACCGTGAACGGTCGGGTGGTCGATATCCCCAGCTATCAGTGCAGGGCTGGGGATGTGATCGCTGTGCGGGAGCGCAAGGCCAGCCGCAAACTGGCGGAAACCAACATGGAGTTCCCCGGCCTGGCCAACATTCCGCCCCACCTGGAGTTCGACAAGAGCAAGCTGACCGCCAAGGTTTCCGGTCGCTGCGAACGGGAGTGGGTTGCGCTTGAGATCAACGAACTGCTGGTGGTGGAGTTCTATTCCCGCAAGGTCTGATCCCCTGCCATCCCCGCTGGCCCCGGCACCATCACGGTGCCGGGGTTTTTTCATGGGCGGCCTGCCCTTGTGGGTTGTCCGCTCAGGCCGGCGCAGGCCCCCCCCAGCCCAGGTCTCTCCACAGGCCGCGGGCGATTCGGCGCAGGGCTCGCCGGCCCAGCCCCCGGTAGGGCAGTTCACCGCCCAGCAGCTGGGCTGCCAGGGGAGTGGCCTGGGGCCTGGTCACGCCATGGCGATAGCTGAGGCCTGGCAGGGTGTAGAAGATCCGGGCCAACCTGCGGGCGGCCTCAAGGTCGGCGGCGACCAGATCATGCAGCTGGCCGGTGTGGCTGCAGGGCGCGCCGGCCAGCAGCGCCTCAGCCGCCAGCCGGCCGCTGCGGATCGCCTGGAACAGCCCATCTCCGAACAGGGGATTGATCAGCCCGGCGGCGTCGCCCACCAGCAGCACCCGACCATCCGCTGTATGCAGCGGCTCCGGCCCATCCCAGATCGGCAGCGGGTGGGCATGGGCGCGCACCCCAGCCAGTCGCTCCGGGCCGATGCCGAGCGATTGGGCATAGGCCCGGATGGCGTTCTGGATCCGGCTTCGGGCGGCGGGATCGCGACGCACATCGCGGTGACGGGCACGAAACAGACCGGCGCCGATGTTGAGATGGTCGCTCTTCGGAAAAATCCAGGCGTAGCCGCGTTTCAGCACCCCGTAGTCGAGGTGGAGCAGGTCGGGCCGCAGCAGTGGATCAGTGGCATCCCAGCCATGGGGAACCTCCTGTTCGATCGCCAGGGCGATTCTCGGGGAGGGGCGCAGCCCCACGCTGGCCGCCACGGCACCGGCGGCTCCGTCGGCACCGATCACGTGCTCGGCGCGGAGGCTCAGCGCTGCGGGGGGCTGATCCACCGCGCCGATGCGGCGCAGTCTCAGGATGGCACCAGTGGCATCGCGCTCCAGACCGAGGAACACGGTGCGCTCCAGCAACCGGGCTCCGGCCGCCACTGCCGCCTGCACCAGCGTCTGATCGAACTGCGGACGCTGCACCATCCACAGCCCCCGAGCGTCCGCTGTCCCCGGGGGATCAATCGCCGCCTCCACCGCCTCGGCGAAGCACCAGCTGTGTCGCATCCAGCCCACGCGGGTGTCGATCACGGCCTCCGGCACCAGGTGGCGCAGCTCGGCCTGCACCGGTGCTGGCATGCCGCCGCCGCACGGTTTGTGCCGCGGCAACCGTCGCTTTTCCACCAGTGCCACCTGCAGGCCAGCGGCTGCGGCCCTGGCGGCGGCAACGGCCCCGGCTGGCCCCCCGCCCACCACCACCAGATCGAACCGGCTGACCGGGCTCGCCAGGCCGTCCATCAACCGCCGATCAGCGTCTCCAGGGCTGTGGTCACATCCTCCTGGCGCATCAGGGATTCACCAACCAGCACCGCATCCGCTCCGGCAGCTTGCACCCGGTCGAGGTCGTCCCGGCTGAACAGACCGGATTCACTGACCAGCAGACAGCCCCGTTCCCTCACCTGTTCCCCGAACTGGGCCATCAATTGCTCGGTGGTGGCCAGATCGGTCTCGAAGCTGGCCAGGTTGCGGTTGTTGATGCCGATCATCTCCACACCCTCGATGGCCAGAACCCGCAGCATTTCGGCGCCGTCATGCACTTCCACCAGGGCGGCGAGCCCGAGGCTCCGGGCCACCTTCAGCAGATAGCCGAGGTCCTGGTCGCTGAGGATCGCCGCAATCAGCAGAGCCGCATCGGCACCAGCGGCCCGGGCCTGATACAGCTGATAGGGGCTGAGGATGAAGTCCTTGCAGAGCAGGGGCAGCTCAACCGTCTGGCGGACCTGCACCAGCACGTCGAAACCACCCTGGAAAAACTGCCGGTCTGTCAGCACCGACAGGCAGCTGGCACCGCCGGCCGCGTAGCCCCGGGCGATCGCTTCAGGGTCAAAGTCTGACCGGATCACGCCCTTGCTGGGACTGGCTTTTTTCACTTCTGCGATCACGGCCGGCCTGCGGCAGCTGGCCCGCAGAGCGGCGGCGAAGTCGCGGGTGGCGGGCAGATCGGCCACCTGACGCTTGAGCTGATCGAGGCTGACCCGATCCCGGGCCGCGGCCACCTCCCGGTCCTTCTCCCAGACGATCCGCTCGAGGATGTGGCGCGGTTCAGCGTCATCGTGAGGGATGGCGTATTCCAGGTGGGCCACCTTCACGGAGGGATTGGGCGGTCGACGGCGGATCTCCAACGGGTGGCGCGGCGGTGGGGCTCAAACTCCGATCGTAGGAGCGGCAGGAACGCGGGTTGCGGCAGTGGCCGGCGCGCTCAAGGGGCGGCTGTCCGGTGTGCCCGCTGCCGGGCGGGGACCGTGCGCGGCGGGCCTTAAGCCGGGGTGGATTCCCCGACGACAATCAGCCGCTGCCCTGACGGACAACAGCCTTGGCCTATCCCACCGCCGCAGCGGCCTGCTTGTAGGCCACTTCCACCACTTCGCTGAGGGTGGGATGGGTGTGCACCTCCGTCACCAGCTGCGTCACGCTCTGGCGGCGGGCCACGGCGTTGGCGATCTCCTGGATCAGGTCGGCCGCATGCAGGCCGTAGATGTGGGCGCCGAGCACCTCACCGCTGCCCTTGTTGAACAGCAGCTTCATCAGGCCGTCGCTCTCCAGTTCGGCCAGGGCCTTGGAGTTGGCCTTGAAGTAGCTGCGCACACTGCCCAGCTCAAACCCCTCCTTCGCCGCCAGTGCCTTGGCATCCGCCTCGCTCAGGCCCACCGAGCTGATCTCCGGGTGGGTGAAGGTGGCCGCCGGAATCGAGCGGTAATCGATCGTGCGTGGGTGGCCAAGGATGTTGTCCACCGCCACGGTGCCCTGGGCGGCGGCGGTGTGGGCCAGCATCATCTTGCCGGTCACATCGCCCACGGCCCACAGATGCGGCACGGGCTCGCCGCCCACCAGCACGCGCATGGCGTCGTCGACCGGGATGAAGCCGCGCTCGGTCTCCACCCCCACCGCCGCCAGATTGAGCGAGGCGCTGCTCGGCACCCGGCCGGTGGCCACCAGCACCGCATCCACCTCCAGGGTTTCCACCAGCTCCTTGGTCTGCATGTCGGCCAGCTCGATCTGCACCGGGCAGCCGGGGGTCACCTTGCGGGCCAGCACACCGGCACGGGCGTCGATGTCACGGCCGTCGATCAGGTTGCGGGCGGCGATCTTGGCGATGTCGGGATCGAAGGTGGGCATCACCCGGTCGAGGGCTTCGATCATCGTCACCTCGCAGCCCAGGGCCGTGTACACATCGGCGAACTCCAGGCCGATGTAGCCGCTGCCGATGATCGCCAGCCAGCGGGGCAGCCACTCCAGGCTCACCGCCTCGTCGCTGGTGAACACGGTGCGGCCGTCGGTTTCGATGCCGCGGGGCACGAACGGCTCCGAGCCGGTGGCGATGATCACGTCGCGGGCGCTGATGGTGCGCTCCACGCCGCTGCCGCTCTCGCGCACGGTCACCCGCTGGTGGTCGGCCAGGCGACCTGTCCCCCGCAGGATCGTGGCGCCGGCGCGCTCCAGGGTCTTGGTGAGATTGGTGCGGATCGTGGCCACCAGCTGGTTGGCGTGATCAGCGATCTTCTGGCGCTCGAAACGCACCGGCGCCGCGTGGATGCCGAAGCCGGCCAGGTGCTCGGCGTCCGCCAGCTCCCGCACCCGGCCGCTGGCGGCCAGCAGGGCCTTGGAGGGCACGCAGCCCCGGTTCACGCAGGTGCCGCCCATCTCGCGCGATTCAACGATCGCCACGCTGAGACCGTGCTCCGCCGCGTGCTTGGCGGCGTCGAAGCCGCCGTAGCCGGCGCCGATCACGATCACATCGAAATCGAAGTCCGAGGCCGAGCCCCAATCAGATCCCGATGCGGAGCCGGAGGAGAAGGAGGGGGCGACGCTCACCGGGCCAATGTTCAGCTGGCGGGCATTCTCTCCCCTCACCCTGCCGCTGCAGGCTGGGGGTGACGGGTGAGGCGCTGCCGCTGCCGCTCGAGCAGCAGCGGCGCCGCGGCCACCGCCACGTTCAACGATTCCACCGCCGGCGCGTGGGGAATGGTCACCCGCCGGTCGGCCAGGGCCAGCAGAGGTTCAGCCAATCCGGCGCCCTCACTGCCCAGCAACAGCGCTGTGGGCCTGCTCCAGTCGAGTTCCCAGTAAGGCGATCCCCCCTGATGGGGGGGGACGCTGGCCGCGATCTGCAAGCCCGGGCGGCTTTGCAGCTCCCTCAGTCGCTCAGCAAGGGCATCCCGGGGGCCGCGCCAGATCGGCAGCTCCAGCGCCGCCCCCGCGGAGGCCCGCAGCACCTTGGGTTGGAAGGGATCGGCGCCATCAGCCAGCCACAGGCCCGACACGTCCGCCGCCAGTCCAGTGCGGATCAGGGTGCCGAGATTGCCGGGATCCTGAATGGCGTCCAGACACAGCCAGAGCCCATCACGGGAGCGCGGCCTGTTGCCGCTGGCGGGCAGCGCTGCGTTCGACAGGGTGAGCAACACCCCGTCTGGATGCTGGGTGGTGGCCATCGCCGCCAGCACCGTGTCGCACACGGTGCACAGAGGCCAGGGCCCGGGCAGCCGTTCCAGCAGGGGTTGGTGGCGCTGCAGCCAGGTTTCGGTTGCCACCACCTCGGCTGGCTGCAGGTTGAGACGCAGCACCTCCTGCAGCAGGTGGGTTCCTTCCAGGAGCAGCAGGCCCTGTTCCCGCCGCCCCTTGGCATCGTGAAGCTGACGGATGCGGCGCACCAGTGGGTTGCGCCTGCTGCGGATCAGGTTGTGGGAAGTCTCAGCGATCTCAGGCACAGGCGCCTCAGGTCAGACGGGAGACGGCGGGATTAGAAGCGGTCGTGACGCCGCACCTTTGTGGTGGCCTCCATTTCGATGCGGCCGTCCTTGAGATCCAACCCTCGAACTGCGGCCACCTCACCGGCCAGCCCCTCGGCCCGCAGGTTCTCGATCAACTTGCCGATCAGAGCATCCTCGACAGCAGATTGATCCATTCCATCCGGCGTGAGACGCTCGAGGAACTTGCCGATCTTGGAAGCGACCAATTCGGAGGAATTGGAGATCTTTAAGAGAATCATGATTTGAAATGCGGATGGGGAGACTTGAACTCCCACGACATTGCTGCCACTAGTACCTGAAACTAGCGCGTCTACCAATTCCGCCACATCCGCGTGGCTGTCGCCCCCGGCGACTCTCGAAACATACGACACCGCCATCCCGGCTCCCTGGAGGGGCGGCCACGGGAGGCCAGTTCGTGCGGCGGCTGTCTAGACGGTCTCATCGTTTGTTGTCATCATGCAGCCGCAAGACAGGGGCAGCACATCCGTGACCATCAACGCTGTCCAGGACGCCGTCCTCGGCTCTGTTCAGAGCCCTGTTCAGGATTCTCAGGCTGCTCAGGCCCTGTCCCAACAAGGTCTTGTGTCTGCTCCTGAGCTCGGCGCCGGTCGTGCCGGGGACTCCAGCCGTCCATTCCTGCGTATCACCGGTGGCCGGCGCCTGAGCGGCGAGTTGCGCGTCAGCGGCGCCAAGAATTCGGCACTGGTGCTGATGGCAGCCTGTCTGCTTACCCGCGATCAGATCCGGCTGCGCAATGTGCCTCCCCTGACCGACATCATCGGGATGTCCGGAATGCTGGAAAGCCTCGGCGGCAAAGTGCAGCGGCATCACGACACGCTGGAGCTCGACGGGTCCGGCATCAACAGTTCCACGGCCCCCTATGAGCTGGTGAACAGCCTGCGGGCCAGCTTCTTCTGCATCGGCCCCCTGCTGGCCCGCATGGGTATGGCCAAGGTGCCCCTGCCAGGTGGGTGCCAGATCGGCACCCGTCCCGTGGTGGAGCATGTCCGCGGACTCAAGGCGATGGGTGCCCAGGTCACGATCGAGCACGGGATCGTCACCGCTGTGGTTCCTGGCCAGGGCAAGCGTCTGAGCGGCGCCCGGATCCTGCTGGATTGCCCCAGCGTCGGCGCCACGGAAACTCTGATGATGGCGGCGGCCCTGGCCGATGGTGAGACCGTGATCGAAAACGCCGCCCGGGAGCCTGAGGTGGTCGATCTGGCCGATCTGCTCACCGCTATGGGGGCCCGGATCCAGGGCGCCGGCAGCCCCACCATCACCATTGCCGGTGTGGAGCGTCTCCATGGCGCCGACTACGCGGTGATTCCTGATCGGATCGAGGCTGGCACCTTTCTGCTTGCCGCGGCCATCACCCGGTCGGCTCTGCGGGTCGCCCCGGTGATTCCCGAGCATCTGGAGGCGGTTCTCACCAAGCTCGAAGAGGCCGGATGTGTGATCGAGCGCGATGGCGACGGTCTCATCCTCACCCCTGGCCGCATCCGGGCCGTGGACCTGCGCACCATGCCCTTCCCTGGCTTTCCCACGGATCTTCAAGCCCCATTCATGACCCTCCTGGCCACTGCGGAGGGCACCAGCATGGTGAGTGAAACGATCTTCGAGAACCGCTTGCAGCACGTGGCAGAACTGCAGCGCATGGGGGCCTCGATCCGAACCCAGGGCAACACTGCCGTGGTGGAGGGGGTGGCCCGACTCAGCGCCGCCCCGGTCAAGGGCACCGACCTGCGCGCTTCCGCCGCCATGGTGCTGGCGGGCCTTGCCGCTGATGGCTGCACCGACGTGTATGGACTCGAATACCTCGACCGCGGCTATGCCGGCCTCGAGCACAAGCTCAACGCTGTAGGCGCTCGCATGGAACGGGTGCTGCCGGTCGCTGATGGCGCTGATCCGGCCGACCCCCAGCTGAGCCTCGCCGCTTAAGCTCTCTCGATCGGGAGCGTGCCGGAATTGGTAGACGGACTCGACTCAAAATCGAGCGCCTTCGGGCATGTGGGTTCGAGTCCCACCGCTCCCATCTCCTCTGAGCCAGAACCGGTCAATCCGGTGATGGACACCTATGCCCGATTCCCGCTCGAGCTGGTGCGGGGGCAGGGCGTCTGGCTCTGGGACAGCCAGGGCAGGCGGTATCTCGACTGTGTCGCCGGCATTGCGGTCTGCACCCTTGGGCACAGCGATCGCCGACTGCGTCGAGCCCTCAGCCGCCAGCTCGCCCGGCTCCAGCACGTTTCCAACCTGTACGTGATTCCGGAACAGCAGCAACTGGCCGCGGCGATCACTGCCCGCAGTTGCTTCGACCGGGTGTTCTTCTGCAATTCCGGGGCCGAGGCCAACGAGGCGGCCATCAAGCTGGCCCGCAAGCACGGCCATCAGGTGCGGGGCATCAGCGGTGACGCCGCCCCCCTGATTCTCACGGCTGAGGCCAGCTTCCACGGCCGCACCCTGGCGGCCGTGACCGCCACCGGTCAGCCGAAATACCACCGGGGCTTCGAGCCGATGGTGCAGGGCTTCCGCTATTTCCCTTACAACGATGCTGCCGCTTTTGAGGCCCTGCTGGCCCGCTGCGAAGCGCAGGGTCCGCGGGTGGCGGCGGTGCTGCTCGAGCCCCTGCAGGGGGAGGGCGGGGTGCATCCCGGCGATCAGGCCTTTTTCCACCGGGTTCGCCAGTGCTGCGATGAGCGGGGGATCCTGCTGATTTTTGATGAGGTGCAGATCGGGGTGGGTCGCAGCGGCGCCTGGTGGGGCTACGAGCGGCTGGGCGTGGAACCGGATGCCTTCACCCTGGCCAAGGGGCTGGGCGGCGGCATCCCGATCGGGGCACTGGCGGTGAAACGACAGTTCGATCATTTCTGCCCCGGCGATCACGCCAGCACCTTTGGAGGCAATCCTTTCGCCTGCCGGGCCGGGCTCACTGTGCTGGCCGAGATCGAGCGACGCGGCCTGCTGGCCCATGTGCAGCGGCTCGGCGACCGGCTGGAGCAGGGGCTGGCCGATCTGGTGTGCCGGCACCCCCAGCTGCTGGAAGGCCATCGCGGCTGGGGCCTCCTTCAGGGTCTGGTGCTGCGCGACGGTGCGCCCTCCGCTCCCGCCGTCGTCAAGGCTGCTTTATCGCAAGGGTTGCTGGTGGTGCCGGCAGGGCCGACGGTGGTGCGCCTGGTTCCTCCTCTGACGATCCGCCCCCGCGAGCTGGCGCTGGCCCTGGAGCGGTTGGAGCAGGCGCTGCTCAGCCTCGTCTGAGCGGGCCTGCATGGCTGCGGATCCCTTTGCCGACCTGATCGAACCCTTCAGTCGCCGGGGGGTGGATCTCGGCCTGGATCGGTTACGGGCCGCCCTGGCCCAGCTGGGCCATCCCGAGCGCCGCTTCGCGGCGGTGCAGGTGGCCGGTACCAACGGCAAAGGGTCGATCGCCACGCTGGTGCACGGCAGCCTGCTGGCCGCGGGCCTGCGGGCCGGTCTTTACACCTCGCCCCATCTGGTGTGCTGGACCGAGCGCGTCCGCATCGGTGCGGACCCCATCGCACCGGCGGAGCTGCGCCGCCAGCTGCTGGCCGCCCGCGATGTGGCATCTCGCTGTGGTCTCACCCCGTTCGAGCTGGTCACGGCCGCCGCGTTTCTGGCCTTTGCGGCGGCGGGTTGCGAGCTGGTGGTGCTTGAGGTGGGACTGGGGGGCCGGCTCGATGCCACCAGTTGCCATCCCGATCGGGCCGTGATCGGCTTCGCTTCGGTGGGGCTGGATCACCGGGAGTTCCTGGGGCCGGATCTGGCCAGCATCGCCGCCGAGAAGGCCGGTGTGCTCCAGCCCGACGCGATCGCCGTGAGTGCCCCCCAGGCTCCGGAGGTGGCGGATGTGCTGGAGCGTCAGGCCCGGGCCGTGGCGGCCGAGCTGCGCTGGGTGGACCCCCTGCCCCAGGCCGCCGATGGTGCCCTGGCGATCGGAGGCCATTGGTGTGCCTGCGGGCTCTCTGGTGCGGTGCAGGCGATGAACGGTGCGGTGGCCCTGGGGATGCTGAGGGCCCTGGCCGATCGGGGCTGGCCGATCGATGCTGCCGCCATCGCTGCTGGCTTCGAGGCGGCCCGCTGGCCGGGGCGCCTCCAGCAGCGCAACTGGCGCGGCATTCCCCTGCTGCTCGACGGGGCCCACAACCCGCCTGCCGCCGCCGCCCTGCGCTGCGAACTCGATCGCCACCCCGCCCGCCATGGCCTGTCCCCTGGCCGGCGTCACTGGGTGCTGGGCATCCTGGCGAACAAGCAGGGGGTGGAGTTGTTGCAGGCCCTGCTGGCGCCCGGTGACCGGGCCTGGATCGTGCCGGTGCCAGGTCATGCCAGCTGGAGTTGTCAGGCTCTGGTGGCCGCGCTGCCTGGCCTGGCGGATGCACTCCAGGAGGCACCGGATTGGCCCGCAGGGATCACGGCGGCTGCGGCCGGCACGGGGACGCAACGGCTGATCATGGCGGGCTCCCTTTATCTGATTGGTGCGCTCCTGAGCGAGGAACGACAGCTCGCGCCGGGACACTGACGGATCCGATGCCGCTGGCCACAGTGGCCGCAGGGGGGCCATGCGGTCCCATCCCCATCCCCATTCCCTGCCTGTCGAACCGATGACCATCGAACTCACCAGCGACGAACGCAACAAGCTTGTCGGCGCACCCCTGGCCGCCGCCCTGGCCGTGATGACCGTGGACATGGGCGTGTTTTCCAGTGCCCAGGAGGCGATCGCCCTCGGCCGTGAGCTGGCCGGCGCCGCCAAGCGTTACGGCGACAATCCGCTGATCGGCGGCCTGTTCGGGGAGGAGGCTCTCAAGCAGGGCATCCGGCCGGAGAAGCTGCAGGTCACCCCGGACGATGTGCGAAACGGCCGGGTGCTGGACCGGGCCCTCGAAGAGGTGGATGAGGCCCTGGCCCTGGCTCGCGGCAAGGCGGATGCCGCTGCGGTGGAACAGTACTGCCAGCTGATCGTGGATGGCTGTGTGGCCGTGGCAGAAGCGGCAGGCAAGGGCCTGTTCGGTTCGGGAGAGAAGGTGTCGGCAGAAGAGAAGGTCGCACTCGATCGAATCCGCCAGCACCTCGGGGTCGCGGCCGCGGCACAGTGAAGGCTGAGCCCTGCTGAACCGTTGATGCCTGCAGCCACCCCGTCCGGGCACCCGCTCCCGACCCAGATCAGGATCCAGATCGCGGCGGTTGCCGGGGTCTGCAGGCACCTCTCCACCCGGCTGCTGCCGCTGGCGGCCTGCCTGCTGCTGTTGCTGCTGCCCGCTCTGGTGCCACCGGCCCGGGCGGAGTTCTCCGGGGTGGATTACACCCTCACCAACCAGAACGGCGCCGATTTCTCCGGTCAGGATCTGGCCAACACGTCGTTTGCCGGCGCGGCCGGGCGCCAGGCGCGCTTTGCCGGCGCCAACCTGCATGGGGCCATCCTCACCCAGGCGGCGTTCCCGGACGCCGATTTCTCGGGCGCTGATCTGAGCGGCGCTCTGATGGACAAGGTGGACTTCAGCGGCGCCGACTTCAGCGGTGCCAACCTCAGTGGCGTGATCGCCGCGGGCAGCAGCTTCAGCGGTGCCACGGTCACCGATGCTGATTTCAGCGATGCGCTGCTGGATCGGGCCGACCAGCGGCTCCTCTGCCGCGACGCCACAGGCACCAACCCCCTCACCGGGGTGGACACGCGCCTGAGCCTGGGCTGCTGAATGGTGCCTGCCCCCAGTCGGCCCTGGCTGGCGCCGGCCGGCCCCTGCCGCTCTCAGCGCTCCAGCCAGCCCCGCAGCTTGCCGGGATTCAATAGCCCGGCGGGGTCGTAGGCGGCCTTGGCGGTCACCTGATCGGCGTCCACCACCCCCATCCCGCCATCTTCGACCGTGATCACATGGGGGTTGAAAATCTGGGCTCCGCTCTCGCGCAGCTGGTCGATCAGCCGTTGCAGAGCGTCCTCCCCCTGCCAGCGCAGCAGCGGCAGGGCTGCCAGCCGGGCGCTGCCCTGCTGGCGCACGGCCTCCAGATGCCAGAGCAGATCGCCCTTCCACCGCTGGCTCAGGCTGCTCAGCACCGGCAGCTCGGGCTGGGGCAGCAGCAGCTGCAGGTATGTCCAGTCGGGGGAGTGGGCGCGCCAGTGAAGGGTGGTGTGGTTCCAGGTGAGCTCCCTGAGCGGCAGCCCCTGGCTGCCGCTCTGCGGCGCCTGCCAGATCACCCGGCCGCCACGGGCCGCGAGCCAGTCCGGCAGCACCTCCAGGCAGTCTGGCGCTGCAAGCAGCAGCAGCCGGTGCTCGCCGCCAGCGGCTGGACAGCCCGCCGGCCATGGGGATCGGGCTGCAATCGGAGTCTCCAGCAGACACAGGGCCTGCAGCAGCAGGGCGGTGCTTCCCAGCCCCGTCATCGCTGCCACCGCCTCGGTCCAGTGGTTGAAGCCCACCACCAGCTGCTGCCAGTCGACCGCTTCGCTGGTGGGCAGGCGCAGGGCGGTGAGGATGCCATTGCAGCCATAGGCATGGTTGAGGGGTGCGCTGGCGACCGCATCCAGCCGCAGCAGCCGCGGCTCGGGTTCCACCGTCACCACCTCCAGGCCCAGCAGATTGCCGGGATCCCGCAGAAAGCCCCAGCGCGGGGAGCCGATGCCGCCGGACCCACCGGCGATGAATCCGCCGATGCTGGCGGTGCGCAGGGTGCTGGGCGCCAGGCGCAGGGCGCGGCCATGGGGAGCCAGCTCCCGTTCCACCGCCGCCATCAGGGCTCCAGCCTCCACTTCGATCACACCGCTCGCCGCCTCAAGGCAGCGCAACCGGTTCAGGCCGCTCAGGTCGAGCACCACGCCGCCGGCGAGGGGCACGCACTGCCCGTAGTTGCCAGTGCCGGCTCCCCGCAGGGTGAGGGGCACGGCGGCGCGGGCGCAGGCCCCCGCCACCAGCTGCACCTGATCGAGGCGCCTGGCGCACACCGCCAGCTGGGCCCGCTGGCCAGCGAACCGCGGCACCAGCACCGGCGAATAGGAGTGGTAGTCCCGGGAGAGGCGCCCCAACTCGGAGGGCTGGTCTTCGCCCACCAGCACCAGGTCTGGATCACGCTGGCGCAGCTCCGCCGCCAATCGGTCGATGCATGGCTGCGCGGGCCTGGGGGGGAGGTCGGCCAAGACGGGGAAGGGGCGGGTCACCCCATGCTGGCGTTCAGCAGCGCCGCAGCAGGCCCCCCGTCGGGCATCGGCAGCCAGCGGCCGTTGCGCAGCACCCGCCGCTGGGGGTTGCGGGCGAGCAGGTCGCTCCAGTTGCCGGCGCCGGTGAGCACCAGATCGGCCGGGGCCCCCCGCCTCAGCACCCCGTCCCAGCTCAGAGCCAGCAGGCGAGCCGGCGCTGTGGTGAAGGCCGCCAGGTCGCGGCGCTGGGCCGGCCAGAGGTGACTGGTGAGCGGCGCCAGCCGCAGCAGCTCGAGCGGGTCGAAATCGCCGCCGGGGTACCAGGGGTCCTGCACGTTGTCGCCACCCACCGCCACCGTCACGCCCGCGCGCTGCAGGCTGTGGATGGGAGCCTGGGGCCGCAGCAGTGGCTGCTGGCCCGTGCGCCGGCCCAGCAGCCACAGGTTGGTGAGCGGCAGGGCCACCACCGCAATCCCGGCGGCGGCCAGGGCCTCAGCCAGTGGCGCCAGCTGGCTGCGGTTGAGCAGGCCGAGGCTGGCGGCATGGCTGCAGGTGATCGGCGGCGAGGTCCGGCGTTGGCGCAGCACGTTCAGCAGCAGGCGCATGCCCCGGGCCGGCTCCCGGTCGGCCTCGTCGTTGTGCAGATCGATCCCCGTGCCCAGCGCTTCCGCCAGATCCAGCAGACGGGCCAGGGCCTGGCGGTCGCGGCGGCCATGGCCGTAGGGGGGGCCGAGCACCCCGCCCAGCAGCCCCCCGGCCGCGGCCACCCAACGGGCCAGTTCCGCGCCGGCGGGCGTGGCCCAATAGCCGATCGGCACCAGAGCCACCAGCTGGAGTTCAACCCGGCCGGCCCAGCGGCTCCGCAGCTCCAGCAGTGCGTCCCAGCTCGAACGGGCCCCGGCTCCGCCGCTGTCGATGTGGCTGCGGACAGCGCGGAGCCCATGGCGCCAGGCCCTCTCCAGAGCAGCTTCACCGCGCGCCAGCACCAGCTCGCCATGCCGCTGCTCCGCCTCGCGCAGGTTCTGGCTGAGAGCCCCAGCGATGGTGCCGCCGGGGTTGGGGAAGTCGGCCCAGCTGAAGCACTTGTCGAGGTGAGCATGGGGCTCCACCAGGGGGGTGAGGGCCAGGGGCAGGGGGATGTCCGTCTCAGGCAGAGGTCTGAGATCCGTGATCCGCCCGTCCCGGTGCTCCACCGCCAGCGCCACCAGCCCGTCCGCATCCACCGGCAGGCCGCTCAGGCCTGGATCGAGCAGGCAGCGGGGCAGCTTCAGCTGCAGTGGCGCCGGCGTGTTCAAGGCTGCCTCCTGACCTCAGATGGGTTGCTGCCGGCCTGAAGTATCAGGAAGTGGCCGGCCATCGCCAGCACCGTGGCCCGGAAGCGGGGCACCGGCCAACCCAGGAGCGTGCCGCCGCCGAATTCACTGCGATAGAGGCTGGCCACCCCGAGATCGATCCGACGGCTGTGGCGCCCCACCAGGCGGGCGATCGGCAGGCGTTGGTCCTGCACCAGACGGGCACAGTCGCCGAGCGCCATGCGCACCAGTCCCGGCAGTGCGTCTCCCCGGCACAGCTCCGTTTCCAGCACGTCCACCAGCCGCTCGGCGGCGAAGCCCTCGAATTCAGCGGGTCCGGGATTGCTGAACATCAGCGCCGTTCCCATCAGCCCGGCTGCCAGCAGGACGCGTAGGGCGGTGCCGCCTGATCTGGGCTGGAATGCGGCGGCCACGCCTGGTGGGGATCGTGCGTTGGTACATTGGCACCGCACCACGGCGGGCGTAGCCAAGTGGTTAAGGCAGCGGCTTGTGGCGCCGCCATTCGGGGGTTCAAGTCCCCTCGCTCGCCCTGAGAAACCCCTCGGGAGCCTTCGTTTCCGGGGGAATTTTTATAGCTGCGGTTCCGTTGCCCCCGTGGGCCCAGGCACCATTCTTCCTGGCATCATCAGGCCGTTGCCGGCCCCCAGGCTGCAGTCGCAGCTCGGTGCCAAGGCGCCAGGATTGATCGCCGTGATCGATGCGCCTCGGGGCGTCAGCTGAGGTGGGTCGGTTGGGGCTTGCTGCAGTGCTGGCAGGCGTTTGTTGGCAGAGGCAAAATCGCTGCTGTTCAGGGACTGATTCGCCTTGATTTGATTGTTTTTGCCATTATTTTTGATAAATTTGTTGTAACCGCCGATTCCGAGGTCCTCGTTGATCTCGAGCAGGAAGCCCTTGCTTGATCCAATGCGGCGGTTGCCGCTGATGATGTTGTCATTGGCAAAATCTCGATTGGATTTGCTGCTGCCGAATGGGTAGCCTTTGTCTTCATTGCAGTAATTCGGGGCTCGTGAACCTTCTCTTGAGCCGAGCCAGATTCCGTATCGATACTCGAGCTGGCGGCCGTTTTTTGGGTTTTTCTCCCAGTAGCTTTTCAGGCTGTTGAGGTTGAAGATGTTGTCGCTGATGGTGTTGTTGGTTGGTTTCTGATGGCGCACGACTCCGCGTTCCCCACAATTCCTGTACACGTACACGCCTCCCCAGGGGAGGGTTGTGAAAGTGTTGCCGCTGATCAGATTGCCGCTGGAGCCGTCAACGGCGATCAGTTCGCGGTCGGCTTTGATGGTGAAGATGTTGTTTTCGATCGCATTTTCGGCGCTTTCAGCATCGAGATAGACAGCCACGCTCTGGCTGTAGCCGGAGATCGTTGAGTCACGCAGGCTCACCTTGGTTGCGCCTGGCCCAACGATCAAGGGGATTTTCCCCTCGGCCTTGATCGTCAGGTTGGCGAGGGTGATGCCTGTGGGGGCGGCTGCCTGCAGTCGCTCGCTGTGGCCCAGCCGGAAGGACGATTGCTTGACGGCATTGGAGGCGCTTGAGCCGACACCGAGAATCCGGATTGAACCGTTGAGTTTCCAGTTCTTGAACGTGAAGTTTCGGGGGCGTTTCCATTCCCCTTTGCTGAATGTGGATTGAATCACCAGCTGGGTGGGCCGTCCTCCGTTGAACCAGGCGCCCCTGCCGTTGAGCACAGTTTTTGTGGCTGTTTTCCAGTCCAGAACAACCACCTCCTGGGGGCTGGATGTCCTTGCTGCCTTGGCTATGTCCATGGGCGGCGCCATTCTTTTGCAGAAGACCCTGGCTGGCGGCAGGCATCGCTGCAGGGGGGGTGCGGTCCAGAACCGTGGCTGGCTCGGGTCAGCGGTCTCCCTGAGCCGGGCAGGGGATCAGGGAATCAGGGCTGCCAGCAGGGACTCCGCCCCGCCCCGCACCACATCGGTGCAGGGCAGGCCGGTGTCTGCGGCCACGCCGGCGATGGCGGCGCTCGCGGCTGTTTCGTCCAGATGGCCGGTGTTCAGTGCCACCGCCTTGACCCGCGGCCGCAGCCCATCGGGCCTGCCCAGGGCCGCCACGGCCTCCACCGCCGTGATCAGTTCGGGCAGGGGGGGGATCGGCAGCTCCGGCAGTCCCTTGATGTGCCGTTGGCCGGCCCGGTGCACCAGCAGCAGCGCGGTGGGCTGGCTGCCGCGGATCAGGGGCAGGGTGGCGGTGGAGCCGGGATGGGCCAGCGATCCCTGGCCCTCCACCAGCAGCAGGCCATCGGCTCCCAGATCGGCGCCAGCCGCCAGCACCGCCGCCTCCACGGCGCCGGCGGCGTAATCCACCCGCACCGCATCGAGAGCCACCCCCTGGCCGCTGATCAGGATGCCGGCCTGGCCCGTGCCCACGAAGCGGGCGGCGAGGCCCTGGCGCCCCGCTGCCGCCGCCAGCTCCAGACAGGCGCTCATCTTGCCCACGGCCATGTCGGAGCCCACCGCCAGCAGCCGCCGGCAGGGCAGGGCCGCCGCCCGCGCCGCCGCCACCACCAGCCCCTCAGGCTCGCGGCGCAGGTCCCAGATCCAGGCGGGATCCCGGCGCAGGGGCGCCAGCTCGGGGTCGTCGCCGATGCGGCTGTGCAGGCCGCTGGCCACGCTCAGGCCTGCCCGCAGCGCCGCCGCCAGATCGGCACGTACGGGCTCGGGCAGCCGGCCGCCGGAAGGGGCCAGCCCCACCACCGCCACCTCGGGCCCGTAGGCCAGAGCTTCGGCCAGCGAGCCCACCACCGGCACGTCCCGCTCGATGCCGCACACCGCCCGCAGGCTGCGGCCGGCCTGGGTTGGATCCACCACCGCCACCACCGGCCCGCGCCGGTAGCGCAGCAGGGTGAGGCCGGTCTTGCCGGAGAGGTCGGCCAGACCGCCGTGCTGGAGCAGCACCACCCGGTGTTCGGGTTTCAGCATCCGTTCACCTCCAGCGCTGTTGAACGCGTTTCAGCTGCCCAGTCCGGTCCTGGCCGCACGCCGATCCCCGCCGCCGCCGGCGGTTGCACCACGTCGCCGCGCCGCTCCAGCCCCACAAAGGGGTCGTCGATCAGATTGAGATGGCTGTCGAGATCGGGCCAGCGCACCAGCGGCAGCAGCTGGGCCGCGGCACCGTTGAGCAGGGCGCCATCGGAGTAGCAGCCCAGCATCACCCCCAGCCCCAGGCGCCGGGCTGTGCGCGCCATCAACAGGGCCTCGCCGAGGCCGCCGCTCTTGAGCAGCTTGATGTTGATGCCATCCACGTGGGGGGCGAGCCGCAGCAGATCGGCCAGATCCCAGCAGCTTTCGTCAGCCACCAAGGGGATGGGGCAGTGGGGATGGAGGGTGGCGAATCCGGCCGTGTCCGCGGCGGCATCGGCCTGGGGCGCCAGGGGCTGCTCCAGCAGCACCACCCCGGCGCGGGCCAGCGGCTCCAGCATCGCCTGGGCGGCATCGAGATCCCAGCCGCCGTTGGCATCCACCTGCAGCTCGCAGGCCGCGCCGGTGGCCTGGCGGCGCTGCTCGAGGGCGGCGGCCACCACCTCCAGCAGGGCCAGGTCGTGGGCGAGGCCGTCGGGACTGCCGAGCTTGAGCTTGATGCGGGTGGCGGGCAGCTGCTGCCACCAGCGCTCGAGCCGCGCCAGCACCGCCGCGGGCTCCCCCAGCCCGAGGGTGACGCTGGTGGCGGCACAGGCCCCCGGATCCAGCCCCCAGAGCCGATGCAGGGGCTCCCCTAACCGCTGGCCCCACCAGTCGTGCAGCGCCAGATCCAGGCCGCAGCGCGCCGGTGGGCTGAGTTCGGCCAGCAGAGGTTCGATGGCCTGGAGGGGTTCCGGCGCCAGGGGCTCCAGCGGCGGGACCAGGGCCTGCAGCTCGGCGGCGATGGCGTCGGTGGCGTAGGTGCGATGGCCGGTGTCGAAGCCGCCGGTTTCGCCATGACCTGTGACGCCGCCGTGCTCGATGCTCACCTGCAGATGCTCCACAGCGCCGGTGGTGCCGCGGCTGATGGCCAGGGGCACGGCCTTGGTGAGCGGGAAGCGGCGCAGGCGCAGGCGCATCGAAGCGGGGGCGCTGCACTCAAACTGGCATGGCTTCGTGCCAGCGTCAGCGTCTGGCCAGGGAGCAGGCATTGGCCAGGCAACAGCCGGGTCTGGCCATGGCCGAAACTGAAGGGATGACGGCGACCCTTTCCCAGGCCTGCAGCACGGCCAGCCCCGCTCCCAACGCCCCTCGGGCGGAGAACGGGCGTGGCAGCTACTGGATCACCACCTTCGGCTGCCAGATGAACAAGGCGGATTCCGAGCGCATGGCCGGAATTCTGGAGGCCATGGGCTATCGACCCGGCGAGGACGAGCACAGCGCTGATCTGGTGCTCTACAACACCTGCACGATCCGCGATAACGCCGAACAGAAGGTGTACAGCTACCTGGGCCGCCAGGCCCAGCGCAAGCGCACCAACCCCCATCTCACCCTGGTGGTGGCCGGCTGCGTCGCCCAGCAGGAGGGCGAATCCCTGCTGCGGCGGGTGCCCGAGCTGGATCTGGTGATGGGCCCCCAGCACGCCAACCGCCTGGATCTGCTGCTGGCCAGGGTGGAGCAGGGGCAGCAGGTGGTGGCCACCGAGGAGCACCACATCCTTGAGGACATCACCACCGCCCGCCGGGATTCCCAGGTGTGCGCCTGGGTGAATGTGATCTACGGCTGCAATGAGCGCTGCACCTACTGCGTGGTGCCCTCGGTGCGCGGCAAGGAGCAATCCCGTCTGCCCGAAGCCATCAAGCTCGAAATGGAGGGGCTCGCTGCGCAGGGGTTCAAGGAAATCACCCTGCTGGGCCAGAACATCGACGCCTACGGCCGCGACCTGCCCGGCATTACCCCGGAGGGCCGCCGTGCCCATACCCTGACCGACCTGCTGCAGTTCGTCCACGACGTGGCGGGCATCGAGCGGATCCGCTTCGCCACCAGCCACCCCCGCTACTTCACCGAGCGCCTGATCGATACCTGCGCCGATCTGCCCAAGCTGTGTGAGCACTTCCACATCCCCTTCCAGAGCGGCGACGACGCCGTGCTCAAGGCGATGGCCCGCGGTTACACGGTGGACCGCTACCGCCGCATCATGGATCGCATCCGTGAGCGCATGCCCGACGCGGCGATCAGCGCCGATGTGATCGTGGCCTTCCCGGGGGAAACCGACGCCCAGTACCGCCGCACCCTGGCGTTGATCGAGGAGATCGGCTTCGACCAGGTGAACACCGCCGCCTACTCGCCCCGGCCCAACACCCCTGCCGCCGACTGGCCGGACCAGTTGCCGGAGGACGTGAAGGTGGAGCGCCTGCGTGAGCTCAACGCCCTGGTGGAGCGGGTCGCCAGGGAGCGCAGCGCCCGCTACGCCGGCCGCACGGAACAGGTGCTGGTGGAGGGCACCAACCCCAGGGACCCCGCCCAGGTGATGGGGCGCACCCGCACCAACCGGCTCACGTTTTTTCCTGGCGAGCGGCCCGACGGTACGCCCATCCAGCCGGGGGATCATGTGAACGTGCGGATCGAGGAGGTGCGCGCCTTCTCCCTGAGCGGCAAACTGGCCTGAGTTTTGCCCGGACCGTTCACCGGCGGTCTGCCAGCGGCCCGATGCCTGAGGTTTCCCCCACCGCCCCCGCCAACCCTGGTCCCGTTCGCGTCGGCCTGGTCTTCGGCGGGGCCTCCGGTGAGCATGCGGTCTCGATTCGCTCGGCCGCCACGGTGCTGCGGGGCCTGCGCAGCGGTGCCAATGCCAGTCGCTACACCACCACCTGTTTCTACATCGACACCGAGGGCCGCTGGTGGGGCCCTGCGCTGGCCGATGCGGTGCTCAGCCAGGCCACACCGGCCAGCCCCGAGCAGCTTGCCGCCGCCCTCCAGCAGGCTGGGCTGTCCTGCGGCAGCCGCGGTCTGAGCGGCTTTCCGGCAGGCGCCCGGGAGGTGGCGGTGTGGTTCCCGGTGCTGCATGGCCCCAATGGCGAGGACGGCACGATCCAGGGGCTGTTCACCCTGATGCAGGTGCCTTTCGTGGGTTCCGGTGTGCTCGGTTCCGCCGTTGGCATGGACAAGCAGGCGATGAAGGCCGCCTTTGCCGCCGCCGGCCTGCCCCAGGTGCCATACGCCTGTGTGAATGCGGCCGAGCTCCGCAGCGATCCCGGGCCCCTGCTGGAGCGGCTGGAGCAGCAGCTCGGCTACCCCTGCTTCGTCAAGCCCGCCAACCTGGGTTCCTCGGTGGGGATCAGCAAGGCGCGCAGCCGCGCGGAGCTGGAGGCCGGGCTCAGAGCCGCTGCGGCCCTGGATCCCCGCATCGTGGTGGAGCAGGGAGTCACGGCCCGTGAGCTGGAATGCGCGGTGAAGGGCGGTGGTGCTGCCCCGCTGCAGGCTTCGGTGCTGGGGGAGATCTGCTTCGACGCCGACTGGTACGACTACGAGACCAAATACAGCGAGGGCAGAAGCCACACCGTGATCCCGGCCCAGGTGCCGGCCCCGATCAGCGAGCGGGCGCGGGCCATGGCCATCGCGGCCTGCCGGGCTGTGCACGCCCAGGGGTTGGCCCGGGTGGATTTCTTCTATTCCGAGGCCAGCGGTGATCTCTGGCTCAACGAGATCAACACGCTGCCGGGTTTCACCAGCCAGAGCATGTATCCGATGCTCTGGGCTGCCTCCGGCGTGGATCTCGAAGCACTGGTTCACGAACTGGTCAGCGGGGCGGGAGAATGGCAGAACCTCCCTGACGGAGAGCCAACGGCATGAGTCACGGCCTCGCCTGGTTGCCGCTGCTGCTGGTGTTTGTGCTGCTCACCTCCCTTGGTTGGCTGGAGCGGCGGCGTCAGCGCCTGTTCCGCGACTGGGCGGATGGAGCCGAGTTGGCCAAGCTCGACAGCTGCGGGGCTGCCCGGCTCAGCGATGGCGTGCTCAGCTGGGCCACCTTTGAAGCGGGTGCGCTCAAGCCCCAGGGCGAGTTCGTGATCAAACAGCTGGAGCTGGTGGAACTGTTGGCCCTGCGCTCCGGCGAGGCCCCGCTCACCCAGGAGTCTCAGGGAGCCTGCCGGCTGCGCCTGGTTGGTGGGGGGCTCCAGAAGGATCTCCCCTTCGCGGATGCGGAGCGTGCGCGCCGCTGGATCGGCGAATTGATGGCCCGCTCCCGATGCGAGCTGTGAGCGAGCCGGCACGCCCTCTCCCGCCTGGGGCCGAACGCCGCAGGCTGCTGCGCCAGCAGCAGCGTCAGGAAAGGCTGCGCAACGGCTGGCGGGTGCTGGTGCTGCTGGCCCTGGCCAGTGGGCTGGGTTATGGCCTGTTGCGCCAGGGCTGGACCCTGCAGGACCCTGACCAGGTGGAGGTGGAGGGCAGCCGGCTGGTGACGGCTGCGGAGGTGATCAAGGCTGCGGGCATCCGCTTCCCCCAGCCGCTGCTCGGTCTTGATCCCAGGCGCGTCGCCGCAGAGCTGGCTGAGGCGCTGCCGGTAGAGGATGTGCAGGTCAGTCGGTTGATGGCTCCCCCTCGGCTGCGGGTGGCGCTGGTGGATCGGGAGGCGGTGGCCCGGGCTGAGCGCCGCGGCTCCCGCGGCCCGGAGCAGGGGTATGTCGATCGGCTGGGCAACTGGATGGGCGGGCATCAGGGCCAGGCCTTACGGGCCTCCGGTGCCGATGCACTGCTGGTACAGGGCTGGCAGCCCCGCCATCGGGCCGCCGTTGCCCAGGCGGTTCAGACCAGCCGCAGTCTCGGCAGCGATGTGCAGCGCATCCGCATCGATCCGGCCGGAAGCCTGTGGGTGGACAGCGTCAGTCTTGGCCCGGTGCGGCTTGGCCCGAATGATGCCCAGCTGGGCCGGCGGCTGCAGGTGCTGCGTCATCTGGTGGCCACCCTGCCGGCTCAGCTGGGGGGGCGACGGCCTCAGAGCATCGATCTGGGTGATCCGGAGCAGCCGGAACTGACCCTGCCGGGCCGAGCCGCACCAGCCCTGGCGGTCGATGCGCGCAGGCCATGAGGCCCACCCGCTGTGCTCAAACCCGCAAACGTGTGAGACTCGGACGGTCTACGGGGGCCTTACCCCACATAATGCTCCGCATGTGAGCCGAGTACGCACCATGGGCACTGACGGCCCGATCGCCAACGGTGCCTCACCGAATTCCCCATCCATGAGCCAGATTTCGATCCCCTCCACCGGCATCGTTCCCAGTCAGACGGCCCGGATCGAGGTGATCGGTGTTGGTGGCGGCGGCAGCAATGCCGTCAACCGGATGATTGCCTCCGACCTGCAGGGCGTGGGCTACCGGGTCCTGAACACCGATGCCCAGGCCCTGATCCAGTCGGCTGCTGCCAACCGCACCCAGCTTGGTCAGAAGCTCACCCGCGGCCTTGGCGCCGGCGGTAACCCGGTGATCGGTCAGAAGGCGGCTGAGGAGTCCCGCAACGAACTGCTGGAGACCCTGCAGGGCTCCGATCTGGTCTTCATTGCCGCCGGTATGGGTGGTGGCACCGGAACGGGTGCGGCCCCGATCCTGGCGGAGGTGGCCAAGGAGGTCGGCGCACTCACCGTGGGCATTGTCACCAAGCCCTTCGGGTTCGAAGGGCGCAAGCGCATGCGTCAGGCCGAGGAGGGCATCGCCCGCCTCGCCGAGCATGTCGACACATTGATCGTCATTCCCAACGACCGGCTGCGTGACGCGATCGCCGGTGCCCCGCTCAACGAGGCCTTCCGGACCGCCGACGATGTGCTGCGGATGGGTGTGAAAGGGATCACCGACATCATCACCAGGCCTGGCCTGGTGAACGTCGACTTCGCGGATGTGCGGTCGGTGATGGCCGATGCCGGCACCGCCCTGCTGGGGATTGGCGTGGGCTCGGGCCGCAGCCGGGCCAGCGAAGCTGCCCAGGCCGCCATGACCAGCCCCCTGCTGGAGTCGGCCCGCATCGACGGGGCTAAGGGAGTGGTGATCAATATCAGCGGTGGTAAGGACATGACCCTGGAGGACATGACCACTGCCTCTGAGTTGATCTACGACGTGGTTGATCCTGATGCGAACATCATTGTCGGCGCTGTCGTCGACGAGAAACTTGAAGGTGAGATCCACGTCACGGTGATCGCCACCGGCTTCGACAGCGGTGCTCCGTACCGCCATGAGCGGCCTGCCGCGAGCTTCGCTGCCAGCCCCTTCAACGGTTCCATGCCCACGCCAACGCCGCCCGCCGGCGACGAGCGTGGTGCCAAGATTCCTCCGTTCCTGCTCAACCGTCAGTCCCGTGGCGGCGACAGCGACAACTGAATCAGCGGGATGCCTGGTCCGGCCAATTTGAAGCGTGATGACCGGCTCAGATCGTGGTGACCGGCTCTGACCGTCATGACCGGCTCTGACCGTCATGGTCGGCTCTGATGTCTCCGAGTCTTGCAACCCAGTTCACGATTGAGGTGTTGAACCCTTCTGTTGCTTGTGCGCAACCTTCAGGATCTGGCCGGGAGCCATGCCGGAACTCTCACCCTGAGAGAGCAGCGGCGCGAGCCCCGTATCACCGCGAGCCCCGTATCAAGGGTTGGAAACCAAAGCGGCGCTCCCGTACCTGCGGGGGAGATGAGGCAGGGCTGAAGCCTGGGTCGCAGGGCTAAAGCCTGGGTCGCAGGGCAAACAACAGCCCAGCTGAAGGGGCTGGAGCCGATGCAAGGGGGTGACCCGGAGTCCACGCCTGCCTGGAGCATCCCGTGTGGCTGCTCCCTTCCGGTCCTGACCAGATTTAGGCGTCCGGGCCGCATGGGTCCGAGTCGAGAGCGATGCTAGCAATGCCCTTCACCGCTCCCGCGCCGTGCCCCTGCGTCCCGCCGATCTGGCCAAACGCAAGCAGGCCGGCCTGCCGATCGCCGTTCTCACCGCCTGGGATGCCCTCTCCGGCGCCCTGGTGGCCGAGGCCGGTGCCGACGCCGTGCTGGTGGGTGATTCGCTGGCGATGGTGGTGCTCGGCCACCCCACCACCCTGCCGGTGACCCTCGATGAGATGCTTCACCACTGCCGGGCGACGGCGCGGGGGATCGCCAGCGTCTGTGCACCAGGCCAGGAACCGCTGCTGATCCTCGATCTGCCGTTCCTCTCCTACCAGTGCAGCTCCGATGATGCGGTGGCGGCTGCTGGCCGGGTCCTGAAGGAGAGTCCGGCGGCGGCGGTGAAGCTGGAGGGCGCCGAGCCGGAGACCCTGGCGGTGATCGACCGGCTGGTGCGCAGCGGCATCCCGGTGATGGGCCACATCGGCCTGACCCCCCAGTCCGTGCATCGTCTGGGCTACCGGCGCCAGGGTGCTGACAGTGCCGGCCGGGCCAGGCTGGAGCGCGATGGGGCCGCACTGCAGGCGGCCGGCTGTTTCTCCCTGGTGCTGGAGCACGTCCCCACCGACCTGGCCGCCCATCTGACCCGGCAGCTGTCCATCCCGGTAATCGGCATCGGGGCCGGCGACGGCTGCGATGGTCAGGTGCGGGTCACCGCCGATCTGCTGGGCCTCACGGCCCGCCAGCCTCCGTTCAGTGCGCCGTTGCTGCAGGGGCGCAGCCTGGCGGTGGAGGCACTGCGGCGCTGGATTGCCGCCCAGAGCCATCCCAGCGCTCCCACCAGGCCAGCAGCTGACGCAATACCCCATTGCACAGGGCCAGGCCTGCCGGATCGCTGAGCCGCCAGCGAGGACCCTCCACCAGCACCAGCCCTCGCTCCAGCCAGGGAGCCAGCTCCGCGCGAAGCTCCGCCAGCACCGCCCCCAGGGCCGGCCCCCGCACGCCGGCGGCGGCCAGCAGCCGGGGCATGGACACCCCTTCCCGCCGGCGCAGCCCCACCATCAACCACTCATCCAGCGGCGGGGGCGCTGCCCCTGGCGGCTGGGCGGCCGGCTGCTCCAGCCAGGCGGCGTAGGCGTCCCGGGTGCGCGGCCGGGCCTGCCGCTCGCCCCAGGGGGCGGCGGTGGCCCCCATGCCGAAGCCCCACCAGCCCGCTCCGCTCCAGTACACCCGGTTGTGGCGTGAGGCATGGCCAGGCCGGGCGTAGTTGGAGATCTCGTAGCGCCCGAAGCCGGCCGCCCGCAGCTCGCTGCAGGTGAGGTCCATCAGATCGGCGGCGAGATCGGCATCCGGCAGCTCCAGCCGGTTCTGCTCCAGCCGGCGGGCAAACACCGTGCCGGGTTCGATCGTCAGGTCGTAGACCGAGAGGTGGGGTGCACCGCTGGCGACGGCCAGGTGCAGTTGCTGCCGCCAGCTCTCGATGTGTTCCCCCGGCACGGCCTGGATCAGATCGAGACTCCAGCTGGACAGGGCCCCTTCGCGATGAGCCTGCGCCAGCCAGCCGGTGGCATCATGCAGCGCCTCCGCGCTGTGGCGGCGCCCCAGGGCCTGGAGCACGCCATCGTCGAAGCTCTGGCCCCCCAGGCTCACCCGGTTGACCCCCGCGGCGAGATAGCCGGCGAGGCGGCGCTGATCGAAGCTGGCCGGATCCAGTTCCAGGCTGATCTCCGCCCCGGAGGCCAGGCCGAATCGCTGGCGCAGGCTGGTCAGCAGGGCGGCCACCTGGGCCGGGGTGAGCAGGGAGGGGGTGCCGCCGCCCAGATACACCGTGCTGAGTGCGGGGCCCGGTGGTGAGGCGGCGATCTCCCGCTGCAGCAGACTCAGGTAGACGGCAATCGAACCGGACCCTGTCGCTCCCGCCTCGCCCCCGGCCCGGTCCCCCAGGGGCACCACCGGAAAGTCGCAGTAAAAGCAGCGGCGGTGGCAGAAGGGGATGTGCAGGTAGGCGCTGCGGGGTGCTGGAGGCACCGGGCTGGCAGGACGCGATGCCGGTGCGTGGGGCGGCGGTGGGATCAAGTGCGGTTACCCAGGCAGGCCAGATGCCGCAGTTTCAGGCATGCTGCCTGGCTGAGTGCGGTCACAGCCGGAACCAGGGCCATGGTCGACTCCCTCATTCTGGTGCTGTTCCTGGTCTCGGGCGCGGCCGCCGGCTGGCTGGGCGTGGATCTGCTGCCGGGCCAGCTGCTGGAGCAGGTCGACAATCCGGAGGGGCTGCGGACGGTGCTGGCGGGCTTCGGCGCCTTCTTCGGGCTGCTGGCGGGCTTCTTTTTCGGTCAGCTGCGCCGGCGCCTGATGGCCCAGGTGCGCTCGATGCCCACCGACCTGCTGATCAGCCGGGCGGTGGGACTGATCCTGGGGCTGCTGGTGGCGAACCTGCTGCTGGCCCCGATCCTGCTGCTGCCGCTGCCCTGGGAGGTGGTGTTCGTCAAGCCGCTGGCGGCGGTGCTCAGCAACGTGTTCTTCGGGGTGTCGGGCTACAACCTGGCGGAGGTGCACGGCCGCACCCTGCTGCGCCTGTTCTCCCCCGGCAATGCCGAGGCCCTGCTGGTGGCCGAGGGGGTGCTGCAGCCCGCCAGCGCCAAGATTCTCGACACCAGCGTGATCATCGACGGCCGCATCCGCGGCCTGCTGGATTCGGGCCTGCTCGAGGGCCAGGTGATCGTGGCCCAGTGCGTGATTGATGAGCTTCAGGCGCTGGCTGACTCCGCCAACGCCGATAAGCGCGGCCGCGGCCGGCGTGGTCTGAAACTGCTGAGCGAGCTGCGGGAGACCTATGGCCGCCGGCTTGTGGTGAACAGCACCCGCTACGAGGGCAATGGTGTCGACGACAAGCTGCAGGCCCTCACCGCCGATACGGGCGGCACCCTGCTCACCGCTGACTACAACCTGGCCAAGGTGGCCGAGGTGAAAGACCTGAAGGTGCTCAACCTGAGCGAGCTGGTGATCGCCCTGCGGCCGGAGGTTCAGCCTGGTGATGAGCTGCAGCTCAAGATCGTGCGCGATGGCAAGGAGGCCGACCAGGGGGTGGGGTATCTCGACGACGGCACGATGGTGGTGGTCGAGGGGGGGCGTGGTCGCATCGGTGAGCGGCTCGCCGTGGTGGTGACCGGCGCACTCCAGAACCCCACCGGCCGCATCGTGTTCGCCCGCAGCGCCGCGGCGCCCGTGGAGGGCAGTGGCGATCCCCCGCCGGCCCGGCGTCGGGCCAGGCCCCCCCGCTAGGCTCAGGCCAGTGCCAGCCAAAGGTCAGCGGATGTCGGTGTCAGCCCCCTATTACGGCGATTCCGCCGTGATGCGCACGCCGCCGCCCGATCTGCCCTCCCTGCTGCTCAAGGAGCGGATCGTGTACCTGGGTCTGCCCCTGTTCAGCGACGATGACGCCAAGCGTCAGATGGGCATCGACGTGACCGAGCTGATCATCGCCCAGCTCCTCTATCTGGAATTCGACAATCCGGAAAAGCCGATTTTCTTCTACATCAACTCCACCGGCACCTCCTGGTTCACCGGCGATGCCATCGGCTTCGAGACCGAGGCCTTCGCCATCGCCGACACGATCCGTTATGTGAAGCCGCCGGTGCACACGATCTGCATCGGCCAGGCGATGGGCACCGCAGCGATGATCCTCAGCGCTGGCACCAAGGGGCAGCGGGCCGCTCTGCCCCATGCCTCGATCGTGCTGCACCAGCCCCGCAGCGGCGCCCGCGGCCAGGCCAGCGACATTCAGATCCGTGCCCAGGAAGTGCTGCACAACAAGCGCACCATGCTGGAGATGCTGGCGGACAACACCGGCAAGAGCGTGGAGCAGCTGTCACGCGATTCCGATCGCATGACCTACCTCACCGCCCAGGAGGCACTGGACTACGGGCTGATCGATCGGGTGCTGAGCAGCCGCAAGGACCTGCCCGGCGGCGGTGCCGGGGCCGAGCTGCCCAGCGCCGACCGCAGTCCGGCAGGCATCGGCTGATCACCGCCCAGGCAGAGCGCCGAAGCATATGGCTCCGGTGTCAGTCCCTTCCCCCGTTCGTTCCGCTCACCTCTCCACCACCCCGTTCCCCTGAGCCATGCCCATCGGCACCCCCAGCGTTCCCTACCGCCTGCCCGGCAGCCAGTACGAGCGCTGGGTCGACATCTACACCCGCCTGGGGGTGGAGCGGATCCTGTTTCTCGGCTCGGAGGTGAATGACGCCGTGGCCAATGCCCTGGTGGCCCAGATGCTCTACCTCGATTCCGAGGACAGCACCAAGCCGATTTATCTCTACATCAATTCACCGGGGGGATCGGTGACCGCCGGTCTGGCGATCTACGACACCATGCAGTACGTCAAATCCGACGTGGTGACGATCTGCGTCGGTCTGGCCGCTTCGATGGGCGCCTTCCTGCTGGGTGCCGGCACCAAGGGCAAACGGCTGGCGCTGCCCCACAGCCGGATCATGATCCACCAGCCCCTGGGCGGCACCAGCCAGCGCCAGGCCAGCGACATCGAGATCGAGGCGAAGGAGATCCTGCGGATCAAGGACATGCTCAACCATTCGATGGCCGACATGACCGGCCAACCGTTCGAGAAGATCGAGAAGGACACCGACCGGGATTATTTCCTCAGTGCCGCCGAAGCCAGGGACTACGGCCTGATCGACCGGGTGATCGCCCATCCCAGCGAGGCCTGAGTTCAGGGGCGGTTGCCGGCGGTGTTCCGGGGGACGAGCAACACGCTTGCGTAAGCTCGCTTCTTGCTCCTTGCCCCAGTGCCAGCCCGGATGGCCCAGCTCTTCTACGACTCCGACGCCGACCTCTCCCTGCTGAGCGGCAAGACCGTGGCGATCATCGGCTACGGCTCCCAGGGCCATGCCCACGCCCTCAATCTCAAGGACAGCGGCGTCAGCGTGGTGGTGGGCCTCTACGAGGGCAGCCGCTCGGTGGAGAAGGCCAAGGCCGACGGCCTGGAGGTGCTGAGCGTGAGCGACGCCTGCGCCAAGGCCGACTGGATCATGGTGCTGCTGCCCGACGAGGCCCAGAAGGCCGTCTATGAGAAGGAGATTGCCCCGCATCTGAGCGCCGGCAAGGTGCTGAGCTTCGCCCACGGCTTCAACATCCGCTTCGGCCTGATCCAGCCCCCTGCCGATGTGGATGTGGTGATGGTCGCCCCGAAGGGCCCCGGCCACACCGTGCGCTGGGAGTACCAGAACGCTCAGGGCGTACCTGCCCTGTTCGCCATCCACCAGGACGCCAGCGGCCAGGCCCGTGAGCTGGCCATGGCCTATGCCAAGGGCATCGGCGGCACCCGCGCCGGCATCCTTGAGACCAACTTCAAGGAGGAGACCGAGACCGATCTGTTCGGCGAGCAGGCTGTGCTCTGCGGCGGCCTGAGCGAGCTGGTGAAGGCCGGTTTCGAAACCCTGGTGGAAGCCGGTTATCAGCCGGAGCTGGCCTACTTCGAGTGCCTGCACGAGGTGAAGCTGATCGTGGATCTGATGGTGAAGGGCGGCCTCACCGCCATGCGCGATTCGATCTCCAATACCGCCGAATATGGCGACTACGTGAGCGGTCCGCGCCTGATCACCGCCGATACCAAGGCCGAGATGAAGCGCATCCTGGCCGACATCCAGGACGGCACCTTCGCCCGCAACTTCGTGGCGGAGTGCGAGGCCGGCAAGCCCGAGATGGCCAGGATCCGTGAGCGCGACAGCCAGCACCCGATCGAGGCGGTGGGCAAGGGTCTGCGCTCGATGTTCTCCTGGCTGAAGAGCGCCTGATCCCGCTGGCGCTCCAGCCGCTGCTGTTGGTGGCCCTGGCCTGCGGCCTGGATCGGCTGGTGGGCGATCCGCGGGCCTGGCCGCACCCGGTGGTGTGCATGGGTTGGTGCATCACCCGGCTGCGGGGCCTGGCCGAGTCCTGGGCTGGCGAACGTCCCTGGGCCCTGCGCCTGGCCGGTTTCGCCATCACCCTGCTGCTGGTGGGCGGCAGCGCCCTGGTCGGCTGGGGGGTTGAGCAGCTGGCCCTGGCTGGCCTGGGCCGGGGTGGCTGGTGGGCCTGGACAGCGGTAGTGCTGCTGGTGCTGGCCCTGGCCAGCGCCCTGGCCGGCCGCAGCCTGGCGCAGGCAGTTGGGCGGGTGCTGGAAGCCCTGCCGGAGGCCAGCCCCGTGGCCCAGACCCCGGTCGGCGCTGGGGGCGAGAGCCCCCTGCAGCCGGCGCGCCGGGCGCTGGCCTGGATCGTCGGCCGCGACACGGCCGCTCTCGACGGCCCGCAGCTGCTGCGGGCCGCCGCCGAAACCGCCAGTGAAAACGCCGTGGATGGGCTGTTCGCGCCCCTGTTCTGGATGCTGGTGGGGGCGATGCTGTGGAGTGGTTCCTGGGCCTGTCGGGGGAGCGCTGCCCTGCCTGGTCCGTTGGCCTGGGCCTGGGCGTTCAAGGCGGCGAGCACTCTCGATTCGATGCTGGGGTACCGACACGGTCGCCTGCGCTGGCTGGGAACGGCCGGTGCCCGGCTCGATGACCTGCTGGTGTGGCTGCCCTGCCGGTGCACGGCTGCCAGCCTGGCGCTGGTGAGCGCCAGGCCTTGGCGAGCGCCTGCAGTGCTGCGGCTGGCGCTTCGCGATGGCCGCGCCGACCCCTCGCCCAACGCCGGCGTCTCCCAGGCCGCCTACGCCTGGGTGGTGGGAGTGCAGCTTGGCGGTGTGAACAGCTACGGCGGCGAGCAGCGTGCCAAACCAGTGCTGGCGGCGGGGCAGCCGGCACCGGATGCAGCCGCCGTCAGGCGAATGCTGGCGCTCACGGGCCGGTTGAGCTGGCTCTGGCTGCTGTTTGCGGCCGGGCCTGCTGCGGTGCGCTTCATCACGAAAACTCTCAGCTGATTGCCCCCGCCGCGGGTCATGCCGATGCTGCGGGCACGTCTGGGGAGCCATGCCGATTCGCGACCTGCTGGAGGAAGCCCTGACCGAGCCGGAGATCGGCACAACGCCGCAGTTTCGCTGGCATGCCACCCCGGTCGGAATTGCAGCCCTGTGGAGCGCCGGGGTGGCACCCACATCCCCTCCGTTTGAGGCGGCCCTGCAGGAAGGGCTGCAGGTGGGGCTGGATCTGAGCCGGGAGGAGCGCGAGTTTCACCAGCTCAATTCGGGCCTGGTGCTGTTGTTTCATTCCTGAGCGGCACCTGGCGCCATTCGTGCAGCCACCAGCGCACGCATCCCGCGCGCACCAGTGGATCACGCCGCACCAGCGCCTCGGCTTCTGCCCAGTCGGCTGCGTGGAACAGCAACATGCCGCCGGCACCAGGCTGGCCCACCCGGTCAGCCCAGTACCCGCTGCGGGGTTGGTGACCGTCGCGCTCCAGTTGCTCCAGCCAGCGCCGATGATCCGGCACCACCGCATCAAAGCGCTGCTTGTCGACCAGCCCCTCTTCCAGCTTCACGTACCAGGGCATGGGGCGGTTCAGGGGTAGGGGTGCACCGGATCGGCCACCACCGGCACGGCGGCGTCGCTGAGCCGGAGCTGCTCGATCTGCCAACCGCAGAGCAGCATCAGGCTGCTGAGCAAGGCCAGGGTGCGGAGACAGGCAAGCACCTCGCCGATGCCTGCTGATTTCAGGGAAAGGCCTGGATTCCGTCCTGCCAGGCGGTCACGGATTGCACGGTTAGACGGAGTCCTGCCCGACTTGACTCGTGTCTGCATGAACTGGGCCTGCATGATCCGTACTCCTGTTGGCAGGCACCGTATCGAGTCGATCGGCCGGTTCCATAGGCAAAGTTGCCGGTTAGCCCCGCTGCGCTGTGGGATTGCCTCACAGCCATGGGAGTGTGCCGTTGTCTGTTCTGCTCAGTGGCAGCGCCGTGCTTCCGTCCAGGCGTGGGTCCTGCCATGGGCGAGTGGCAACCGTGACGTCGCTGCCGATGGAGGAGATGGCTAGGGAGTCCTCCATCGCGGCCCCGTTCTGGATGCGGTCGGCGCTGCGTCGGGATCTGGTGTCGATCAGCCGTTGCCGGGACTCCACGATCGGATCAGCAGCAGCCTTACGACGGACGCGGGGGCGGCCTTTGCCGAAAATGGTGTCAAGAATGTCTTCCGGCTTACCCCCGTTCAGGAACGGATTGCCTGGGGATACAGGGTTGCTGCCACCCCCTCCGCTTGGTGGCTCGACTGGCGTGGCGATGTCGTTGTCGGTGATGGTGGTCGTCAAAGACCCGCTGCTGACATCGGCTGTGCTGCTGGTCAAGGTCACCCGATACGCCTCCGTGACCTCCACGGTGCTGTCATCGATTGTGTTCAGCGTGAAACTCAGCAGCGGTGCTCCAACGGCCAGATCCGCGTTGCTCCTGTTTGTGACGGTCAGCCTCACCGCCTTCGTGCTGGCCTGGATGCTGATGTCGCTCAGTTTCAATCCCGGAGCAGCTTTAAGCCCAGCGGCAACCAATGCCGCGAAATCGCTGCCTTCGGTGGCACTGCCACTGATCGTATCCAGTACCAGCTTCACACTCTGGCCTGCACCGAGCGAAACCCCATCAAGAGACACCGCATAAGCGGCTGTATTCCCTTCCTGAACGCTGGCGGAACCGCTGAGTGTGATCACGGCGGCATCGTCATCGGTGATGGTGGTGTTGATCGTGGGGGTACTCACTGCTGCTGTGCTCCTGCTGAGTTTCACGGCATAGGTTTCGTTGCCTTCCACCACCGCGTCGTTGCTGGTGCCGACGGCAAAGTTGAGCAGCTGCGCATTGGTTGCCAGATCTTCACCACTGCTGTTGGTCACGGTCAGTGTCAGCGCCCCGGTTACAGGATCTGTGCTGATGCTGCCCAGGCTCACGCCCGCTTCAGCGCTGAAGGAGCCCGGCAGCAGCGGGGCAAAATCGGTCGGCTGCCTGGCACTCTCGCCAGCCGTATTCACGCTCAGGCTGATGCTGCGGCCCCAGCCCAGGCCGACCCCATCGAGGCCGATGGCATAACTGGCGGCATCCCCTTCACGGACTCTGGTCTTGCTTTTGAGACGAATCGCAACCTGATCGTCATCCTTGATTCTGGTGGTGAGCGCAGGTGCCGCCACGGAGGCTGTGTTGCTGCTCAGAGTCACCGCATAGGTTTCAGCGCCTTCCGCCGTCTGGTCGTTGGTGGTTTTGATCGGAACGCGGAGCAGCTCTGCACCGGTGGCCAGATCGGTGCCGCTGATGTTGGTGGCGCTGATGGTGACCGCTTTGGTGAGCGGATCGGTGCTGAGGCGCTTCAGTTTCACGCCTGCAGCTGGCTTGAGATCAGCAAAGACAAGTTTGCTGAAATCGTTCCCTTCCGCGGCGGAGCCGGAGGTGGAATCGAGCGTGAAGGACACTGCCCGCCCTGCGCCGAGGCCGACGCCATCGAGAGCGAGTGCGTAGGTGGTGGTGGCCCCTTCTGCGATGGAGGCCGAGCCGGTCAGCTTCAGGGCTGGGCCATCGTCATCGGTGATGGTGGTGGAGAGGGTGGGCGGGTTGACAGCGGTGGAGCTGCTGGAGAGGCGGAGATCGAAGGATTCGTCTCCTTCCACGACGGCATCGTTGGCAGTCTTGAGCTTGAGCGTCAGGAGCGCTGCATCAGCGATCAGATCGACTCCGCTGGTGTTGGTTGCGGTGACGGCGATCGACCCGTCGGCAGCGGTGGTGATGCCGCTGAGGGTGATGCCCGTTGCGGCGGTGAGTCCGGCGGCGACCAGAGCGTTGAAATCGAGACCTTCAGTGGCGGAGCCGGAGGCGGAATCGAGGGAGAAGGAAACGCTGGCACCAGCGCCGAGGCCAACGCCATCCAGGGAGACGGTGTAGGGGGTGGCGGTGGCGCCTTCCAGTACGGAGCCGGGGCCGGTGAGGCGAATGGCCAGCGGATCCTGATTGCTGATGGTGGTGGTGACCGTCTGCGCCTGCACGAAGTCGCTGAGGGTGAGCGAGAAGGTTTCATCCGGTTCGGTCTGCAGATCCACCGAGACCGGCAACGCCAGGGTGGCGATGGTGGCCGCTGGGCTGAAATTCCGGCTGGCCGAAGCAATGGCACGGATCAGGCCTGTGGCGGCATCCACGCTCACGTTGCGCAGCACGATCCCGGCCGCTGCCTGCAGGGAGCTCTGCACCAGGGCGGCCAGATCGGAGGAGACCTGGGCGGTGCCATTGCCGAGCTGCA